>JAMPXV010000085.1 GCA_023700985.1 Lysobacter sp.
CCCCCCCCCCCCCCCCCCCCCCCCCCACGCCGTTCTACTTGACGAGCCCCATCAGCCTGGCCGCCTCCATGTAGGCCTTCGACCTCTCCGCGACGAAGGCCGCCATCTTGTCGTACGTGACGTCGATGAGCTCGAACCCCCCGTCGGCCATCTTCTGGCGGAACTCGGGGTCCCGGTTTATCTGGGAGAAGATGTCCGAGATCCTGCGGCGCAGGTCCTCGGGGGTCGACTTGGGGACGCCGACGCCGCGGTAGGCGCCATCCACCCAGTCGCCGCCCAGCTCCTTGAAGGTCGGCACGTCCGGGAAGGCCGCCAGGCGCTTTTCCGAGGCCACCGCCAGCATGCGCATCTTGTTCTTCTGCGACAGCGCCAGCGTGTTGTACGACATCGCGGCCGTGACGTGCCCGCCAAGGACCGACGAGACGAGGTCGCCCGTCCCCTTGAACGGCACGTAGGTGGTCTTCGCTCCCATGAGCCGGTTCAGGCGCGTGTGGGCGAGGTGGTTGGCCGAGTTCGTGCCCGAACCGGCGAACGTCACCTTGTCCTGGCCTTCCTTCGCCGCCTTGACGAGGTCCTGGTACGTCTTGAAAGGGCTCTCGTTGCGGACGATGATCGCGTCGGGGGTGTACTGGTACATGTGGACGTTGGTGATGTCCTCGGTCTTGTACTGGACGTTGCCCTCGAGCGGCTGCAGCACGATGTGCGGCAGGTTCGTGCCCATCACCGTGTAGCCGTCGCCGGGGAAGGTGTTGAGCTGGCTCCAGGCGAGCGCGCCGCCGGCGCCGGGCTTCGACTCGATGACCATGTCCTGCCCGAAGAGCCTCTTGAACACGATCTGCTGCTGGCGTGCGCCGATGTCGGACTCGCCGCCGGGTGCGAAGGCGATGATCATGCGCACCGGCTTTTCGGGGTAGGCCGCGCGGGCCGGCAACGCCATCGAGGCGGCCATGGCGCCGCCCACCACCAGGAATTCACGTCTCTTCACTGTTCACTCCTCCATACGTAGTTATGACTGGACCCGTGATCGGGTTCCCGGGGGCGAGTGTATACCGGCCCGGCCCCCGAATTTACCGGCCCCCGCCTAAAGCGCGTCCGCGATGGCCTTGCCGACTTCTCCGGTGTTGGCGGTGCCGCCCAGGTCGCGCGTGCGCGGGCCGTCGGCCAGCACGCGCTCGATCGCCTTCACGATCGCCTCGCCCGCCTCGGCCTCGCCCAGGTGCGCAAGCATCATCGCGCCCGACCAGATCTGCCCGATGGGGTTGGCGATGTGCCGGCCCGCGATGTCGGGCGCGCTGCCGTGCACCGGCTCGAAGCACGACGGGAACTCGCGCTCCGGGTTGATGTTGGCCCCCGGCGCGATGCCGATGGTGCCCGTGCAGGCCGGGCCGAGGTCGGACAGGATGTCGCCGAAGAGGTTGGAACCCACCACGACGTCGAACCAGTCCGGGTGCTGGACGAAGTGCGCCGTGAGGATGTCGATGTGGAACTGGGAAGTCTGCACCTCGGGGTACTCGGCCGAGATCGCCTTGAAGCGCTCGTCCCAGTACGGCATCGTGATGGCGATGCCGTTGGACTTGGTGGCCGACGTGACGTGCTTGCGCCGGCGCGTCTTCGCCAGCTCGAAGGCGTAGCGCATGATCCGGTCGGTGCCCTTCTTCGAGAAGACCGAGAGCTGGGTCACGAACTCCTCCTGCGTGCCGCCGTACATGCGCCCGCCCATCGAGGAGTACTCGCCCTCGTTGTTCTCGCGCACCACCCAGAAGTCGATGTCCCCCGGGTTGCGGCCGGCCAGCGGGCTCTTCACGCCGGGCATGAGCCGCACCGGGCGCAGGTTCACGTACTGCTGGAACTCGCGGCGGATGGGCACGAGGAGGCCCCACAGCGAGACGTGGTCCGGCACGCCCGGGAACCCCACGGCGCCCAGGAAGATCGCGTCGTGGTGGCGGATCCCGGCCAGCCCGTCCTCGGGCATCATGCGGCCGTGCTTCGCGTAGTACGCGCAGCTCCACGGCTTCTCGTCCCAGGTGAACCCGATGCCGAACTTGCGCCCGGCCGCCTCGAGCACCCGGATGCCCTCGGGCACGACTTCGTTGCCGATGCCGTCGCCGGGGATGGTCGCGATGCGGTAGGTCTTCATGTGTCTTTCAGTCTCCGAAGAAGGATTCGAATTCGTCCGCCACGAGGCCGGGAACCTCCTCGGGCAGGTAATGGCCCGCGGGCAACGCGCGCCCGCTCACCGACGTGGCCACGCGGCCCCAGTCCTCCAGGGGCCGGAAGCAGCGCTCGACCACGCCGTTCGCCCCCCACAGCGCCAGGAGCGGGCAGGAGACGCGCCGCCCCGCCTCGCGGTCGGCGCGATCGTGCTCGAGGTCGATGCCGGCCGCGGCGCGGTAGTCCTCGCAACTCGCGTGGATGGCCTCGGGCGTGAAGCAGCGTTCGTACTCCGCCCACGCCTCCGGTGCGAAGGGCGTCATGCCCGCCGCGCCGTCGCCCATCTTGTGGCGAAGGTAGAACGCCGGGGCCGCGCCGATCATCGTCTCGGGGATGGGCGCCTTCTGCACCAGGAAGAACCAGTGCCAGTAGGCGCGCGCAAAGGCCATGTCCGTCTGCTCGTACATGGCGAGCGTGGGCGAGATGTCGAGCACCGCGAGCCGCGCCACGGCATCCGGGTGGTCCACCGCCAGGCGGTGCGCCACCCGCCCGCCGCGATCGTGGCCGGCGACGAAGAAGCTCGCGAAGCCCAGCCCGCGCATGGCGGCCACCAGGTCCTTCGCCATTTCCCGCTTCGAGTAGGGCTCATGGCGCGCGTCGGTCGGGGGCTTGCCGGAATCCCCGTATCCCCGCAGGTCCGGGGCCACCACGGTGAAGCGCCCGGCGAGCCGAGGCGCCACCTTGTGCCAGATGGCGTGGGTCTGGGGGTAGCCGTGCAGGAGAAGGAGCGGCGGGCCGCTGCCGCCCGCGACGGCGTGCACCCGGACACCCCCGGTATCGACGTCGAGGACGCGAAAACCGGGGAAAAGGGCCTCCTGTTGGACCATGGTGCCATTATGACGCGACGGGCGCCCCCCCACCGGTTGACGGCCATCAAGCGCACGCGCCGGCAAACGCCTAAAAAGGTCGGATCGACCACATGACACCCGGAATCAAGAACATGGATACCTCCCCTGCCGCCCTCGACGTGATCGTGGTGGGCGCCGGCGTCTCGGGGCTCGCCACCGCCTTCGGCCTCGCGCGCCGCGGGTTGCGCGTGGAAGTCCTGGACGCGGCCGCCAAGCCCGGCGGCGTGATCGGCACGGTGAGGCGCGACGGCGCGCTCTACGAGACGGGCCCCAACAGCGCCCTGGACACGACCCCGCTCATCGGCGAGCTGATCGAGGCCGCGGGCGTGGCTTCCGAGCGCCTGCCGGCCAGCGAGATCGCCAGCACGCGCTTCGTGGTGAAGGACGGCAGGCCCGTGGCGCTGCCGATGTCGCCCGGCGCCTTCCTGGCGACCCCCCTCTTCTCCCCGCTCGCCAAGGCGCGCCTCGCCCTCGAGCCCTTCATCCGGCGCCAGCCCGCGGACGAGGAAGAGGCGATCGCCCATTTCGTGAAGCGGCGCCTCGGGCGCGAGTTCCTCGACTATGCGATCGAGCCGTTCGTGGCCGGCATCTACGCCGGCGACCCGGACCGGCTCTCCGTCCCGGCGGCCTTCCCGAAGCTGCACGCCCTCGAGCAGCGCTACGGCAGCCTCATCGTCGGCGCCATCCTCGGCGCGCGCGAGCGCAGGAAGCGCGCGGAGACGGCGAAGAACACCGCGAAGAGCTTCTCGTTCCGCGGCGGCATGCAGGTGCTCACCGACGCGCTGGCCCGCGGCGTCGGCCGCGTCACGCAGGGGGCGAAGGTCGTCTCGCTCTCGCGCCTGGCGGACGGCTCCTTCGTGGTGGTCCACGACAGGGACGGCGAGACGCTCACGCGCCACGCCCGCGCGGTCGTGCTCTCGGTTCCCGCCCCGGAGGCCGCGAGGCTCGCGTATCCCCTCGCCCCGGAGGCCACGCGCGCGCTGCAGGAGATCCAGTACCCGCCCGTGACCATCGTCGTGTCCGCCTACCGGCGCGAGGACGTGACCCACGACCTCGGCGGCTTCGGCTTCCTCGCCCCGCGCGTGGAAGGCCGCGCCGTCCTGGGCACGCTCTTCTCCAGCTCGATGTTCGAGGGCCGCGCGCCGGAGGGCCAGGTGCTGCTCACCAACTTCGTGGGCGGACGCCGCAACCCCGGGCTCGCCTCGGCGGAAGACGGCGAGCTCCTCGAGAAGGTCGCCGCGGAGCACCGCGCCCTGCTCGGCGCCCGCGCCCCGGCGCTCTGGAACGAGATCACCCGCTGGCCGCGCGCCATCCCGCAGTACGAGATGGGCCACCTGGGCCGGATCGCCAGGGTGGCCGAAGCCGAGAAGGCCGTGCCGGGCCTGCGGTTCTGCGCCAACTACCGCGGCGGCGTCTCCGTGGGCGACTGCATCGCGAATGCCCACGCCACCGCCGAATCGCTGGGCGCGTGGCTGCGCGCGCCGGTGGTCGCCCGTTGAGGGCGCTGCCGCCGAGTATGCCGGCACCGCCCGGTCCCCATCCACGCAAAGGAGGAACACGAGCATGCTAGCCAAGGACGTCATGACCACCCCGGTTCTCACCGTGGGCCCCGAAGCCACGGTAATGGAGGTCGCGCGGCTGCTGCTCGAGCGGCACATCAGCGCCGTGCCCGTGGTGGATGCGGAAAACCGCCTGCTGGGCGTGGTGAGCGAGGGCGACCTCATGCGCCGGACCGAATCCGGCACCGAGCGCCACACCTCGTGGTGGCTCAACCTCATCTCCGACCCGCAGGACGACGCGCGCGACTACCTCAAGAGCCACGGGCTGCACGCCGGCGAGGTGATGACCCGCCATGTGGTGAGCGTGTCGGAGGAGGTCGCGCTCCAGGAGATCGCGGAGCTCCTCGAGAAGCACCGCATCAAGCGCGTGCCCGTGCTGCGCGACGGGAAGGTCGTGGGCATCGTGAGCCGCGCCAACCTGCTGCAGGCCCTCGTGGCCCAGCCGAAGGCCGCTCCCGTGACGGCCGACGACCGGGCGCTGCGCCAGGACGTGCTGCACGCGCTCTCCTCCACCGGCGCGCGCACGACCTACGTCAACGTGATCGTGGCCGAGGGCATCGTCCACCTCTGGGGGATGGCCCACACCGACGAGGAGCGCGGCGCCCTGCGCGTGGCCGCCGAGTCGGTGCCCGGCGTGAAGTCCGTGGAGGAAAAGGTCAACGTGCTGCCGCGCGGCGCCGAGCGCGCCTGGTAATCGAAGGACAAAACGGGGTCAGAGTCATTTCCCGGGAAATGACTCTGACCCCTTTTCCTGTCTACGCGCGCTGACGAAGCGCGCCGCATGGCGCGCGATCGCGGCCTCCTCGTCGGTGTGCAGGACGCGGATGGCCGCGGCGCTCGCGGGCGCGGAGATGAGTTCCCCGCCGCTCGCATTGGCCGACTCGTCCAGCGCCAACCCCATCCAGGCCGACCGGGCGACGATGCGCGCGCGAATCGTGGCGGCGTTCTCGCCGATGCCTCCGGTGAACACGAGGAGGTCCAGCCCGCCCAGCGCCGCGCACATCGCGGCGAGTTCGCGGCAGGCGTGCTCGACGTAGTAGTCCACGGCCTCGCGCGCCGCGGGCTCCGCAGAGTCCGCGAGCTCCCGCATCTCCCCGGTGATTCCCGACAGCCCGAGCAGGCCGGACTCGCGGTAGAGAAGGCGCGCGATGCGCTCCGGCGCCATGCCGCGCTGCTGCAGGAGGTACAGGACGACGGCCGCATCCAGCCGCCCGCAGCGCGTGCCCATGGGCAGGCCGTCCAGCGGCGAGAAGCTCATCGTCGTGGCCACCGAGCGCCCGTCGCGCACGGCGCACAGCGAGGCGCCGTGCCCGAGGTGCGCGACGACGACGCGGCCCGCCGCCCGGCCCTGCGCCTCGAGCTGCGCGAGGATCGACTCGTAGGAGATGCCGTGGAAGCCGTAGCGGCGCACGCCCGCGTCGTGCAGCTCGCGCGGCAGGGCGAAACGCTGGTTCAGTTCCGGCTGCGCGCGGTGGAAGGCGGTATCGAAGCACGCGACCTGCGTCACGTCGGGGAAGGCGTGGCGCGCGGCGTGCACGCCCGCGACATTGTGCGGCTGGTGCAGGGGCGCCAGGGGCTCGAGCGCCGCGAGGTCGGCCAGCACGCGTTCGTCGATGGCCACCGGGTGCTCGTAGGACACGCCGCCGTGCACGATGCGGTGTCCGACGCAGGCCACGCGCGCCTCCGGGGCGCGGTCGCGAAGCAGGGCCAGGATCGCCTGCAGGGCGTCGTCGTGCGTCGGTGCCGCCGCCCCGGCGCCCTCCAGCGCGCCGTCCGCCAGCACCGCGCCCCCGGCGTCACGCACCCGCAGGCGGGCGCGCGAGCCCAGGCCGTCGGCGATCCCCGACAGCAGCGCCTTGCCCAAGGGAAGCCGCGCCGCGAAGAGGGCGAACCTGACCGACGAGGAGCCGGCGTTGAGCGTGAGGACGCAGTCGGACACCGGCGCCTTCAGACCGCGGCGGGAAGGATATCGAGGAGCTTCAGCCGCTGCACCTTGCCCGACGGCCCGCGCGGCAGCTCGTCGACGAAGTGGAAGGCCTTCGGCGTCTTGTAGCGGCCGAGATGCTCGAGGCAGAAGGCGCGCAGCTCGTCCTCGGTGCACGCGGTGCCCTCGCGCCGCACCACGCAGGCGGCGATCTCCTGCCCGTAGTGGCGGTCGGGGACGCCCACGGCGGCGGCATCGCGCACCGCGGGGTGGCGCAGCAGCACCTCGTCGATCTCGCGAGGCGCGATGTTCTCGCCGCCCTTGATGATGAGCTCCTTGATGCGCCCGGTGATGAAGAAGAAGCCGTCGGCGTCGCGCCGGCCGATGTCGCCGGTGCGCAGCCACCCGCCCGGGAAGAACGCGCCCGCCGTCGCCTCGGGGTTCTTGTAGTAGCCGACGGTGACCTGCGGGCCGCGGATGATGATCTCGCCCGGCGTGCCGTCGGGGACCTCCTCGCCGCGCTCGTCCGCGATGCGGGCCTCGCAGCCCGAGGCGCGCCCGACGCTGCCCACCTTGCGCCGCGGGGCCTCGAGGGGGTTCGAGAAGGCCGGCGCCACGGTCTCGGTGAGCCCCATCGTCTCGATGATGCCGATGCCGAACCTGCGCTCGAAGGCGAGGTGGTGCTCCGGCGGCAGCGCCGCCGAGGCCGATCGGCAGAAGCGGATGCCGGCCAGCGTCTCCCGCGGCGGCGCCTCGCCCTCCAGCAGGTAGCTCACGATGGTGGGCACGACGTTGATCCAGGTGCAGCCGGCCTGCGCCACCATCGGCCAGAACTTCGCCGACGAGAAACGCGCGGGCATCACCAGCGACCCGCCGTGGACCAGCGGCGCGAGCATCGTCACCGCGAAGGCGTTGATGTGGTACAGCGGCAGCACCGCCGCCACGCGGTCGCCGGGCCCGAGCGCATGCTCGGCGCTGATGGCGCGCGCGTTGGCCACGAGGTTCGCGTGCGTGAGCATCACGCCCTTGGGTTTTCCCGTGGTGCCGGAGGTGTACATGAGGAGCGCGAGGCTCTCCGGGGCGACGGCCGGGAGCGCCGCGGCGGCATCGGAGACGGCCTCCCCCGGCAGTTCGAGCGCCTCGGGATCGATCTCGATCACGCGCAGCCCGCGCGCGATCCCCGCCGCCAGCTCGCGAAGGCGCGGCGCCCACTCGGGCGAGGCGAAGACCACGCGGCTGTCGCAGTGGTCGAGGACGTAGCGCATCTGCTCGGGGCTCGAGAGCAGGTTCACCGGGTTCACGCAGCAGCCGCCCGCCATCGCGCCCAGCAGCAGCCGCACGGTGGCGAGGCCATTGGGCATGACGACGGAGACGTGCGTGCCCGGCCCGAAGCCTTCCCGCGCGAGGAGTGCGGCGACGCGCCTCGCGGCCGCATCCAGCTCCCCGAAGGAGAGCGTGCGGCCCGTCTCGGCCGAGGTGAAGTAGTTGGCGCCCGGCCGCTCGGCCGCCTGCGCGGCGATCAGGTCGCCTACGGTCGCGGCCATCTCAGCGGCCCCAGCGCGCGAAGTACGCGCCGAGCAGGTCGTCGACGGCGGGCACCTTCTCCGGCAGCGGCCGCGAGACCCGGGTGACGTTCATGTACTGGCGCACGTTCAGGTTGTCGGAGAAGTTGTTGCGCCCCCACGTGCCGCAACCCATCGAGAGCGACACCGGCAGCCCGTTCGAGAAGCTGCCGCCGTTGGCGATGCAGTGCGCCTGGTTCACGATGACGCGCGCGACCGGCAGCGTGAGGCCGAGATCGAGCGCGCGATCCTCGCGCCCGCTGTGCAGCGACACGGAATGCCCCGCGCCCTGGAAGGCGTAGATCTCCCGCACGATCTCCTTCGCGTGCGCGAAGTCGCGCGCGCGGTAGACGGCCAGCACCGGCGAGAGCTTCTCCCCGGAAAACGGATGCGCCGGCCCGACGCCGCCGCCGTCGACCAGCAGCACGCGCGCCGTTCGCGCCGCGGGATCCTCGAGACCCGCGCGGGCCGCGATCGTGCCGGCCGGCTGGCCGATCACCGCGGGCGAGAGCCGGCCGTCGGGCCACATCGCCTGGCGCAGGCGTTCGCGGCCGGCGCCGTCCACGTACACGCACCCCAGGCGCCCGAGGGCGGCGAGCATCGCGTCCGCCACCGACTCCACGAGCACGAGGCTGTTCTCCGAGGAGCAGCTCGTCGCGTGGTCGAAGGTCTTGGAGGCGACGATCTTCGCGGCGGCGGCCTCGAGGTCGGCCGTCTCGTCCACGATCGAGGCCACGTTGCCGGCGCCCACGCCGAAGGCGGGCGTGCCGCTCGCGTAGGCCGCGCGCACGTTGGCCTGGGAGCCGGTCGCCACCACGAGGTCGCACTGGCGCATGAGCTCGGCGGTCGCCTCCTTGGTTACGGGAGACGGCAGCATCTGCACGAGGTCGCGCGGGGCGCCGATGCGGTCGAACTGCGCGTGCACGAAATCCAGCAGCCGCGCGCAGGTGGAAGCCCCCTTGGGCGAGGGTGCCACGATCACGGCGTTGCGCGCCTTGAGCGCGTTGATGATCTTGTTGGCGGGCGTGGCGGCGGGGTTGGTCGACGGCGTGATGGCGCACACCACCCCCACGGGCCGCGCGATCTCCACCAGGCCCTTCTCCGGCAGTTCCGCGATCACGCCCACCGTGCGCAGGCCCGCGAGGTCGCGCAGCAGCCCCAGCGTCTTGCGGTGGTTCTTGCGGATCTTGTCCTCGACGTCGCCGATGCCGGTGTCCGCGACGGCCAGCTCCGCGAGCTCGCGGTTGCGCGCGGGCTCCAGGATGGCCCAGCCGGCGGCCGCGACCAGCTCGTCGACGCGCGCCTGGTCGAAGGCGTCGGCGACGGCCTGCGCCGCGCGGGCGCGCGCCACCAGTGCGGCCACCGCCTCGAAGGCCGCGCCGCGCGGCGCCTCAGCCGGGCCGGGCATGGGCCCTCCGCGAGTCGTGCACGCGCTTCCAGACCGCCTTCGCGAGGGGCCAGGCAAGGCCGGCCGCCGCGAACGCGAGGATGCCGCCGCTGATCGGGCGCGTGAAGAACACGGTCCAGTCGTTGTCGAAGCTCACCATGGTGGTCATGAAGTTGGTTTCCGCGAGCGGCCCCAGGATCGTGCCCAGCACCAGCGGCGCGATGGGGAAGCCGTAGCGCTCGAAGAGGAAGCCCAGCACGCCGAAGGCGGCGATCACGTTGAGGTCGGAGAGGTTGTTCCTCGCGGCGAACGCGCCCACGAAGCAGAACACCACGACGAAGGCCGACACGATCGCCTCCGGCGCGTCCAGCACCTTGCACAGCGGGCGGATCGCGAAATAGCCCAGGATGCACATGCCGATGACCGCGGCGAACACCGTCGCGAAGACGGTGTAGACGAGCTCGGCGTTGGCGACGAACACCTGCGGGCCGGGCTGGATGCCGTGAAGCAGGAAGGCCGCGAGGATGATCGCCGTGGCGCCGCTGCCCGGGATGCCCATGGCGAGCAGCGGCACGAGCGCCCCGCCCACCGACGCCGTGGCCGCCGACTTGGCCGCGACGATGCCTTCGGGGGCACCGCTGCCCAGCGCCGCGCGGTTCTTCCCGTACTGGCTCTCCAGCCCGTAGGCGACGAAGGCCGACACGGTGGCCCCCGCGCCGGGCACCACGCCCACGACGATGCCCGTCGCCGTGCTGCGCGCGAACGTCGCCTTGAGCGCGAAGATCTGGGCGAGGCTCGGGAAGGCCGTGCGGAAGCGGCCGGTGCCCTGCCCCGCCCCGCCTTCCGGCGCGGCGAAGCCGGTGCTCATGCGCGTGAGGACCTCGCCGATGCCGTAGGCGCCCACCATCACGAGCAGGAACTCGATGCCGTCCTGGAGGAAGGGCTGGCCGAAGGTGAAGCGGTCGGCACCGTAGACCTCGTCCACGCCCACGGTGGCGATGAGGAGCCCCAGGCACAGGCTGATGAGGGCGTTGGCGAGCGAGCTCCCGGAGAGCGTCACCACGCTCGCCAGCCCGAAGAACACGATCGCGAAGAATTCCGGCGTCGAGAAGGCGAGCGCGATGCCGGCCACGGGCTTCGCGAGCAGCACCATCACCACCGCCGAGACCAGGCCGCCGACGAGGGCGGCCACGAGCGACCAGCCCAGCGCCAGCGCCGCCTCGCCCCTCTTCGCCATCTCGTAGCCGTCCCAGATGAGCGGCACGTCCATGGGCTCGCCCGGGATGCGGAAGAGGATCGCGGTGATGGCGCCTCCGTAGGTCCCGGAGACGTACATCGCCGTGAGCAGGATCAGCGCGGGTGCGACGCCCATCTTGTAGGTGAAGGGCAACGCCAGCACCACGCCCATCACGAGCGTGAGGCCGGGCAGCACCGCCACCAGCATGCCCAGCACCAGCCCCGCGGCCAGCACCATCAGGTTCACCGGCGTGAAGAGCTGGGCGAAGCCGGTCGCGAGAAGGGAAAGGATCTCCACGCGGCCCCTTCAGGAAACGCCGATGGCCGAGAGGAGCGCCAGCGACAGCGCCCGGAACGGCCCCTCGCCCAGCGGCAGCGAGATGTAGGCCACGCGCATGAACACGATCACCAGCGCAAGGCCCCCGGCGAGGCCGAGCGCGGTGGTGAGCACCGGCCGGCGCATGCCGCCGCACCACGGGAAGGCCGCGAGGAAAACGACCGTGGCGACGAAGAACCCCAGCCACGGCACCGCGATCACGTAGGCGAACACGAGCCCGGCGCCGGCGACGAGCTTGCCCGCGTGCATCGCCGGCGTCGATTGCGGGTCGTCACCCGCCCCCGCCCCGGGCGCGATGGCGGGCGCCGCGCCGTCGCGCCGGCGCATGACCAGGCGCCTCGCCATCTCCCAGGCGCACAGCAGGCCCATGAAGACGATGATCGCCTTGGGCCAGGCGTCGGGGCCGATGCGGCCGGCGCCGACGTTGACCTGGATCCTCGTCGCGGCCCAGTAGAGGAACAGGGTCGCGACGAGCAGGAGCCCGTGCGGCAGCACGAGCCGGAGCTTCGACGGCATGGGGCCCCGTCCGCTCAGGACTTGGGCATGTTGGCGTCGATGAGCGCCAGTTGCTCCGCGAGGAACGGGCCCGCCTTGGCAGCCGGGATGTAGCTGTCGGCGAAGGCGAGCTCGTCGGCGAGGTACTTCTTGAATTCCGCCGACTGCGCCGCCTTGTCCATGGCCGCCGCCATCGTCGCGACGTGCTTCGGGTCGGTTCCCGCGCGCATCACGATGGCGCGGAACTGGCTGATCGCGAGCGTGACGCCGTGCTGCTTGGCCAGCGCGATGCTCTCGTAGCCCACCTGCGGCTGGTCCGCGAAGAAGACGATGGGGCGCATCTGCTTCGAGTCGAGGAAGGAGCGCACGTCGCCCGCCTGCTCGATCACCACGTCGGCGTGGCCGCCCAGCACCGAGGCGTAGCGCTCGCCGGGCTTGGCGAAGGGCACGGGGCGGAACTTCGCGCCCTGCTCGTTGAACTTCACGACGTGCATCTCGTCTGGGCCGCCGAAGCCGGTGATGCCGACCTTGATCTCGCCCTTCTTCGCGTCGGCGAGCAGCTCGTCGAACGTCTTCCACTTCGCGTCCGCCTTCACGAAGAAGCCGCTGGGCTGGCGGATCATGATGCCCAGGGGGGCCAGGTCGGCGAGCTTGTAGCGGCCCTTGCCGCCGGCGAGCGTGCCGAGCGTGTCGGCGATGAAGACCGCCATCGTGTGCCCGTCGGGCGGGGCGGAGAGGAGCTTGGTCATCCCCGTGTTGCCGGTGGCCCCCGCGATGTTGAGGATCGGGAGGGACGTTCCCAGGTCCTTCTCGATGAGCGAGCCCAGGCGGCGCGCGAGCTGGTCGGCCCCGCCGCCCGGACCCCAAGGCACCACGAAGTCCACGGGGCGGGACGGGTACTTCGCCTGCGCGAGCGCCAGGCGCGGCGCGAGGGCGAGGGTGGAGCCGGCGATGAGCAGCGATCGGCGAAGTGCGTTCGGGTTGCGGTCGTCCATGGGTTCTCCTCCTGTTGTCGGGCGGCTCGGGTATCGCGGGTCTTGCTGCCCGCGTTCGGTGCTGCGGCGTAGACTATGGTGCAGATTGCGGTGCACAAAAGTCCCGTTTTCCTCGATTTTCGCGCCAGGAGGCCCGAGCCTTGGAAAGCAACCAGTCCAACGCAGCGGCCGTGCGCGCCTTCCGCGTGCTCGAAGTGGTGGCGCAGCACGGCGACGGCTGCGCGCTGGCCGTCCTCGTCGAAGCCGTGGGGCTGCCCAAGCAGACGGTGCACCGCCTCGTGGGGCAGCTGCAGCTCGCGGGCCTGGTCGTGCGCGAACCCGGCACGAGGCGCGTGCAGCTCGCCAGCCGCGTCGAGCGCTTCGCGCAGGCCGCGCTCATGAACGGGCCGGCGCGCGCCGAGCGCCACGCGATCCTGGCCGCCCTCGTCGAGGAGATCGGCGAGACCTGCAACATCGCCGCGCTCGCGGGCACCGACATCGTGTACCTCGACCGCGTGGAGACCTCCTGGCCGCTCAGGATGCTCCTCGCCCCCGGCTCGCACGTGCCGCTGCACGCCTCCGCGAGCGGCAAGCTCCTGCTCGCGCTGCTGCCGCGCCCGCAGCGCGAGCGCCTGCTGGAACACCTGACGCTGCGCGGATACACCGAGCACACGCTGGTGGACCGCCGCGCGCTCGAGCGCGACCTGGAGGCCACGCGCGCGCGGCGCGTCGGCATCAACCGCGAGGAGCACCTGCAGGGCATGTACGGCATCGCCGTGCCTGTGATGCTGGACCGCCGACGCGCCTGCGCCGCCGTGGCCCTGCAGGCGCCCGCGGGCCGCGCGACTATCGACGGCCTGATGGGCCACGTGCCAAAGCTCGAGGCCGCGGCCCGGCGCATCGCGAGGACCTTCGGCGTCAAGGCGGCCTGACTCACGCGACCAGGATCCCCAGCGAGACGGCGGCGAGGAAGACGAGGGTGAAGCGGCGGAACCCCCGGTCGTCGAAGCGCGCGAAGAGGCGCGTGCCGGCGACCATGCCCGCGTAGTAGCCGGGCGCCAGCAGGATCGCCAGGACGAGCGGGTCGCGCACGAGCGCGCCGGCGGCAAGCAGGACCACGAGCCCGCCTGTCGAGATCGCGCCCACGAACCAGGTGAGGTTGGCGCGCGCGACCTCGATGCGGTCCGGCCCTGCGAGGAGGTAGACGATGGCCGGCGGCCCGCCCATCCCCGTGGCACCCACCAGCGCGCCGCACAGCGCCCCGACACCGACGGACGCGGCAACGCGCGGCTCGCCGTGGTAGCGCCAGCCGGCCAGCAGCACCAGGGAAAAGGCGATCACGGTCGCGGCGATGGCCCGGCGCATCGTCACCGGATCCGTCGACACGAGAAGCCAGGTGCCCAGCGGGATGGTGAGAAGGCCCGCGCCGATGATCGGGCCGATCACGCGCCAGCGCACCTGCGCGCGCGTCTGCACCAGCATCGGCGCGGCGGCGAGCGACTCGAGGAGGAGCGCGATGGGCACGGCGGCCAGCGGGCCGAGCAGAAGCGCGAGCGGGGGCGCCATCACCATCGCGCCGCCGAAGCCGGTGATGCCGCGGATCACGCCGGCGGCGACCGCCACCGCGGCGGCGATCGCCAGCGACTCAGGCGCGAAGGGGTCCAAGCGCCCGCGCCGCGCCGGTCACTCGAAGGTGGCGGCCAGGCTGCGCGCGGCCTCGTGCAGCCGCGGAGCGAGCTCGATGGCGCGGGTGAGCGGCAGGCGCGCCGTGGCCGCGTGCACCGCCACCGCCGCGATCACCTGGCCGTCGGCGAGCCGGACCGGCACGGCGACGCAAGCCACACCCAGCACGTATTCCTCGTCGTCCACCGCATAGCCCGCGTCGATGATGCGGTCGAGCTCGCGCTCGAGGAGCGCCCGGTCGGCGATGGTGCGCTGCGTGAAGCGGTGCAGCGGCATCTCGGCCACCAGGGCCTCGCGCTCGGCGGCGGGAAGGGATGCGAGGAGGAGCTTGCCGCTGGCGCTGCAGTGCGGCGGCACGGTGCTGCCCACGGGCAGGTGCAGGCGCAGCGGCCAGTCGGCCTCCACGCGGTCGAGGTAGACCACCTCGCCCTTCCTCAGCATCGACAGGTTGCAGGTCTCGCCCACGTCCTCGACGAGCTGGCGAAGGATCGCGCG
>JAMPXV010000307.1 GCA_023700985.1 Lysobacter sp.
CCGTTCCTGCGGGTTCCAGCGGCGCGGCCGGTGAAAGAGGAAGAACGTGTCGCCGGCCCGGGGCTCCCCTCCCGACTCGTCCGCGCGGCCGTATTTCGCGTTCAGGGCCTCGATGCCCCCGGCGGCCAGCCGGACCAGGAGTCCGTCGCCGGGGACCGACTCTTCCGGCGCATCCGCGAAATCCGTCGCGAGGCCGAAGTGCAGGTGCTCGTCCCGGTTGGCGAGGAAGCGGACCTCCAGCGCCTCGAGCAGGCCCTCGATGCCCGGCGCGTCGACGAGCATGGTCGGGACCACCACCAGCGTGCGGGAGCCCGGCGCGATCCCGCGGGAGAAGTCCATGCGCGGCAGGGCGTGCGGCTTCACCAGCAGGGTCGCCAGCCAGTTCACCATCCCCACGGCCACGTGGCTTGCGGCCAGCAGCAGGGCGGCGGCCAGCGCCACCAGCACCTCGCCGCCCGCCCCGCCGTCGTGCGCCCTCGCCGAGAGGACCCACGCGAGCCCCGCCGACGTTGCCGCGATCGCGCCCAGGTAGAGGGGCAGTCGCAGCCCGACCCCCAGGCGGCGTATCGCCCGGGCGGGGGACACGCGCATCCGCACTGCCTGCTCCAGCCTCCCGCGCCCCGGGCCCACCAGGTAGTACCCGACATGCGCAACCCGCTCGTCCGGACTGCCGCCTCCCCCGGCGTCCCGGTCGCTCTCGCCGGCCAGCCCGATCGCCATCGTCGCCACGTCGATTTCCGGCAGCGGGCTCGCGCGCGCGATCTCCTCGACGACGTGCCGGTAGCGGTCGCGCGTCGCGAAGTCCATCCCGCCGTAGGTCGCGCCCGGATCCTCGCGCAGCGCGCGCTCGACGAGGCTCATGGACTCGACGAAGTCGCGCCAGTCGATGGCGCCCAGGACTCGCAGGCTCCCGATGGTGTTGCCGACCGAGACCTGGTCGGCGGCCTGTTCCTGCCCCTCGGACTGCACGAGCTGCTCGATGGAGAGCGCGGACTCGGACAGCCGCTGCTCGATCCAGGTGAGCGGAAGCGCGAGGGCGGCGCTGCGGCCCTGCAGCCGCCTCGCCAGCTCCGCGACGAACGGGCCCACCATCGGCGGCTCCGAGCGCGCCATGTCGGCGATCAACAGGATGAGGCTCTTGGGATCGTGCTCGGCGGCCTGCATCATCAGGTTCGCCCACGCATCCGCGCTCGCGCGCTCGAGGGTCCCGGCCGCGACCCGGCTGCCGACCCGGCGCAGGTTCTCGATGAGCGCGAGCCTCAGCATGATGGGGATGGCCCACAGCTCGCCCAGCGCGAGCGGCGTGACTTCCTGGTAGGCCGCGACGAATCGGGAAAGGCTCTCCGCGTCGACCCGGCCGTCGCCGTGGGAGATCGTCTCGAACGCGAGGTCGTAGACGCGCGGCAAGCCCGCGGAGGGCCCGTGCGCCAGGCGGGGAAGCTCGCGGCTGTATCCCTTGGGCAGGTGCCGCTTGGCGGTGCGGACCTGCTCCTCGATGAGGTGGAAGTTGTCGAGAAGCCACTCGGCCGCGGGCGTGATGCGCCGGTTCTGCGTGACCGCGGCGGTCAGCAGGTCCCACACGTCCACCAGGACGCGCTCGTTGGCGGCGAGGCGCGCGAGCAGCCGGTCAGGCGCGCGGCCGGGAGCCAGGCGGTGCGTTCCCGCGAGGTTGCGGCCATGCCGCTCCATCTGCTCGGCGCTGTAGAGCTCCGATCGCAGCGGGGGCTCGACCCCCTCGAACTTGCCGTGGCCGCGGACACGACCGAAGCGCGCGGCAAGCTCCACCGCGCGCTTCTTCGCATTGCGCAATTTCACGATGCTCCCCGGACCGGACCTCCCGGGAAAGGCGTGGTCGCCACGGGGCGCCGACGCCCGCGGGCCCTCAGGTCAGGTGCTGCCGACCCGGGGCCCGGAGAGGGCCGTGCCTTACTTGACACGCATGTCGTTCTTGACCGATTCCACGCCCTTGACGGCACGGGCGACCGCAACTGCCTTGTTCACGTCCTGCTGCGAGTTCACGAACCCGCTGAGCTGGACCTTGCCCTTGAACGTCTCGACGTTGATTTCAGCCGACTTGAGGGTCGGTTCGTTGAAGATGGCGGTCTTCACCTTGGTCGTGATGACCGTGTCGTCGACGTATTCGCCCGTGCCTTCCGACGTCGAAGTCGAGGCGCAACCGAGCGCCGTGGCGATGAGGGCGATGCCTGCGAGGGAAGCGAGCTTGCGAATGATGTTCGTCATGATTTTTCCTTGGGGCTGGCCGCCGGCATGGCGGGTTATGTCAGAGGCTATCGACGAATGCGCCGGGCATCTGTACGCTGACGCACACAGGCACCGGACATCGCGCACGGGAAACGGCGCTAGACTGTGCGCGTCGACCTGCCGTCCGTCCTGCTGCGGGCCGCGGAAACCCTTCAAACCACATTCGGCCCAAATGCCTGCAACCCTCGCCCCTGAGGACCCGCGCGCCAACGACCTGCTCGCCGCGCTTCCCGCGGAGGACTACGAGCGCATCGCCCCGCACCTGCAGGCGGCACCGCTTCCCCTCGGCCAGGTGCTCCACGAGTCCGGCGCCGCGATGCGCCACGTCTACTTCCCGACCGACTCCATCGTCTCGCTCCTTTATGTCATGGAGGACGGGGCATCCGCCGAGATCGCCGTCGTCGGCAACGACGGGATGGTGGGCATCTCGATCTTCATGGGCGGGGAGTCGACTCCCAGCCGCGCCATCGTGCAGAGCGGCGGGATGAGCTACCGGCTGGCCGCGAGGCAGCTGATGGAGGAGTTCAACCGCTACGGCGCCTCCATGCACCTGATGCTTCGCTACACCCAGGCGCTGATCACGCAGATGGCGCAGACCGCCGTGTGCAACCGGCATCACACGGTGGACCAGCAACTGTGCCGGTGGCTGCTGCTGACCCTGGACCGCCTCCCGACGAGCGAGATCGTCATGACCCAGGAGCTGATCGCCCACATGCTCGGCGTCAGGCGCGAGGGCGTGACCGAGGCCGCGGGCA
>JAMPXV010000308.1 GCA_023700985.1 Lysobacter sp.
AAGCCCGTGGCGCTGCTGCCCAACTGCGCCGCCACGCGCCACCTGCACTTCGTCCTCGACGGCTCCGGCCCCGCCACCTTCGATCCCCCGGACCTTTCCGACTGGCCGAAGCTCGCGCTGGACTTCAAGTCGAGCCGCCGCGTGAACCTCGACACGCTGACCAAGGCCGACCTTGCCACGTGGAAGTCCGGCGAGACGCTGCTGCTCTCCGGCAAGCTCCTCACCGGCCGCGACGCCGCGCACAAGCGCATGGTGGACATGCTCGCCAAGGGCGAGAAGCTGCCTGTGGACTTCGCGAACCGCTTCATCTACTACGTGGGCCCGGTGGACGCGGTGCGCGACGAGGCCGTGGGCCCCGCCGGCCCGACGACCAGCTCGCGCATGGACAAGTTCGTCGAGACGATGCTCTCCCAGACGGGGCTCATCGGCATGGTGGGCAAGAGCGAGCGCGGGCCCGTGGCCACGGAGTCCATCAAGAAGCACAAGGCGGCCTACTGCATCGCCGTGGGCGGCGCGGCCTACCTCGTGTCGAAGTCGATCAGGAAGGCGCGCGTGCTGGCCTTCGCCGACCTCGGCATGGAGGCGATCCACGAGTTCGAGGTGAAGGACATGCCGGTCACGGTCGCCGTCGACCCCGAGGGCAAGGCGGTGCACAAGACCGGCCCGGCCGAATGGCGCGCGAAGATCGGGAAGATCCCGGTAGTCGTCGCGTAGGCTAGGTGGCTCGGCCCGCGGTCGCCCGCTCGGGCTCTTCCGACGCTTTCTGGATCGCGCGCCTCGCGAGGGCCGCGAAGCCCGTCTTCGTCGTCACGCAGTCGGCGCAGGATGCCGAGCGCCTGCGCGACGAGATCGCCTGGTTCGACCCGGGCCTCGCGGTGCACCGCCTGCCGGACTGGGAGATCCTGCCCTACGACCAGTTCTCGCCGCACCCGGACCTCGTCTCCGAGCGCCTGGCCACCCTGCACCAGTTCTCGCAGGGCGCCTGCGACGTGGGGATCATCCCCATCTCGACCGCGCTGCAGCGCCTTTCCCCGCGCAGCTACCTCGCCGCGCGCACCTTCTTCCTCAGGCAGAAGTCGCGGCTCGACCTCGAGGCGCTGAAGGCGCAGCTCGCGGTGGCGGGCTACGCGGCCGTGCAGCAGGTGATGGCGCCCGGCGAGTTCTGCGTGCGCGGCGGGCTGGTGGACCTCTTCCCCACCGGCAGCGCCGTGCCCTACCGCCTCGACCTCCTGGGCGACGAGATCGAGTCGATCCGCACCTTCGACGTGGACTCGCAGCGCTCCATCTACCCGGTGAATGAAGTGCGCCTGCTGCCGGCGCGCGAGTTCCCCATGGACGACGAGGGCCGTACGCGCTTCCGGGCGAACTTCCGGGAGCGCTTCGAGGGCGACCCCACGAAGCGGCGCGCCTACAAGGACGTCTCGAACGGCATCGCGCCCCCGGGCGTGGAGTGCTACCTGCCCCTCTTCTTCGAGACGACCTCCACGCTCTTCGACTACCTGCCGGCGGGCGCCACCTTCGTCATGCACGAGGACGTGCCGGCCGGCGCCGAGGAATTCTGGCGCGACCTGCGCGGCCGCTGGGAACTGCTGCGCGGCGACAGTGACCGGCCGCTCCTGCCGCCGGACCAGCTCTATCTCTCGACCGAGTCGTTCTTCGTGGCGCTGCAGGACCTGCCGCGCCTGGACGTGAAGCGGGGCGCGCGGGGACCGATGCCCCAGGGCACACCCGCCTTCGCCCCCGAGGACCTTCCCGACATCGGCGTGGACCGCCGCGCGGCGGAGCCGCTGCAGGCGCTCGAGCGCTTCACGGCCTCGTTCGACGGCCGCGTCGTCCTCGTCGCCGAGGGGCCGGGCCGCCGCGAGACGCTCGCGCAATTCCTGGCCGAACACGGGATGCGCGCCGAGCTCGCCGACACCTGGGCGGACTGCGTGGGATCGGAGGCGCCGCTCGTCCTTGCGCACGGACCGGTGGCGTACGGCTTCGCGCTCCCCGCCGAGCGCCTGGCGCTGGTCACCGAGGCCGAGCTCTACCCGACGCAGGTCCGCCAGTCGCGGCGCCGCGATGCGCGCGGCAAGACGAGCGCCGAGGGGATGCTGCGCGACCTGGCGGAGGTCAAGGAAGGCGACCCCGTCGTCCACAGCCAGCACGGCATCGGTCGCTACCGCGGGCTGGTAACGCTCGACCTCGGCGACGGCCCGACGGAATTCCTGCACCTCGAGTACGAGGGTGGCGACAAGCTCTACGTGCCGGTCTCGCAGCTGCACATGATCAGCCGCTACACCGGTGCCGCCCCCGAGGACGCGCCCGTGCACCGGCTCGGCAGCGGCCAGTGGGAGAAGGCACGGCGCAAGGCCGCGCAGCAGGTGCGCGACACCGCCGCGGAACTGCTCGACCTGTACGCGCGCCGCGCCGCGCGGCAGGGCTACGCCTTCCCGCTCCAGCCGCAGGACTACGAGACCTTCTCCGGCGCCTTCGAGTACGAGGAGACGCCGGACCAGGCGAGCGCCATCCAGGCGGTGGTCGCCGACATGACCGGCGGCCGGCCCATGGATCGCCTCGTGTGCGGCGACGTGGGCTTCGGCAAGACCGAGGTGGCCATGCGCGCCGCCTTCGTCGCGGTGGCGGCGGGCAAGCAGGTGGCGATCCTCGTGCCCACCACGCTGCTGGCCGAGCAGCACTTCGAGAACTTCAGCGACCGCTTCGCGCAGTGGCCGGTAAAGATCGTCGAACTCTCGCGCTTCCGCAGCGCCAAGGAGATCGCCGCGGCCGTCGCGGGACTAGCCGACGGGTCGGTCGACATCGCCATCGGCACGCACCGGCTCATCCAGAAGGGGGTCCACTTCAAGAACCTCGGCCTCGTCATCATCGACGAGGAGCACCGCTTCGGCGTGCGCCAGAAGGAGAGCCTCAAGCAGCTTCGCGCGGAGGTGGACGTCCTCACCCTCACCGCCACGCCCATCCCGCGCACGCTCGCCCTGTCGCTGGAGGGCCTGCGCGACTTC
>JAMPXV010000309.1 GCA_023700985.1 Lysobacter sp.
CGCGCGAGCACGATCGGGTAGTGCAGCAGGTAGGCGCGGCTCGCGAGGACGGCGACCACCTGCAGCAGGACAAGCGTCGCGACGAAGCGAGTCGCCTGCGGCGCCCGTCGCCCCAGGACGACGAGGCCGGGCGCGGCGAGCATCGCCATGACCAGCGCCGGGATCGTCGAGGCGGTCCCGGCATAGAGCGCGGCCGTGCGCTCCACCGTGTGCAGCGTGGGAAAGTCCTGCGAAGCCTTGGCGCGCAGGTTGGCGAGGTCGTTCCAGAGCGG
This sequence comes from Lysobacter sp., assembly GCA_023700985.1. Taxonomy (GTDB): domain Bacteria; phylum Pseudomonadota; class Gammaproteobacteria; order Burkholderiales; family Usitatibacteraceae; genus FEB-7. The sequence goes on from JAMPXV010000309.1 coordinate 273, forward strand.
CGGGCCGACGAGCGCCGCGGTGAGGAGGACGGCGGTCCCGCCCAGGATCGCCATCGCCAGCAGGCGCTGCGCGTCACGGCGCGGGGACGTGAGCCACTCGGCGAAGAGCACGATCCACACGCCCAGCACGAAGGGCGCCACGATCAGGTGCAGCCAGATGGCGAGCGGCGCGCAGGCGAGGTAGAGGGCCGCATGCCGGAGCCTGCCGGACTGCCACCAGCGGTAGGCGGCCCACGCCGCCGCCAGCGCCAGCGCCACCGACAGCGCGTAGGGCCTGGCCTGCCTCGCGTACAGCACGAGCAGCGGCGAGACCGCCAGCAATCCCGCGTAGAGGCCCAGCGCCAGGGGAGTCACGGCCGTGCGCATCGTGGCCACCAGCAGCACCGCCATGGCGATCCCGGCAGCGAGCGGCACGGCGTACATCCACGCCTCCGAGAGCTTCCCGGCATCGATGAGCGCGTCGTAGTAGAGGGCCACGGGGATCGAGTGGTCGGCCAGCCCGAAAGAAAGGACAATCTCGCGTGGGGATGCCGTGGCGGCCTTGGCGATCGCGTGCCACTCGTCGTCCATCGGGATCTGCAGCTCGACCTGGAAGAGGCGCGCGAAGAGGCCCAGGGCCAGCGCCGCCACGAGGGCGACCGGGGGCCAGGGGCTCGAAGGGGAACGGAAAAGGTGATTCAAGGCAAGAAGGTCATCGTCGTGCTGCCCGCCTACAACGCGGGGAAAACGCTCGAGCGCACCGTGGCGGCGATCCCGCGCGAGGTGGTGGACGACATCGTGCTGGTGGACGACGCGAGCCGCGACGAGACGGTGGCGGTGGCCCGGTCGCTCGGGCTGGGCGTCGTGGTGCACCCGCGCAACCGCGGCTACGGCGCCAACCAGAAGACCTGCTACCGCGCCGCCCTCGAGCGCGGCGCCGACATCGTCGTGATGCTGCACCCCGACTACCAGTACGACCCCCGCCTCATCACCGCGATGGCCGGGATGGTCGCCTCCGGCGTCTACGGCGTGGTGCTGGGCTCGCGCGTCCTGGGCAGCGGCTCCACCGGTGCCCTCGCGGGCGGCATGCCGTGGTGGAAATACGTCGCCAACCGGGCGCTGACCGCGTTCCAGAACCTGCTCACGGGAGCGAAGTTGTCAGAGTATCACACGGGCTACCGCGCCTATTCGGCCGCGGCCCTGCGCGGGATACCGCTGCTCGCCAACTCCGACGACTTCGTCTTCGACAACCAGCTTCTCGTGCAGGCGGTGGCCGCGGGCATCGCGATCGGCGAGATCTCATGTCCCACGCGCTACGAGCCGGAATCGAGCTCGATCAGCTTCGCGCGCAGCGTTCGCTACGGCCTGGGCGTGGTGGGGACCACGCTCGCCTTCCGCGCCTGGCGCTGGGGGCTCGCGAAGCCGCGCTTCCTCGCCTTCTCAGGGGGCGACTTCGTCGCCGGGGCGGCGGGCGCGGAAGATCCAGTTGCGCGCCAGTAGGTAGTTCACCACCGTCACCACGCCCGTGGTGAGGACCTGCGAGACGAGGTAGTGCACGTCCAGCGTGGCGAGGAGCGCGGCGAGGATGGCGCCGTTGAGCGCGAACCCCACGGCCAGCCCGATCGCGAAGCGCACCAGCGCGCGCCCGTGGGCGGCGCTGCTCTTGAACACGACCCAGTAGTTGAGCGGGTACTTCACCGCCGCGCCCGCGAGGAACCCGGCGGAAGAAGCCGCCACCTCCCACCACCCGGCCCACTGCACCAGGGCCACCATCACCACGTAGTGCGCGCCGGTCGACGCGAGGCCCGACGCGACGTAGCCCGTGAGGCGCGTGGCCTCGTTGCGCACGAAGCCGGTCATCGGCCGCGCCGCCTCATCGCAGGAGCCCGCGGGCCATCACGACGGCGAAGATCGGGATGAGGGCCGCCACGTGGACTTCCCACATGAGGTAGCGGCGAAGGCGGCTGCGTTCCTCCTCGGCCACGGCGAACCCGGCTTCGGCGGCCGCGCGCCTGTTCCAGCGCAGGATCGCAACCGTGGGCGGGATCGCGAGCCCGGCCACGACGAGGAAGAGCCCGACCTTGGCGTGGAATACCCAGTCGCCCGAGTAGAAGGCCCAGCCCTTGGCGCCCCACAGGGCCCGCGAGAACCCGGTGACGAGCGCCACGACGGTCGCGCCCACGTACCAGAGGTCGACGCGCGCGAGCATCCCGACCGCTCTTGCGTCGAGGTGGCCGCGTGCGAGCACCACCTCGACGGTCAGGAACGCGAAGAGGACGAAGACGGCCGTGTAGTGCAGGTAGGCGAGGATCGCGTCCAGCCACATGGTCAGGCACTCCTTTCGAGGAACCTGCCGAGGCGCGCCACCGCCTCCTCGAGCCGCGCCACGGGCTGTGTGTAGGCGATGCGGATGTGGCGCTCCGGCGCGTTCGCCCCGAAGTCCTTGCCGGGCGTGAAGGCCACCCCCGCCTCCCCGAGCACGCGGCGCGCGAGCGCGAAGCTGTCGCCCGCGAGGCGCGAGCTGTCGGCGTAGACGTAGAAGGCGCCCTCGGGCCGCACCGGGATGCGGAAGCCGAGGGACTCGAGCGCGGGCACCAGGTAATCGCGGCGCGCGGCGAGCTCGCGCCTGCGCTCCTCGAGAATCGCGATGGTTCCGGGCAGGAAGGCCGCCATCGCCGCGTGCTGCGCGATCGCGGAGGGCGAGATGAAGAGGTTCTGCGCGAGCTTCTCGATCTCGCGCACGTAG
>JAMPXV010000086.1 GCA_023700985.1 Lysobacter sp.
ATCGTGTTCTGCTTCGCCGAGCGGCTTCCCGGCGGCGCCGGGTTCCGGCTGCGCCTGCGCGCCCGGGAGGAGCCCCTGCCGGCCGATGGCGCGGCGGCCGCCCGCGCGAGCAACGCCGGCGTCGAGGAACTCATACGCCTCGCCCCCGCGCAGTACCTGTGGGGATACAACCGCTACAAGCGGCCCGCGGGCGCCCCCCCCGCGCCGGGGGCGCTTCCATGATGAAGGTGCTGAGCCGGGGCGGCTCGTGGCTCGCCGTGGCCCTCCTGTGGCTGCTGCACTGGCTTCCCGCGCCCGTCCTGGGTTCCCTGGGCCGCGCGCTCGGACGCCTGCTCTACCGCTTCGGCCGGGGGCGCGTCACCGACACGAACCTGGCGCTGTGCTTCCCGGACATGCCGCAGGATGAGCGGAGGGCGCTCGGCCTGCGGCACTTCGAGGCGCTGGGCCGCAGCGCGATCGACTTGAGCATCCTGTGGTTCGCATCCGACCGGCGCGTCCTCGACATGGTGCAGGTCAAGGGCCTGGAACACTGGGAGCGCATCAAGGGCAGGCCGATCATCCTGCTCGCGCCCCACTTCATCGGCCTGAACATGGGCGGAGCGCGCATGGGACACGAGGCCCCGGGCTCGGCCAGCATGTACAGCCGCCAGCGGAACCCGGTGCTCGACCGGCTGTTCCTCAAGGGGCGCCGGCGCTTCGGGGATCCCCTGCTGCTGTCGCGGCAGGACGGCATGCGCGGCATCGTGAAGGCGCTTCGCGAGGGGCGCATGCTCTACTTCCTGCCCGACATGGACTTCGGCCCGCGCGACGCGATCTTCGCGCCCTTCTTCGGCGTGCCGGCGGCCACCGTGACGGCCCTCCCACGCCTGGCGAAGCTGGGCCGCGCCACGGTGCTGCCCGTCGTCTCCTGGATGCGCGAGAGCGGCTACGAGGCCGAGATCTTCCCGCCGTGGGAGGACTACCCGACCGACGACCTCGAGGCCGACGTGCGCCGCATGAACGCCTTCATCGAGGAGCGCGTGCGGGAGCACCCCGAGCAGTACTTCTGGGCCCACAAGCGCTTCAAGACGCGCCCGCCCGGCGAGCCCTCCCCGTATCGGCGAAAATGACGCCATGCGGCTGAAGTTCACCAAGATGCACGGCCAGGGCAACGACTTCGTCGTGATCGACGGCGTGCGCCAGGCCGTCGAGCTCACGGCCGCGCAGGTGCGTGCCATCGCCGACCGCCACTACGGCGTGGGCTGCGACCAGCTTCTCCTCGTGGAACCCGCGCGCGAGCCCGGCAACGACTTCCGGTACCGCATCTGGAACGCCGACGGCGGCGAGGTCGAGCAATGCGGCAACGGGGCGCGCTGCTTCGCGCGGTTCGTCCGCGACGAGGGGCTCGCCCGCAGGGACGAGCTGCGCGTCGAGACGGCGCGCGGCGTGATCCGCCCGCGCATCGAGGCGGGCGGGCAGGTGACGGTCGACATGGGGCCGCCGAGGCTCGCGCCGGCCGACGTGCCGTTCCTGGCGCCCGCCGCGCGCCCCACCTACGAAATCGAGGTGGGCGGGGAGGCGCTGGAGGTGAGCGTGCTCTCGATGGGCAACCCGCACGCCGTGCAGCTGGTCGCCGACGTGGACGCGGCCCCGGTCGCGACGCAGGGGCCGCTCATCGAGCGCCACCCCGCCTTCCCCAACCGCGTGAACGCGGGCTACCTGCAGGTGGTGTCGCGGGAGCATGCCCGCCTGCGGGTGTGGGAGCGCGGCGCGGGCGAGACGCTCGCCTGCGGAACCGGCGCCTGCGCCGCGGTGGTCGCCGGCATCCGCCTCGGGCTCCTGGGCCCCGTGGTGCGCGTGAGCACCCGCGGCGGCGACCTCACGATCCGCTGGGCGGGCACGTCATCCGACATGACGCCCCCCCTGCCTCCCGTTATGATGACGGGCGATGCCGTGCGCGTGTTCGAGGGCGAGATCGACCTCCCCGCGCCCGGCCCCCAGGAGACCCCCGCTTGCTGACCCCGGAACAAGTCGCCGATTTCCTCCGCCAGAACCCCGGCTTCTTCGAACAGAACGTCGACCTGCTGGTCAACCTGCAGATCCCCCATCCCCACGGCGGGCGCGCCGTGTCGATCGGCGAGCGCCAGCTCGTGGCGGTGCGCGAGAAGACGCGCCTCCTCGAGGACAAGCTTCGCGAGCTCATCGGCTTCGGCGAGGAAAACGACGTCCTGTCGGGCAAGGTGCACCGCCTCGCGTGCCGGCTGCTGGAGGCGAACGGCCTCGACGCCGCCCTCGACACCGCCTATCTCGACCTGCTGGACCACTTCGCCGTGCCCCACGTGGCCGTGCGCCTCTGGGGGGTGGCCGAGAGCGATCCCGAGACGAAGGAGTTCGGCCCGGTGGCTTCCGAGATGCGCGACTTCGTCGCCCAGATGACGGCCCCCTGCTGCGGCAGCCACGCCGTCTACGAGAGCCACGCCTGGTTCGGGGACGCGGCGCCGCACCTGAAGTCCTACGCCCTCGTGGCGCTGCGCCGCGGCGAGCATTGCTTCGGCGTGCTCGCCCTCGCCTCCGAGGACCCGCAGCGCTTCTATCCCGAAATGGGCACGCTGTACCTGGAGCGCATCGGCGAGCTCCTCGCCTGCGCGCTCGGGCGCCACCTCACCCCGGTCCGTGAGCCTGCCGGCTAGCGCGATCGCGCGCTACCTCGACTTCCTTCGGCACGAGCGGCGCCTCGCCGCCCACACCCTGACGGCCTATTCTCGCGATGGCGAGCTCCTCGTGAAGCTCGCCGCGGGCCGCGATCCCCGCAGCCTCGCGCCCGTGGACATCCGGCGCTTCGTCGCCGCGCTGCACGGCGGCGGCCTCGCGCCGCGCTCGCTCGCGCGCCTGCTCTCCTCGTGGCGCGGGTTCTACGACTGGCTCGCGCGCCACGGCGAGGTTGCCGCCAACCCGTGCAAGGGCATCCGCGCGCCGCGCGCCGCGCGCACCCTTCCCGAGGCGCTCTCCCCGGACGACGCTTCTCGCCTGGTGGCGCTGGACGACGGCACCGGGACCGGCGTCCGCGACCGGGCCCTCTTCGAGATGGCCTATTCGTGCGGGCTGCGCGTATCGGAGCTCACGGGGCTGGACCTCGCCTCCGTTGACGCGGCGGCAGGCGAGGTACGCGTCACCGGCAAGGGGTCGAAGACGCGCATCGTGCCCGTGGGCGGGCCGGCGCTCGAGGCGCTGGCCCGCTGGCTTCCCGTCCGCGCGGGCCTGGCGGCCGCCGGGGAGGCGGCGCTCTTCGTCGGGCGCTCGGGAAAGCGCCTGTCAACGCGCGAGGTGCAGCGCCGCATCAAGCGCCGTGCCCTGGCGGCGGGGATCACCGTGGACGTGCACCCGCACATGCTGCGCCACTCGTTCGCCTCGCACGTGCTGCAATCCTCGGGCGACCTGCGCGCCGTGCAGGAGATGCTCGGGCACGCGAGCATCGCCTCCACGCAGGTCTACACCCACCTCGACTTCCAGCACCTCGCCAAGGTCTACGACGCGGCGCACCCGCGGGCGCGCCGCAAGGGCTGAGCGGGACGCAACCGAATTGCATCTGCACGTCGCCGCCGGCTAGAATCCTCCCATGGGAAACGCCACGCTCCGCCCGCCGGCGAAGGCCGCCGCCGCGCAGCGCCTGATCCGCGCCGCCGGCCAGCGCCTCACGGCGCCGCGCACCGCCGTCCTCGCCGTGCTGCTCGACGCGAAGCGCGCGCTCACGCACCACGAGATCGGGTCGGCGCTGGCGCCGGGCGTGCCGGTGGACCGGGTGACCGTGTATCGCGTCCTCGACTGGCTGGTGACCCTGGGCCTCGCCCACCGCATCCCCGGCGAGGACCGGACATGGCGCTTCGTCGCCAGCCGCGTCGACTCGCACGGCCCGCACGCGCACTTCACGTGCTCGCGTTGCGGCAAGACGGTCTGCCTCGAGGCCGTGGCGACCCCGCCCGACGTGAAGGTCCCCCGGGGGTTCCTCCCCCAGAAGGTGGAACTCACCGTCCAGGGCCTCTGCGCCTCCTGCCACTGAACCCGGCCGCCGGCATGACCGCCACCTCCGTCACGCCCGTGACGCTGCTCACCGGCTTCCTGGGCAGCGGCAAGACGACGCTCCTCAACCGGCTGCTCGCGCACCCGGCAGCCGGCGACTGCGCGGTGATCGTGAACGAGTTCGGGCCCGTGGCCGTCGACCATGCGCTCGTGCGCACCGCTTCCGAGAACATCGTGCTGCTGCCCAGCGGCTGCGTCTGCTGCCAGGTGGCGGGCGACCTGGTGCAGGCCATGCGCGACCTCTACTTCAAGCGCGCCGCGGGCGAGGTGCCGGCCTTCCGCCGCGCCATCGTGGAGACCACGGGGCTCGCCGACCCGGCGCCCCTGGCCCGCACCCTGATCGAGCTGCCGCTCGTCGCGGCGCGCTACTCGCTCTCGGGCATCGTGACGACGGTCGACGGGACGCACGGCCTGGCGCAGCTCGAGCGCCATCCGGAAGCCGTGAAGCAGGCGGCCGTGGCCGACCGGCTCGTGGTCACCAAGGCGGATCTCGCCGCGCCCGGGGAACTCGACCGCCTCGAGGAGCGGCTGCGCGCGCTCAACCCCGGCGCGCCGCTCATCCGCAGCGCCCACGGCGACGCGGACCCGGAGCGGCTGTTCGACACGGGCCTCTACCGCGGCGGGGGCCGCCTCGCGGACGCGGGTTCGTGGCTGAACGCCGGCGTCTACCGCCGGGTGGGCTCGCCGCTTCCCGCCGCCCACGACCCGCGGGTGGGCGCGTTCGCCTGGTTCGCGGAGCGCCCCGTCGCATGGCCCGCCTTCGAGGATGCCCTCGCCACGCTGCTCGAACTGGCCGGTGACCGCATCCTGCGCGTGAAGGGCCTCGTGAACGTGGCTGGCGAGAAGGGCCCCGTCGCGGTGCACGCGGTGCAGCACACCCTGTACCCCCCCGCGAGCCTGCCGGCGTGGCCGGATGCCGACCGGCGAACGCGGCTCGTTTTCATCGTCCGCGACCTTGAAGAGTCGTTCGTCGCCCAGACCTTGGGATCTTTCCTTCCGGAAAAGGGGTCAGAGTCATTTCCCCGGAAATGACTCTGACCCCTTTTCCGCACCACCGAAGAGGTAACGCATGGCCGCCGTCCCGAACCCCGACAAGGACCTCATCCCCGTCACCATCCTCACCGGCTTCCTCGGCGCGGGGAAGACGACGCTCCTCAACCGCATCCTCACCGAGCAGCACGGCGAGAAGATCGCCGTGATCGAGAACGAGTTCGGCGAGACCGGCGTGGACAACGAGATCCTCGTCGAGGACCGCGAGGAGCAGATCATCGAGATGAACAACGGCTGCCTCTGCTGCACCGTGCGCGGCGACCTCGTGCGCATCCTCGGCGACCTCGGCAAGAAGCGAAAGCAGGGCGCGCTCAAGTTCGACCGCGTCGTGATCGAGACCACGGGACTGGCCAATCCCGGCCCCGTGGCGCAGACGTTCTTCATGGACGAGGGCATCGCCGGCGATTACCTGCTCGACGCGGTGATCACCGTGGTCGACGCGAAGCACGGCCAGAGGCAGCTCGACGAGCACGACGAGGCGCGCGCGCAGGTGGGTTTCGCGGACCGCATCCTGCTGTCCAAGACGGACCTGGTCGCCGAGGACGAGGTGGCCGACCTCATGGGGCGGCTGCGCGACATGAACCCGCGCGCGCACCAGAAGAAGGTGCACTTCGGCGAGACGGACATCCGCGAGATCCTCGACATCCGGGGCTTCAACCTGAGCGCGGCCCTGGAGATCGACCCGGCCTTCCTCGAGGACACGCACCACCACCACGACGACGACGTGAAGAGCTTCGTGTGGAAGGACCCGCGGCCGCTGCAGATGGAGAAGATCGAGACCTTCCTGTCGCTGATGGTGCAGAACTACGGCGAGGACCTGCTGCGCTACAAGGGGGTGCTCAACATCCAGGGCGACGCGCGCCGCATGATCTTCCAGGGGGTGCACATGCTCATGGGCGGCACGCCCGGAAAGCCCTGGGGCCCGGGCGAGACGCGCGAGAGCGTGATGGTGTTCATCGGCCGGCGCATCCCGCGCCGCCTGTTCGAGGAAGGCCTCGCGTACTGCGTGGCGTAGCCGGGAGCCGCGCCCATGCTCGAGATCCGCGGCCTGCGCCACGACTACGCCGGGCGAACCGTCCTGTCGGTGCCGTCCTGGGACGTCGCGAAGGGGGACGCGAGCCTCGTGCTCGGCCCCTCCGGCAGCGGCAAGACCACGCTCCTCAACGCGATCGCCGGCCTCGCCACGCCGACCGCCGGCTCGATCCGCGTGGCGGGCACGGAAGTCACGGGACTCGCGCCCGCCGCGCGCGACGCCTTCCGCGCCCGCCACGTCGGCCTCGTGCTGCAGACCCTGCACCTGATCGGCGTGGTCTCGGTGCGCGAGAACCTGCGCCTCGCGCAGCGCCTGGCAGGCAGTCCGGTCGACGACGCTCGCATCGACGAGGTGCTCGCGAGCCTGGGCATCGCGGGGCTGGGCGGCGCCCGGGCGGGCAACATCTCCGTGGGCGAGGCGCAGCGCGTGGCCATCGCCCGCGCCGTGGTGAACCGCCCCTCGCTCATCCTCGCCGACGAGCCCACCTCGGCCCTGGACGACGCCAATTGCGCGAAGGCGCTGGCCCTGCTCCTCGACCAGGCAGCCGCGTGCGGCGCCACGCTGCTCGTCGCGACGCACGACAACCGCATCCGCGGCCGATTCGAGCGGAGGCTCGAGCTGTGAGGATCCTCCACCTCGCCTTCGCCTATCTCGCCAGCCGGCCGCTGCTCACCGCGCTCAACGTCGCCATGCTCGCGCTCGGCGTGGCCACGATCTCCTTCCTCCTCGTCGTCACCCACCAGGCCGAGGAGCGCCTCACGCGCGACGCGAGGTCCGTCGACCTGGTGGTGGGCGCCAAGGGAAGCCCGTTGCAGCTCATCCTGTCGACGGTCTTCCACGCCGACGTCCCCACCGGCAACATCGGCCTGGAGGAGTCGCGCCCGATCGCGGCGAACCCCATGGTCGCCTCGGCCACGCCCGTCGCCCTTGGCGACTCGTTCCACGGCCACCGCATAGTGGGCACGGACGGATCCTTCCTCGCGCTCTACGACGCAAGGCTCGCGCAGGGGAGGATGTTCGCCGCGGAAATGGAGGCGATCGTCGGCGCGGACGTCGCGCGCCGCGAGGGACTCGCGGTCGGTGCGAAGCTCACCGGCGCGCACGGGCTGGCCGCCTCCGGCCCGGCCCACGGGGACCATCCGTACCAGGTGGTCGGCATCCTCGCGCCGACGGGCACCGTCGCGGACCGCCTCGTGATCACTTCCGTCGAAAGCGTGTGGCACGTCCACGCCGAGCACGCGCCGGCCCGGCCGGAGATCACCGCGCTTCTGCTGCGCTACCGGACGCCGCTGGCCGCCGCGATGCTGCCGCGCGCCATCAACGCGACGACGGCGATGCAGGCGGCCTCCCCGGCCTACGAGAGCGCGCGGCTGCTGGACCTCGTGGGCGTGGGCGTGGAGACGCTGCAGTGGTTCGCGATCGCCCTGATGGCGAGCGCGGCCCTGTCCCTCTTCGTCGCGCTGACTTCGGCGCTCCAGGAGCGGCGCTACGACCTCGCCTTGCTGCGCACCCTCGGCGCGCGTCCCGGCGCGCTCGCCGCGCTCACGCTGGCCGAAGGCGTGACGCTGCTTCTGGCGGGCGTTATACTGGGTTTCGCTCTCGGGCACGGCGCCGCGCACGCGCTGGGATGGTGGCTTGCCGAGGCCGCATCGTGGCCGGTCACCGGGCTCGCTTGGGCGCCCGGGGAGGCGATGCTCGCCGCGGCCGTCCTCGCCATCGGGGCGCTTACCTGCCTGGTACCTGCCTGGCAGGCCTATTTCAGCGATCCCGCGAGCCTTCTCGCACGACGATAAGCTAGACGCCCATGGCACGCCACCGAACCCTCCGACTCTCCACCGCCGCGTTCCTGGTCGCACTGTTCGCCGGGGGTGCGGCCGCGCTGCAGCCGCAAGACCCCTCGAAGGCGCCGGGCCAGGGCGGCTTCTGGATCGGCGCGGACCCCGCGCCCGCCGGCACGGTGCCCTGGCAGCTGCTGCAGTCGACCAAGACGGTGCAGAGGCCCGACAAGAAATTCGGCCCGGCATTCACCAGGGAAGTGAGGGAGCTCGACAAGCAGCAGGTGAAGCTCTTCGGCTTCATGATGCCGCTCGACCAGGCCAAGAAGCAGAAGCGCTTCCTGCTCTCGGCCTACCCGCCGCACTGCTCCTTCTGCCTGACGGCCGGCCCCGAATCCCTCGTCGAGGTGCTGGCCGACCAGCCGATCGACTTCACCTTCGAGCCCGTCGTCATCGCGGGGCGCATGGCGGTCCTGGAAAACGACGTCGTCTACTACCGGCTCACCAACGCGGTCCCGGTCAAGCCCTGAGGAGCGCGAGCGACCGTGGCCTTCACCGCGACCGGCACCCACTCCGCCGCCAGGCCCGGCCCGAGGGCCGCGTCGCGCGTCGGCACCGAGGAGTACCACTCCGCCCCGCTGCCACCCGCGCAGGAGGCCGCCGTCCTCTACGCGGCCAACCTCGCGGCCCCCGCGGAGGCCATCCTCAAGGGGCTCACGCGCGACCCGGCCACGCGCACCAACAAGCAGCCGTGGCTCATGCTCTTCGACCTCTTCGAGATCACGCAGAACCGCTCGGAGTACGAGGCGCTGTCGCTCCTCTACACGGTCCGCTTCGAGCAGTCGCCGCCCGCCTGGGTGGGCGGCGACGAGGCCGCCGCGGACCCGCGGCGCGCGCAGAGCCGCGAGCGCAAGGACTTCTTCGCGCTCAAGCCCAACACCCTGGGCGAGCTCGCGCCGGAGATCCAGAAGCTCGTCGCCTTCGCCGAGTCGATGGGAACGGTGCGCATCGACTTCGCCAAGATCGCCTCGATCACCGCCTCCGAGGCGGCGCTCCTCGCCGCCGCCCTGCAGCGGCTGCGGCGCGCGGGCACGCCGATGTGGTTCAACAACACGGAGTCGCTCGAGCAGGTGCTGCGCGCCGCGTTCAACGAGCGCGCCTCCGACGCGATCCGCAGCTTCTGGCTGCTCCTCTTCGAGCTCTACGTGCTGCAGGGCAAGAACGAGCCGTTCGAGGAGCTGGGCATGGAGTACGCCGTCGCCTTCGAGATCTCGCCGCCCAGCTGGGAGGTGTACGTGAACTCGGTGGCGCAGGCCGCCGCGCGCACTCCGGCGGCCCCCGCGACGCCGGCCACGCACGCCGCAGGCTTCTCGATGAAGGGCGTCATCTCCACGGCCAGCCAGAACCAGTTCGCGGAGCTCGCCGCCCATGCGGCGGCGGGCACCGAGATCGTGGTGGACATGAGCAAGGTCCTGCGCGTCGACTTCACGGCCGGCGCCCAGTTCTTCGAGGTGGTGAAGGCGATCCAGCTCGCCGGCAAGCGGGTAATCCTCTCGAATCTTTCGGAATTGAACGCGGCGCTGCTGGAAGCCTTCGGGTTCAATCGCCACGCCATCCTGATCCGCCGCAAGGCGAACTAGCCCCGCCATGGCCGAAGACCTCTTCCACGGCACCACCATCGTCTGCGTCCGGCGCGGCGGCGCCGTCGCCATGGGCGGCGACGGCCAGGTGACCCTGGGGGCCGTCGTGGTCAAGGCATCCGCCCGAAAGGTGCGCCGGCTCTACAACGAACGCATCCTCGCCGGGTTCGCCGGCGCCACGGCCGACGCGTTCACCCTGTTCGAGCGCTTCGAGGCCAAGCTCGAGAAGCACCAGGGCAACCTCCTTCGCTCCGCGGTGGAGCTCGCGAAGGACTGGCGCACCGACCGCATGCTGCGCCGCCTGGAGGCGATGCTCGCCGTGGCCGACCGCGAGACCTCGCTCCTCATCACCGGCACCGGCGACGTGCTGGAGCCCGAGCGCGGCATCGTCGCGATGGGCAGCGGGGGCTCCTACGCGCAGGCCGCGGCCATCGCGCTCCTCGAGCACACGGAGCTGCCGCCCGCCGACATCGTCAAGCGCTCGCTCGAGATCGCCGGCGACATCTGCATCTACACCAACCAGAACCACGTGGTCGAGACGCTCTGAGCGTCCCGCCCGCGCCGAGCATGGCCGCCGACTCCCTCGCCCCGCCCGCCGCGTCGATGATGACGCCGCAGGAGATCGTCCACGAGCTCGACAAGCACATCGTCGGCCAGGACGCCGCCAAGAAGGCCGTGGCCATCGCGCTGCGCAACCGCTGGCGCCGCTCGCAGGTTCCCGAGCCGCTGCGCGGCGAGATCACGCCGAAGAACATCCTCATGATCGGGCCCACCGGCGTGGGCAAGACGGAGATCGCCCGGCGCCTGGCGCGGCTCGCCAACGCGCCGTTCGTGAAGGTCGAGGCGACGAAGTTCACCGAGGTGGGCTACGTGGGCCGCGACGTGGACACGATCATCCGCGACCTCGCCGAGGTGGCCGTCAAGTCCACGCGCGAGCAGGAGATGCAGAAGGTCAGGCCGCGCGCCGAGGACGCGGCCGAGGAGCGCGTCCTCGACGCCCTGCTGCCCGGCGTTCCCGCCGCGGAGGGCCAGGAGGCCGGATCGACGCGCCAGCGCTTCCGCAAGATGCTGCGCGAGGGGAAGCTGGACGACAAGGAGATCGAGATCGACGTCGCCCAGGGCGGCGGCGCGATGGAGATCATGGCTCCCCCGGGCATGGAGGAGCTCACCCAGCAGATCCAGGGCATGTTCGCCAACCTGGGGGGCGCGCGGCGACGCAGCCGCAAGCTGGCGATTCCCGAAGCCCTGCGCCTCATCACCGACGAGGAGGCCGGCAAGCTGGTGAACGAGGAGGAGATCCGCCTCAAGGCCATGCGGGCCGTCGAGCAGAACGGCATCGTCTTCCTCGACGAGATCGACAAGATCGCGAGCCGCGGCGAGATGGGGGGCGCCGACGTGTCGCGCCAGGGCGTGCAGCGCGACCTCCTCCCGCTCGTCGAGGGGACCGCGGTCACCACCAAGTACGGGGTCCTCCGCACCGACCACATCCTGTTCATCGCGAGCGGCGCGTTCCACCTCTCGCGCCCCTCCGACCTGATCCCGGAGCTGCAGGGGCGCCTGCCCATCCGCGTGGAACTCTCGAGCCTTTCGGTGGAGGACTTCGAGCGCATCCTCACCGCGACCGACGCGTGCCTCACGCGCCAGTACGAGGCGCTTCTCGCGACCGAATCGGTGGCCCTCTCGTTCACGCCGGAGGCCGTGCGCCGCCTCGCCGAGATCGCCTTCTCGGTGAACGAGCGCACGGAGAACATCGGCGCGCGGCGCCTGCACACCGTGATGGAGAAGCTCCTCGAGGAGCTCTCCTTCGACGCCGGCCGCACGGCGCGGGAGGCGAAGATCGACGCGGCCTACGTCGATGCGCGCCTGGCGGGGCTCGCGAAGAGCGAGGACCTGTCGCGTTACGTGCTCTGAGCCCGGCGAGATTCGGTCACGCCCGGGGCACCGCCCGTAACCCCGGATCGCCCGGCGCGGCCGACAATCGCGCCATGAAGCGTCCCGCCGCCCTCCTCGCCCTCGCCCTCGCCGGCTGCACGACCATGCCCGAAGCCCCTTCCCGATCCGAGGCGTCCGCCTCCCTCGCCGCCGCCGAGGCCGCCTTCGCCGCGCAGTCGGTGCGCGAGGGAATGCGCGCGGCGTTCCTCGCCTGGCTCGCGCCCGACGCCGTCCTCTACCGCGACGGGCCGGTCAACGGCCCCGCCGCCGTCGCCGCGAGGCCGGATCCGCCCATCGTGCTCGACTGGCGGCCGGCGTTCGTCGAGGTGGCCTCCTCGGGTGAAGTGGGCCTGTCGACCGGGCCGTGGAGAATGACGAGCCGCGCCGACCCGGCGGCGGCTCCCCGCCACGGTCAGTTCTTCTCGATCTGGAAGCGTCCGCCGGGCGGGCCCTGGCGGGTGCAGGTCGACCTGGGCATCTCGCATCCGGGGGGTGCCCTCTGGGATGACCCTCTCCAGGCCGGCGTGGCGCCGTCTTCAGGCCACCGCAACGCAGGCTCCGTCGCGGCGGCGGAGGAGCGTTTCGCCCGGGTCGCAGCCGAAACCGGCGACGCCTCCGCCTATTCCGTCCACGCGTCCTCTTCCATCCGCGTGTATCGCGAGGGGCACGCGCCGTTCCTCGGGCGCGACGCGCTTCTCGCATCGCCCGCGGCACGCGCGGCGCGAACGGCCTGGGCCCTGGAGGCGCACGAGACGAGCGCCGCCGGGGACTTCGCCTATGCGACGGGCCGGCTCGGCCCGCAAGGCGGTGCGACGGCAGGGCATTTCGTGCGCGTGTGGCGGCTCGAGCAGGGCGGCTGGCGCATCGCCGCGGACATCGTGAACGAGCTGGCGCCCCGCTAGCCGCCGGACGGCGGGCCGGCGAAACCGGCGAGGAGGCCGTGCTCCGCAAGGCGCGCGAGCATCGGCGCGAAGTTCCACCCCTCGGACCCGGCCGCCTCCTCGAGCGGGATGCCTCGCCCGATTGCCGCCACGAACGCGGCGTCCAACGGGTCAAGCAGCGCCATGCGCACGCGCCCGTCCTCGCGCCAGAGGAGAACGTCGTCGGCGCCTTCGTCGCGATCCGGCGCGCCGTCGCGCTCCGGCTGGTTCGCCTCCCAGATCGCCAGCACCGGCCAGGCCGAGCTCACCAGCCGAACGGACGGGTGCAGCGAGAAGCGAAGCGCGGGCTCCTCCTCCGCGGGCACGGCCGCCAGCGCGGCGAAGTCGATTCCCGGAGCGTCCGCCGCCGAGAGCGCCTCGTGCCACGCCCACTCGAGCCGGGCGACGTCGGCGAGCCAGGGCATCTGCCCGGCATGGGGATAGGTCGTGAGGAATGCCGGGAAGCCGTCGCCATACCGGTTGAGGTCGGCGCATGCCGGGGGTGCCGAGTCGGCAAGCCGCCGTGCCGCCTCGTCGAAGAAGGCCTCGCCCACCAGCCGCGCCACCACCGGATACGCCGACCGCAATGCGCCGCGGCGGTTCGCCCCGATGGCCTCCCGGTAGATCGCGAGCCGGCGCCGGGCCAGTGCCGGGTCCCCTGCCAGCTGCGCCGCCACCGCAGCCTCGTCCCCGCCCGTGACGGCGCTGGCGAAGGCCGCCTGCAGGCGGGCCAGGGCGCCGGTGCCGGTCATGCCGCCGCGCGCGAGCGCGCCCCCGCCGAAGCGAGGATGGCGTTCGCGAGCGTCGCCTCCCCGAGGAGCACGTCGAGAGGAGGAATGTCGTTGTCCCACTCGACGAGCGTCGGCACCTGCCCCAGGCGCGCGAGCGTCTCCTCGTAGAGCGCCCACACTTCCGGGAACACGCGGGCGCCGTGCGTATCCACCAGCCCGTCGCGGGTGGCTTCGTAACCGGCAAGGTGGATCTCGCCGACGCTGGCCGGTTCGAGCGCGTCCAGGATGGCGCGCGGGTCGGTCCCGTGGTTGGCCGCGTTGACCCAGGCGTTGTTCACGTCGAAGAGCACGCCGCACCCGGTGCGCCGCGCCACCTCGGCGACGAACTCGCCCTCGGGAATCGTGGAGGAGACGAAGCGCACGTAGGCCGACACGTTCTCGACGAGGATGGGCCGGCGCAACCGCTCCTGGACCTCGGTCACGCGACGGCACACGTGGGCGAGCGCCTCCTCCGTATAGGGCAGCGGGAGCAGCTCGCCCAGGTGCGTCCCGCCGATGCTCGACCAGCACAGGTGCTCGGAAACGAGCGCCGGCTCGATCCGCCCGGCGAGCGCGGCCAGGCGATCGAGGTGGCGGGGGTCGAGGGGGTCGGCCGACCCCAGCGACAGCCCCACCCCGTGCAGGCTCACGGCGTAGTCGGCGCGGAAGCGCTCGAGCCAGGCGAGCGCGGGCCCGCCCTCGGCGAAGTAGTTCTCGCTGTGGACCTCGAGGAAGGAGAGCGGGGGCGTGCGCGCAGCCAGCGCCTCGAAGTGCGGCGTGCGCAGGCCGATGCCGGCCGTCGCAGGGTCGGGCGCGCGGGGCGGAAAGCGCGCGGGCACGCCCGGAACGTCTACTTGCCGCCCGGCGGCTTGAGCTTCCCGCCCAGCTTGGTGCAGGTGCCCTTGGCCACGTACTTCCACTCGTCGGGCGCGTTGTCCTTCCGGGCCTGGCCGGCGCACGCGTGCGTGGCCGTGCCGCAGTCGTTCTGCCCGGCCTTGGCGATGCCGTAGCACTTTTCCTTGCCGCCGGCCGGCTGCCCGTCGTGGGAGCCGGAGGTCTGGGCCTGGGCCTGGCCGAGGCCGAGGGCGATCACGCCGGCCAGCGCCGAGCGGATGAGGGCACGCTTCGAATTCATGGGGTCTCCTGGAAACGGGGGCGCTAGAGGGGCCCCGGCAGGGCACGAATGATAGCACCGGGCCGGGAGTAGCCGCCCCGGCCCCTTTTTAGTTGGGGGAGCGCCGCCTACAATAGCGCCCACCTCCACCCTCCACCGAGCCCAAGAAGACCCACATGCCCCCCAAGCTCTCCTCCGCGCAGAAAGCCG
>JAMPXV010000310.1 GCA_023700985.1 Lysobacter sp.
GCGGCGCGCGAGGGCAAGCCCATCCCGGCCGGCTGGGCGCTGGACAAGGACGGCAACCCCACCACCGACCCGAAGGCCGGCCTCGAGGGGATGATGCTGCCCGCGGGCGGGGCCAAGGGCGCCATGCTCGCGCTTGCCGTGGAGCTCCTTGTCTGCGCCCTTTCGGGGGCCGCCTTCGGCTTCGAGTCGGACAGCTTCTTCGTCGAGGAAGGCAAGCCCACGCGCATCGGGCAGGCGTTCCTCGCGATCGACCCGGAGGCGCTCGCGGGCCGCGAGGTGTTCCTCGAGCGCGTGGAGACGCTGGTGGGCGCCATGCTCGCCGACGCCGGCGTTCGGCTGCCCGGTGACCGGCGGCGCGCCAACCGCGAGCGCATCGCGAAGGAAGGCATCGCGCTCGCCCCGGACCTCGCGGCGAAGATCCGCGCCCTGGCGGGCGAGGGCTGAGTGGCGCCGTTCCAGGCCTGCGTCCGCACGCCCTTCTGCACCGTCGGCATCTCGTCGACGGGCCAGCACGTCACGGGCATCCGCTACCTCTCGCCCGAGGTCCCTGCGCTGGCGCCGCCGAAGAATACGCTCGCCTACCTCGCCTGCGTGCAGCTGCAGCTCTACCTCGACGACCCCGCGTTCGACTTCGACCTGCCGCTCAGGCTCGCGGGCACGCGCCACCAGCTCGCGGTCTGGGAGGCGATGCGCGGGATTCCCGCGGGCGAGACCCGCACCTACGGCGAGCTCGCGCGTTCGATCGGTTCCTCGGCGCGGGCCGTCGGCGGCGCGTGCGGCGCGAACCCGATTCCCATCGTCGTGCCGTGCCACCGCGTGGTCGGCGCCGGCGGTGCCCTGGGCGGGTTCATGGGCGCCCGCGAGGAGGGCTTCGAGCTCTCCATCAAGCGATGGCTGCTCGCTCATGAACGCGCCCGCCCGGGCTGACCTCGGCCTCGTCGAGCGCTTCTGCGACGCGGCCTGGCTCGCCGACGGGCTCGCGCGCAACACCCTGGAGGCCTACCGGCGCGACCTCGCGCAGTTCGCGGCGTGGCTCGCCGGGCAGGGCGGGCCGGGGCTCCTCGAGGCCGGCCCCGCCGACATCCACCGCTACCTCGCCTGGCAGGTGGAGACCCGGAAGGCGAAACCGCGCAGCACGGGCCGCCTCGTGTCCTCGATGCGGCGCTTCTACCGCTTCGCGCTGCTCGAGGGCCTGCGCCGCGACGATCCCTGCGCGCAGATCGAGGCGCCGAAGCTGCCGCGATCGCTGCCGAAATCCCTTTCGGAGGCCGAGGTGGAGGCGCTGCTCGCCGCGCCGGACGTCGGCTCGGACCTCGGCCTGCGCGACAGGGCGATGCTCGAGACGCTCTACGCGAGCGGGCTGCGCGTCTCGGAGCTCACGGGCCTGAAGGTGCAGCAGGTGAGCCTCGACATGGGCGTGGTCCGGGTGCTCGGCAAGGGCGCGAAGGAGCGCCTGACGCCGCTGGGCGAGGAGGCGCTCGACTGGATCCGGCGCTACCAGGAACTCGCGCGGCCGCTGATCCTGGGGGCCCGCAGGAGCGATGCGCTCTTCGTCACCGGCCGCGGCGCGCCGATGACGCGGCAGGCGTTCTGGGGCCTGGTGAAGCGCTACGCCGCGCGGGCGGGGATCCGCTCGGCCATCTCGCCGCACACGCTGCGCCACGCCTTCGCCACCCACCTCATCAACCACGGCGCCGACCTGCGCGTGGTGCAGATGCTGCTGGGCCACGCCGACATCTCCACGACGCAGATCTACACGCACGTCGCCCGCGAGAGGCTCAAGCAGGTCCACGCCAAGCACCACCCGCGCGGATGAGCGAGCTCGCGCAGCTCCCCCTCGCCTTCTGGGTGGTGGCCCCCCTCACGATCCTCTTCGCCTACACGGTCTTCGGGATGTCGGGCTTCGGCTCCACGATCATCGCCATCCCGATCCTGGCCAACTGGCTGCCGCTCACCTTCCTCGTGCCGCTGATGGCCCTGGGCGATCTCGTGGCCGCGACGGCCGTGGGCGGCGCGAACCGGCGCCACGTGAGCGTCCCGGAGCTCAAGCGCCTCCTGCCCTTCATGTTCGCGGGCATCGTCCTGGGGGTCACCCTGCTCGTGAACGTGCCGCAGGGGCCCCTGCGCGCGGCACTCGGCGTCTTCGCCATCGGCGTCGGGGTGCACGCGATCCTCAACCCGTCGCCCAGGGACACGATCTCGCCGTGGTGGTGCATCCCGGCCGGGACGGTGGCGGGCGTGCTGGCGGCGGTGTTCGGCGCCGGGGGCCCGGTGAACGTGGCCTACCTCGCCGGGAGGCTGCGCGACAAGAGCGAGATCCGCTCCACGGTCTCCGTCATCATCTCGGTCTCGGCCACGACGCGCACGGCGGTCTACGCGGCAACCGGACTCGTGTTCAAGACGGCGCTGCTCGCCGGGGCGGCGCTCGCCATTCCCTTCGCGTGGACCGGCATCTGGCTGGGCTCGCGCATCCACGTCGGGCTCACGCAGGTGCAGATGCGCCGCGCCGTCGGCCTCATCCTCGTCGCGAGCGGCGTCGTCCTCCTCGCCCGCTCCCTGCTCGCCTGAAGGAAAGGGCGAAAGAGTCACCGACGCAGGAACGCTTCCCCGTCCCCACGTCAAGGTCGTCGCGCGAGGAGTCCTACGTATGGCAGCGATGGTGCATTCGATCTGCACGGCGTGCGCCGGAGAGGGTAGGGGTCCGGTTGGCTGTTCATTTTCTCGGTTTTTGGCCAGGTCAAATTGCTTCGGGCGTCACGGGCCGAACCTATGTCGAGGTTTCCCCGGAGTCGCGGCTGGACGCAAGTTAATCTGGCCAAAAACCGAAAAATGAACAGCCAACCGGACCCCTACCCTCTCCGGCGCACGCCGTGCAGATCGAATGCACCATCGCTGCCATACGTAGGACTCCTCGCGCGACGACCTTGACGTGGGGACGGGGAAGCGTTCCTGCGTCGGTGAC
>JAMPXV010000087.1 GCA_023700985.1 Lysobacter sp.
AGCATCCGCAGGATCGCGTCGGCGCACACCTTGCCTTCCTGGTTGCCGATGTGGCCGGCCTTGGGCTGCGTCGTCGCCGCCGCATCCCCGATCACGTGGATGCCGGGCTGCGCCGTGGATTCGTAGCTCAGCACGTCCACGCCGGCGAATCCGTGCGCGGCGTTGGCCACGCCGATGTCTGCGAGAAGCCGCGGGCCGGTATTCGTCGGAATCACGTTGAGCACGTCGCCCCTGAAGGCGCCCATCGGCGTGTGGATCGTCCTGGAGGCCGTGTCCACGAAGGTGACCGGCGCATTCGGCACGTACGAGATGACGCCCGCGTGCGTGACCTCGAAGGCGCGGGTGAAGCTTTCGCGCTCGGCGGTGATCGCGGGGTTGGCATCGAGCACGATGACCTTGGAGCCCGGCTTGTTGCGCTTGAGCCAGTCGGCCACCACGCAGGCCCGCTCGTACGGCCCGGGCGGACAGCGGTAGGGGCTCGGCGGGACGGTCATCACGAACGTGCCGCCGGCGGGCATGGCACGGATCTGGTCGCGCAACTGCGTCGTCTGCGCCCCGGCCTTCCAGGCGTGCGGAAAGCGCGCCTGGGCGTCGGCCGTCTGCAGCCCCTCGGGGTAGGCGAAGTCGATGCCGGGGGCGACGACCAGGCGGTCATAGTCGACCACGCGGGTGCCCGAGGCCGTGGCGACCGTGAGCCTTCGCGCGACGGGGTCGGCTGCGATCGCCTCGCCCCGCAGCACGCTGATGCCGTAGGCGGACGAGAGCCTCGCGTAGTCGAAGACCAGCGAGGACATCGCGACCGTGTTGGTGAGCACGAGATTGGAGAGGATGTTCGAGCTGTAGGCCGCCTCGCGTTCCACGAGCGTCACCTGCACCCCTGCCCCGCCCCACAGGCGCAGGAACTTGGCCACGGCCGCCCCTGCCATGCCGCCGCCCACCACGGCCACCCGGCCGGAGAGCCCCGTCGCCGCCAGCGTGGGCGCCGGGGTGCCGGTCGTGCCCCGGCGCTCGTCATCGTCGGCCAGGGCGAAGACGGGGAGGCCCGCCGCGGCGCAGAACGCGGCGAGGCGGGAGATGAATTGCCTTCTGTCACGGATCATGTTCGGGCTCCCGTCAGCGCGGCTGCTTGGAGAAGTACTCGGCGATGGCTCGCAGCTGCGCATCGGTGTAGCCGAGGGCGTGGATGGTCATGATCTCGCCGCGCTTGTTCTCCGCCTTCATCTCGCGCAGGTCGCCGTAGATGTCGCTCGCCGACTTGCCGGCCAGCCGGTCGAAGGTGCCGTCGCCGCGCCCGTCGGTACCGTGGCACTGGAAGCAGTTCGAGGCGAGAAGTCGCCCGGGCGGCGGGGAACTGGATGCCTGCTGCGCCGCCGCGGATGTGGCGCCCAATGCGGCGAGGGTGATGACGATCATTGTTTTCATCGATGACTCCTGGGTCGAAGGGACACTTGAAAGGGCGGCAGTGAGGAGCACAATGGATGCCACTATGAATTCCCAGCATTAACAGAGGCTTAAGTAGCCACGCGTCATTGAGGCTTTCGCTGTCCGGCGACACCCCGCATACCCCCTACACGCGAGCGCGTTGATTTTTCAGGTCATTTCCCGTCGCCCGCAGGCGGCAAACCCTAGTTCAGGCTTTCTTGAACCAGTTCATGTAAGAACCGTAGGGGCTTTACCCACAATGGCATCACGCTGCGGCCGACCCCCGTCCCGCATCCACAACGCCAAGGAGAACCGCACCATGTCCGCTCTTGCCACGCTGAAACGCCACGTCCCCGTCGCGGCGGCCGTACTCGCCCTCTCGGTGGCGAGCGCCTTCGCGCAGGACAAAAAGGAACACCCGACGTCGGAGGCCGAGATCAAGTACCAGGCCGGCGGTTCGCCGCTCGCCGGGGTCGACATGTACCAGGACATCAACCCGAAGGCCCCGCCGATGTCGAAGGCGGAGTTCGACAAGGCGCGCCAGATCTACTTCGAGCGTTGCGCCGGCTGCCACGGCGTGCTGCGCAAGGGCGCCACCGGCAAGCCCCTCACCCCGGACATCACGCTCGCCCGCGGCACGGAATTCCTGAAGGTGTTCATCAAGTACGGCTCGCCCGCGGGCATGCCCAACTGGGGCACCTCCGGCGACCTGAACGACGCCGAGGTCGATCTCATGGCGCGCTACGTCCAGCAGACGCCCCCGACCCCGCCGGAATTCGGCATGGCCGAGATGAAGGCGACCTGGAAGGTCCTCATCCCGCCCGACAAGCGGCCGAAGAAGAAGATGAACGGCTACAACATCGAGAACATCTTCTCGACGACCCTTCGCGACACGGGCGAGGTGGCGCTGATCGACGGCGACACCAAGAAGATCATCAACATCGTGAAGACGGGCTACGCGGTGCACATCTCGCGCACCTCGGCCTCCGGCCGCTACATCTACGTGATCGGGCGCGACGCCAAGATCAACATGATCGACCTGTGGATGGAGAAGCCGGACAACGTGGCCGAGATCCGCACCGGGCTGGAAGCGCGCTCCGTGGACACCTCGAAGTTCAAGGGCTTCGAGGACAAGCTCGCCATCGCCGGCTCCTACTGGCCGCCGCAGTTCGTGATCATGAAGGGCGACACGCTCGAGCCCATCAAGATCGTATCCACCCGCGGCATGACGGTCGACACGCAGGAGTTCCACCCCGAGCCGCGCGTGGCCGCCATCGTGGCCTCGCACTTCAAGCCCGAGTTCGTGGTCAACGTGAAGGAGACCGGCAAGATCCTGATGGTGAACTACCGGGATCTCGAGAACCTCAACATCACCGAGGTTCCCGCCGCGCGCTTCCTGCACGACGGCGGCTGGGACGCCTCCAAGCGCTACTTCCTGGTGGCCGCCAACCAGTCGAACAAGATCGCGGTCGTGGACGCGAAGACGAGCAAGCGCGAGGCGATCGTGGACGTGGACAAGATTCCCCACCCCGGACGCGGCGCCAACTTCGTGCACCCGAAGTGCGGCCCCGTCTGGGCCACCGGCCACCTCGGCAGCGAGAAGATCGCCCTCATCGGCACCGACCCCGCCAAGCACAAGCAGTACGCGTGGAAGGTCTGCGAATACCTCGACGGCCAGGGCGGCGGCAACCTCTTCATCAAGACGCACCCGAAGAGCAAGCACCTCTACGTCGACACCCCGCTCAACCCGGACCCGAAGCTGCACCGGTCGATCGCGGTGTTCGACACCACGAACCTGAAGGCCGGCTTCAAGGTGCTGCCGATCTTCGAGTGGGCCGGCATCAAGGGCGAGGCGGCGGGCCGCATCGTGCAGCCCGAGTACAACAAGGCGGGCGACGAGGTGTGGTTCGCGGTGTGGAGCGCGAAGAACCAGGAGTCCGCCCTCGTGGTCGTGGACGACAAGACCCTCAAGCTGAAGGCCGTCATCAAGGACCCGAGGCTCATCACGCCGACCGGCCACTTCAACATCTACAACACGCAGCACGACGTCTACTGAGCATCGGCACGCCGGGGTCCCGCGGGATCCCGGCGCGTCCAGCCAGCCTCGCAAGCTCCTACAATACTAGTTACGACGACTTCCAAAGGGTTGTTCGATGCACCTCCCTGTTAGCCGGTGTATCCACGCCGGCTTTTTTTTGCCCATCGCCGCCTGCATTGTTGCCGCGGCCCCTGTCCATGCCTCGGCTCTCGAAGCGACCTCGGCGGACGGGCGCTATCGCGTCGCGACCGACGATGCCGCCAACGAGCTGGTCGTCTATCCGGGCAACGGCGCGCGTGAGCTTCGCCGCATTCCCCTCGTGGACCGCAACCGCCGCACGGGGCGTCTCGCGTGGATCATCGACCTGCCGCGCAGGCAGAGCTTCCTCGCCGGGTTCGAGGCGCTGCCCGAGGCGTGGGAGCTGCCCTACTCGGAGAAGACCGAACCCGTCTTCAACGGGCTGGTGCACGACTACCGCATGGGCGAGGGCATCGCGGATCCCGGGCCCCTTCCGGTCAGGCGCATCCCGCTGGATGCCCCCCTTCCCCGACCCACGCCCGACGAGCGGCAGGTCCACGTCGCGTGGGCCGATCCGGCCCTGCCCGGCAAGCTGAACGTCCTCAATCTCGACGTGCGCCGCATCGTGGCGCAGGTCGATGCGCCCGCGGCGAAAGGCGCGGCCGCGCCGGCGGAGGCTCGGGCGCCCATCGGTTCCCCGGCATCCGGCGCCGCCGCGCAATCCGCTCCGGTGCCCCGGATCGAAAAGGTCCAGGTGGTGGGGGCGGTGAGCCGCGTCGAGGAGGCCATCGATTCGGTTCCGGCGACGGTGAGCGTGATCGAGCGCGAGGACCTCTTCCGCGAAGCCGCGGGCAACCTGCGCGACCTCATCCGCTACGAGCCGGGCGTGTCGGTCGAGGGTTCGCCCACGCGCTTCGGCCTGGGCAACTTCAACATCCGCGGCCTCGAGGGCAACCGCGTCCAGATGACGGTGGACGGCATCCGCCTTCCCGAGAGCTACCGGGTGGGGAGCTTCTCCAACGCGTCGCGCAACGCGCTCGGCATCGGCCTGCTCCGGCAAGTGGAGATCGTGCGCGGGCCATCGTCCGCCATCCACGGCTCCGACGCGCTCGCCGGCGTCGTGGCCTTCACCACCCTCGATCCTTCCTCGTACCTGGCGGACGGGAAGTCCGTCGGCGGCGAGGCTTTCGCCACCTACGCCGACGCGGACCGCCGCTTCGGCGGCGGCGGCGTCCTGTCCCTGGCCGCGGGCACCACCCGGCTTCTCCTGGGCGCGGAGCGCACGGACGGCCACGAGGTCTCGAACAAGGGCAGCGTGGGCGGCACGGGCGCGGCGCGCACCGAGCCCAATCCGCAGGACACGCGCGCCGAGGCCCAGCTCGCCAAGTGGGTGATCCCGACGGACACCGGCTGGCGCTATACGCTCACGGCCGAGCGCTTCGCCCGCGACGTCGCGACCGACGTGCTGTCCCTCAACCCGCAGTCGCCCCGCACCGTGAGCCTCACCGGGGAGGACAGCTCGCGGCGCAACCGCTACAGCGCCGAGGCGGTGGGCTACGAAGTGGGCCCCTTCGCCCGCGCCTCCGTCACCGCCTATTACCAGGCCTCCCTCGTGGAGCAGTACACCGCGGAAGTCCGGGCCAACACGACGGCGGTGTGCCTGTCGGCGCCGGGCACCGTGCGCTGCCTGCGGGAGCCGCGCTTCACCTACGAGGTCGACGACCGCGGCATCGTCGCGATCGGCGAGTCCGAGGCGCAGTGGGGCGGGCTCTCCCACCGCATGATCTTCGGCGCCGAGTTCTCCCGCATGCAGACCACGGAGATGCGCGACGGCACCCAGACCAACCTGAACACGGGCTCGGTCGGCACGGTCATCGGCGGCGAAGCCATGCCGACGCGGGATTTCCCGGTGACCGACACCGACCGCTTCGGGGCGTTCGTGCAGGATTCCTTCGAGGCGCTGGACCCGCGCCTTACCTGGATCCCGGGGCTGCGCTACGACCGGTATCGCCTGCGCCCGACGAAGGACGAGGCGTTCAGCACCGGCAACTCCGGCCGCGAAGTCACGGGCCTTGCCGACGAGGCCCTGTCGCCGAAGCTGGGCCTGCTCTTCAAGCAGACCGAGGCGCTCACGTGGACGGGGCAACTCGCCACCGGCTATCGCGCGCCCCCGGCAGCCGACCTCAACATCGGGCTCACGAGCCTTCCAGCGGGCTACACCGTCATTCCCAACCCCGACCTGGTGCCCGAGCGCTCCTACGGCGCGGAGGGCGGGTTTCGCGTGAAGTCGGGCGCCGTCGAAGGCATGCTCACCGCGTACTACACGAAGTACGACGACCTCATCGTCTCGCGGGCGCCCCTGCCCTGCCCGTCCGATCCAGGCTGCGTGCCGGGCGCGACCGGGACCTTCCAGTCGCGCAACGTCTCGGAAGCGCGCATCTACGGCGTCGAGGGCCGCGCCCTGTGGCGCTTCGCCCCCGGCTGGACGGCGCGCGCGGCGTTTTCCCTGCCTCGCGGCGACGATCTCTCGAAGAACGTGCCGCTCAACACCATCGATCCGCCGCGCCTGGTCGCCGGCATCGGCCACGAGACCGCGACGTGGGGCGCCGTCCTCCACGCCACGCACGCCTGGGAGCAGACGCGCGTCGACCGGGGCAGCGCGGGGACGTTCGTTCCCCCCGCCTGGACGACCATCGACCTCACGGCCTGGTTCAAGCCGCATCCGTCGCTCGAGCTCGCCGCCGGCCTCTTCAACCTGACCGACGAGAAGTACTGGTTGTGGTCGGACGTGCGCGGACTCGTGAACGTGGGAACGGCCATCGACCGGTACACGCAGCCGGGACGCAACTTCGGCGTGAACGCGCGCTGGAGCTTCTGAGAACGGCAGTGCCGCGCGGGCGGGGAGCCCGCGCGGGGTCGGCCCGGGACTAGTTGAACGCCTCTGCGCGCTTCATCAGTTCCTCCAGGCCGGGCTCGTCGGGGTTCTTCGGCTTGCCCGGGTGGATGATGGCCACCTGGCAGACTTCCGCCGCCTCGACGAGCTGGCGGTAGGTGCCCTTCGTGATGTCCTTGATGAAGGCCTGCTTGTTGTCGTTGTAGCCGAACATCTCCGGATTGATGAGCTGGCACTCGTTGCAGCTCGGGCAGCGCGCCGTCTCGATCCACGGGTCGTCGGAGGCGGGCTTCTCCTCGGCCGCGGGGGCGGATTCGGCCGCGGCGGGCGCTCCCGCCGTCGCGGCTGCCGGGGCGGCCTCGGCGGCCGGCGCGCCGGATGCGGCGGCGGCCTTGCGGATGGCGTCGATCTCCTCGCTCTTCTGCGCTTCCCAGGCCGCCTTCTCGCGGGCCAGCAGGCGCACGGCGTGCGAATCGTGGATGCCGCCGTGTTCCTGCAGGCGGTGCCAGAGCAGCACGCAACGGCGCGTGGCCTGCATCATGCGCATGTCGACGATGACCCGGTGCAGGACGTCCTTTTCGTCCACCGCGAGCAGGTAGGGGACGCGCTCGGCGGCCTCCCGCTCGGGAAGCGCCAGCCAGTCGCCCGCCGGCACCATGGCCGAAGTCCAGCGGTCGCGGGGCACCACGGCGAAATGCTGCGCGTTGCGGCGGTCGCACATCGCGAAGTCCGCGTAGGTGAAGGCGACGTCGGATCTCTGGCGCTGCAGGCCCTCGTCGGCGAACTCGAAGGGCTCGACCGGCCAGTCCGTCTCCGGATTGCGGTTGTGCTCCAGGGAGAAACGGGTCGCCCAGTTGTCGCCGGCGGCCGCGTCGTAGACGAAGGCCGGGAAGGCGCGCGATTCCATCGCCGCCGCAGCCGTGAGGTAGCGGGGCAGGTCGCCGGCCGCGGCGGGCGCGCCCGCGAAGACGCTGAAGAGCGCCGGTCCCCGGCAGCCCATGCCGCCCTCGACGCGGTTGCGCATGCGGTAGAGGCTGGAAGCCGCCGCCTGCAGCACGAACATGCCGCCCAGGCCCATGGCCGTCGTGGCCAGCCGCGCGCTGCGCACGCCGAAGGCGAAGTGCCCGGTGCCGAGCGAGGCCTCCTCGAGGAGGTCCGTCACCTGCACCACCACCTTGACCGGCAGCCCCGAGGAAAGCGTGTCCATGAGGCCGGCGTTCTCGGGCGCGTCGTTGCGGTCGGCCGGGATGCAGACGAGGTAGTCGGGGAAGAGCGCCAGGTCGTCGGCGGCGATCGATTGCTCGTCGTAGGCCTCGAAGAACGGGTCGTGGTCGGCCTCGTCGTAGCCGTTCCTGGTCTCCAGCTCGGCGACGGCGATGGCCTTCACCAGCTCGACCGCCTGCGGCAGCCGGTCGCGGTAGGCCGCCACGGCAGCGGCGACGTTGTCGAACAGGAATTCGTGGGGGGGCTCGCCCTGGCCCAGCTTCGCGGCGTGGAAGCGCTGCGACTTGATGACGGAGAGCGCCCACTCGATGCGCTTGCGGCGCGACGCGGGCAGCTCGTCCTTGGGCACGTTCTTGCCCACCAGGCGCGACATCGCGGAAAAGTCGAAGTCGTCGGCGTGCATGCCGCCGACGGCGGCCTTGAGGGCGGCGGGCTTCTGCCCGGCCTCGGAGTGCGCGTAGGCGGCGCGCAGGATGTCCGAGAGCCTGCGCTGGAGCCCGTCGAGGTGGCCGTGGAAGAGCGCCGCCTTCTGTGCCTGGACGTGGCGCCAGGCGTGGATCATGAACCGCGACGGCAGGTGCTCGTCGCAGTCGACCAGCGCGCCGTCGATCTTGATCGCCCCGCCCGCGAGCGCAAGGACCTTCGCCACGCTCTCGTCGGCGGCCGAGGCCAGCTTTTCGGCGGCGGCGGCCCAGAGCTCGGAGAGGTCGCCGCTGACGCCCGCGGCCAGCATGGCGCGCAGCTCGCGCTCCAGGCGCAGCACGTGCTTGCGCAGGCGCTCGCCCTCGATGCCGCGCGGCGCGAGCGCGTCGAGCACGCGGTTCACGAGGAGCGTGAGGGAGGCCGCGTACGCGTCCGACTTCCCCGTCTCCACGAGCACCAGCGGGTAGTCGTGGCGCAGCCGCGTGAGATCGCGGTAGCCGGCGAAGAGAGCCGGCCGCATCGACGCGGAATCGAGCGGGGCCAGGCCCTCGCCCGTGCGCCTGCCGGTCATGTGGAAGACCAGCTGGTCCTGGAATTTCGCTGCCATGTCCATCGCAACTTGCCTCAACGGTCGTTATCGCGTGTCGGCGCCTAGGCGGCGCGTTCCTGGCCCTGTTCGTCGGGCCAGATCGTGAACTTGTCGAATTCGGCGTCCAGCCCCTTGCGCACCGCCTCGACGGTCCGGGGCTTGCCGGCGCCCCGCAGGTCCTCGTAGCAGGGCACTTTCGGATCCTGGTAGAGGATCCCGACCGGGATCGGGTCCTCGGAGGAGGCGATCTCGCGGGCGCGGTGGATGTCCAGCGGGTCGTGGGCGCGCTGGTTCTTGTAGATGCGCCCGAGGTCGGCGCTGGGCTGCAGGCCGTTGTCGTGCGTGAGGAGCAGCGTCTTGCTCGGGTCGTGCAGCCAGGGCTCGAACATCTTGGGCAGGAACTCCGGGCAGCGCTGGATCACCCGGATGAACGAGAAGCCGCGGTGGTGGAAGGCCTTGGAGACGATCTCGTACATGAGCTCCGGGATCCAGTCCACGGCCTGCGCCACGAACGAGACGTTCGCCACGCCCAGCGTGACGGTGAGCGGGTTCAGGGGCTCGAGGACGGAGCCGCGCGGCGTGGTGTTGCTCTTGAGGCCCACGGGCGAGGTCGGCGAGGCCTGCTTCTTCGTGAGCCCGTACACGTGGTTGTCGTGCAGGATCACGGTCATGTTCATGTTGTAGCGCAGCGCGTGGATCCAGTGCGCGGCGCCGATCGAGCAGCAGTCGCCGTCGCCGGTGTTCACGAAGACGTTGAGGTCCGGCCGGGCCATCTTCACGCCCTCGGCGATCGGGAAGGCGCGGCCGTGGATGCCGTGGAAGCCGTAGGTCTTCATGTAGTGCGGGAAGCGGCTCGAGCAGCCGATGCCGGACACGAACACCGTCTTCTCAGGCGCCAGGTTCTCGTCGCGGCACAGGCGCTGGACGGCCGCGAGGATCGCGTTGTCGCCGCAGCCGGTGCACCAGCGCGGCACGCCGCTCTGGTAGTCCTCGAGGTCGTGGCGCTCCTCGTGGAGCTTGATGATGGACTGGGAGAGGGGGGTGGCCATGGCTATTTTCCTTCGTCGAGTTTGGCGCGCAGCGCCTTCACCACGTTGCCGGGCTTGATGGGCTGCCCGCGGGCCTCGCTCCAGCAGTCGACGTCGACCAGGTAACGCGAGCGCAGCATCATCGCGAGCGCCGTGTAGCGGCGGTTGTCCGCGTCGATCAGCTCGTCCTCGAGCCGGTCTCCCCAGCCGCCCTCGACCGCGATCACCTTGCGGAAGCGCCTGAGGATCTCGCCGATGCCCGAGGGCAGCGGCTGGATGAAGCGCAGGTGCAGCGCGGAGACCTTGAGGCCCTCGGCGCGCATGCGCTCCACGGATTCCTCGATCACGCCCTTGGTGCTTCCCCAGCCGACCACCAGGAGGTCGCCCTCGGGGTCGCCGAAGACGGGCGGCGTCTTGAGCGTCTTCTGCAGCGCCGCGAGCTTGAGGCTGCGCGCGCGCAGCCCCTCCTCGTTCGTCTGCGGGTCGTAAGCCACCTTGCTCATCCGGTCGTGGGCGAGCCCCGTGACGGTGTGCATGCCGCCGGGCTGGCCCGGGGAGAAGCGCCGCGCGATGCCGGTCACCGCGTCCCAGTCGTAGGGCTTGGCGCCCTCGGGAATCGGCGACTGGTCGACGGGAGGCGCGAGCCATTCCTCGCTGAACGTCGGCCGCGGGAACGGCGCCTGGGCCGTGGCGAGGCTCGCGTCCGAGAGGACCACGACCACCATGTTGAACGTCTCGGCGATCTTCCTCGCCGTGATCATCGAGTAGAAGCAGTCCTCGATGCCGCTCACGGCCATCACCACCTTGGGCGCGTCGCCGTGGCTGCCGTACACCGAGGTGAGGAGGTCGCCCTGCTCCACCTTGGTCGGCTGGCCCGTGCTGGGCCCGCCGCGCTGCACGTTCACCACCACCAGCGGGATCTCGGCCATGACCGCGAGACCGATGCCCTCCTGCTTGAGGGCGTAGCCGGGGCCGGAGGTGATCGTCACCGCGCAGCGGCCGGCGTAGGAGGCGCCGATGGCGAACGCGCACGCCGCGATCTCGTCCTCGGCCTGGTGGACCATCCCGCCCACCTTCTCGAAGCACTCCGAGAGGTAGTGCGAGGCGGAGGTCGCCGGCGTGATCGGGTACATCGCGCAGATGTCCATGCCGGAGGCGAGCACGCCCAGCGCGATGGCGGTGTTGCCGTTGGTGACGACCTGCGCGACGTTGCTCTTGGTCGCCGGGATCGCGTACTTGAAGTCGAGGTTCGCCTCGCCCCAGGCGAAGCCGGCTTCCAGCAGCTTCACGTTGGTCTCGATGACCGAGCGGTCCTTCTTGCCGAAGGTGAGGGCCACCTGGTCGCGCGCGAGCTGCAGGTCGAAGCTGTAGATGCTGCAGAGCATCCCGAGCACGAACATGTTCTTGCCGCGCCGCGCGTCGGTCATCAGCGCCCGGCACTCCTTCTCGAGGGGCATCTCGACCACCCGGAAGCCGCTCTTGGTCAGCGCGGCCAGGGTGTCGTTGTACGACTTCACGATCGCGGGGTCGCGGTGCTCGCGCCAGATGCTCTCCAGCAGGATCGTGGCGCCGGGCTTGAGCTCGCCGGCGCGCACGCGCCCGAGGAGCACCTGCTCGTTGAAGGCCACGGCGAGGTCGGTCTCGTCGCCGCCGTTGGTCACTTCCTTCGAGCCGATGCGGATGCGGATGCCGCTCGCGCCGGCCACGCTCCTCGCCGGCGGCTGGATCTCGGCGGGGATGATCTCCACCGTCCAGATGCCGTTGCCGCTTCGCGCGGCGATGGACGCCAGCGACTGGCCGCAGCGCTGCGCGCCCTCGCCGGAGTCGCTGATCACCTCCACGATGTGCTCGGGCAGGTTGACCGCGGGTTTGGCTCGCGTCGCCGCGCCCGCCTTGGCCTGCGCCTGTCGGTCCAGTTGGGCCGTTTCGCTCATGGTCTTGCCTCGGTCATGAAAGGGTTCGTGAAAAAAGGGGTCAGATCCCTTTTTCGCTTCGGGATTGATCGTCGTGCCGGCACCGGAATCACGGAAAAGGGATCTGACCCCTTTTTCACCAGCCTTCTCACAGGAGCCGAACGCGGGCGAAGTTGTGCTCGTCGGCCGGGATGCCGAAGCGCCGGCCGGCCGGGTCGTCGGTGTCGGTGGCGTAGACGCAGTCGCTGTCGCGAAGGCCCAGGTAGGCCTTCATCCCGCGCGCGGCCTTGCGCCCGGCGCCCATGGCCTGGATCACCGTGGCCGCGCCCGTGACGATGTCGCCGCCGGCGTAGACGCCGGCGATCGAGGTCGCGAGCGAGTCGTCGGTCTCGATGTAGCCCCACTTGTTGAGCTTGAGCTTCGAGGTCTGGCCGAGGATCGGGTTCGCGTTGGTGCCGATCGCGAACACCACCATGTCGGTCTCGATCTCGAACTCGCTGCCCGGCACCGGCACGGGCTTGCGCCGCCCGGAGCTGTCGGGCTCGCCCAGCTCCATGCGGATGCAGCGCATCGCCCGCACGCTGTTCTTCGCGTCGCCCAGCAGCTCGATGGGGCTGGTGAGCCAGTTGAACTCGATGCCCTCCTCCTCCGCGTGGTGCACCTCCTCCACGCGCGCCGGCGCCTCCGTCTTGGAGCGCCGGTACACGCACATGACCTTCTCCGCCCCCAGGCGCATGGAGACGCGCATCGCGTCCATGGCGGTGTTGCCCGCCCCGATCACGGTGACGCGCTTGCCCGGCTGCAGCGGCGTGTCGTACTTGGGGAAGTCGCGCGCGCGCATGAGGTTGGCGCGCGTGAGGAGCTCGTTGGCCGAGAGCACGCCGTTCAGGCTCTCGCCCGGGATGCCCATGAAGCTGGGGTAGCCGGCTCCCGTCCCGATGAAGACGGCGTGGTAGCCCATCTCGGTGACCATCTGCTCGATGGTGAAGAGGCGGCCGACCAGGGTGTTGCACTCGAAGCGGATGCCGAGCTTCCTCAGCTTCTCGATCTCGGCGTCGATCACGTCGTTGGGCAGGCGGAAGTCGGGGATGCCGTACTTGAGCACGCCGCCGGGCTGGTGGAACGCCTCGTAGACCACGACCTCGCAGCCGGCCTTGGCCATGTCCGCTGCGCAGGCCATGCCCGCCGGCCCGGCCCCAACGATGCCCACGCGGTAGCCGTTGGGCTCGATGTAGGGGATGTTGGCCCAGCCTTCCTTGATGGCCATGTCACCCACGAATCGCTCCAGCCGCCCGATCGCGACCGGCTCGAGAGTATCCCCCACCGTGCAAACGCCCTCGCACTGGCTCTCCTGCGGGCAGACGCGGCCGCAGACCGAGGGCAGCAGGTTCGTGTCGGTGATGATGTCGTAGGCGCCGTGATAGTGCTTTTCCGTGAGCTTCTGGATGAAGCCGGGGATGTCGATGCTCACCGGGCAGCCGCGCACGCAGGGCTCGTCGGCGCACTGCAGGCAGCGTTCGGCCTCCACGAGGGCCTCCTCGAGCCGGTAACCGAGCGAGACCTCCTCGAAGTTGCGCGCCCGCTCCTTCGGATCCTGCTCCTGGACGGGCGTGCGTTCCTGCGGGATGGTCCGGATCGTCTTCTTCTTTGCCATGGCTTCGGTTTCCTTGTATCAACCGTCCGTGGACGGGCGGTCGAGGGCAGCCGCGGGCTCCGGCGCGCCGTCCCCGCGGATGCGGCAGCTTTCCTGGAAGCGCTCCAGCGCCTCCTTCTCCGCCACCTTGTAGCGGCCCAGCCGCGACATGAGGTCGTCGAAATCGACGAGGTGGCCGTCGAAGTCCGGGCCGTCGACGCAGGCGAACTTCACGATGTCGCCGATCTTCACGCGGCAGCCGCCGCACATCCCGGTGCCGTCGACCATGACCGGGTTCAGGCTCACCATCGTGCGGATCTTGTGCGGGCGCGTGGCCTCGGCGCAGCCCTTCATCATCACCGGCGGGCCGATCGCGACCAGCTCCTCGATGTCGGCGTGCTTGGCGACCGCCTGCTTGATGCCCTCGGTGACCAGCCCCTTGATGCCGGCCGAGCCGTCGTCGGTGCACAGGATCAGCTCGTCGCAGACGGCGCGGAATTTCTCCTCCCAGAAGACCAGCCCGCGGTTGCGGAAGCCCAGGATGCCGATCACGTAGGCGCCGCTCTCCTTCCAGGCCCGCGCCTGCGGGAAGATGGGGGCGACGCCCAGCCCGCCGCCCACGCAGACCACCTTCTTCTTGCCGCCGATGTGGCTGGGGATGCCCATCGGCCCCACCACCGCGAAGAGGGTCGTGCCGACCCGGCAGTTCTGCTGCATCTCGCGGGTGGTCTTGCCCACGGCCTGGATGACCAGGGTGATCGTCCCGGCGTCGCGGTCGAAATCGGCGATGGTGAGGGGGATGCGCTCGCCCTCCTCGCGCTCCATGACGATCACGAACTGCCCCGCCTTGGCCGCCCTGGCGAGCATGGGATGCTTCACCTCGAGCAGGAACGTGACGTCGGAAAAGTCCTCCCGGGCGACGATCTCGAAGGACGTATTTTCAGGCTGCATGTGTGAACCCCTCCTGGGCTTGCGATGGCCTCGCATCACGCCCGCCGGGGGGGCTACAGGCCCCTTGGCGGGCGGATCCTGTAGGACTTTGGTGACACTAAGGGTCTTTGGGGGGGGC
>JAMPXV010000088.1 GCA_023700985.1 Lysobacter sp.
CGCGCGGCGGGCCCGACGGCGGCGACGGCGGCCGCGGCGGCTCCATCATCGCGGTGGCCGACTTCAACCTCAACACGCTCATCGACTACCGCTACACGCGCATCTTCCGCGCCAAGTCCGGCGAGAACGGCACCGGCCGCGACCGCTACGGGCACGGCGCCGAGGACGTGATACTGCGCGTGCCGGTGGGCACCGTGATCCGCGACGCCGACACGGGCGCGACGATCGCCGACCTCGCGAAGGCCGGAGACCAGGCCGTGCTCGCGAAGGGCGGCAAGGGCGGGCTGGGCAACCTCCACTTCAAGTCGAGCACCAACCGCGCTCCCCGGCAGTTCACGCCGGGCGAGGCCGGCGAGCGCAGGAACCTCGAGATGGAGCTTCGCATCCTGGCCGACGTGGGCCTGGCGGGGATGCCCAATGCCGGCAAGTCCACCTTCGTGCGCGCCGTCTCGGCCGCGCGCCCCAAGGTGGCCGACTACCCCTTCACCACGCTCAACCCCAGCCTCGGCGTCGTGCGCGTGGACATGAACCGCTCGTTCGTGATCGCCGACATCCCCGGCCTCATCGAGGGCGCGGCCGAGGGCGCGGGGCTCGGGCACCAGTTCCTGCGCCACCTGCAGCGCACCAAGCTCATCCTGCAGCTGGTGGACTTCGCGCCCTTCGACGAGGCCGTCGACCCGGTCACGGAAGCCAGGGCCATCGCGCAGGAACTGAAGAAGTACGACCCCGGGCTCTACAAGAAGCCGCGCTGGCTCGTGCTCAACAAGGCCGACCTCCTCGACCCCAAGGAGCGCGACAAGCGCGCGAAGGCGATCGTGAAGAAGCTCGCCTGGAAGGGCCCGTGGTTCGTCGTCTCCGCGATCAACGGCGAGGGCACGCGCGAGCTCTGTTTCGCGATCATGGAGTTCCTGGAGGCCAGCCGCGGTGCGTAGCGAGCTCGCCGGCGCGAAGCGCGTCGTCGTGAAGATCGGCTCGAGCCTGCTCACCAACGCGGGCGCCGGCCTCGACCGCGACGCCGTGGCCGACTGGGCGGGGCAGATCGCCTCGTTGCACGCGCGCGGCGTCGAGGTTCTCGTCGTTTCCTCCGGCGCCATCGCCGAGGGGATGAAGCGCCTCGCGTGGACGAAGCGCCCGAGCGCGGTGAACGAGCTGCAGGCCGCCGCCGCGGTGGGCCAGATGGGCCTCGTGCAGATGTGGGAGTCGTGCTTCGCCGAGCGGGGGCTGCGGACCGCGCAGGTGCTCCTCACCCACGAGGACCTCGGCGACCGGCGCCGCTACCTCAATGCGCGAACCACGCTCAGGACGCTGGTCGGACTGGGCGTCGTGCCGGTCATCAACGAGAACGACACGGTGGTCGTGGACGAGATCCGCTTCGGCGACAACGACACCCTCGCCTCCCTCGTGACCAACCTCATCGAGGCCGACGCGCTCGTGATCCTCACGGACCAGCCGGGCCTCTACTCGGCCGACCCGCGCAAGGACCCAGGCGCCACGCTGGTGGCGCACGCCACGGCGGGCGACCCGGCGATCGAGGCGATGGCCGGCGGCGCCGGCTCCGAGATCGGCAGCGGCGGGATGATCACCAAGGTGCTCGCCGCGAAGCGTGCCGCGCGCAGCGGCGCGCACACCGTCATCGCCTGGGGACGCGAGCCGGACCTGCTCACGCGCCTCTTCTCCGGCGAGCCCATCGGTTCGCTCCTCGTGTCGGCCACGCAACCCGTCGCCGCGCGCAAGCAGTGGCTGGCCGACCACCTGAAGCCCTCCGGGCGCATCACGCTCGATGCCGGCGCCGTCCGGGCGCTCACCATCGACGGCAAGAGCCTGCTGGCCATCGGCGCGACGAGCGTGGAGGGCGAGTTCGGGCGCGGCGAGGTGGTGAGCGTGCTCTCCCCCGACGGGCGCGAGATCGCCCGCGGCCTGGTGAACTACGGCGCCGCCGAGACCGCCCGCATCCTGCGCAAGCCCACCAGCGAGATCGAGCCCACCCTCGGCTACATCGCCGAGCCCGAGCTCATCCACCGGGACAACCTGGTCGTCCTTTAGGACGACCAGGTTGCGGCGCAGACTAACCTGCCGCTCTTGGCAGGTTAAGCGACCGGAGGGAGCGGGTCGGAGCCACAATTGCGGCGCAGACTAACCTGCCGCCCTTGGCAGGTTAAGCGACCGCAGCGAGGGTCGGAGCCACAATCTCTTTGCGGCGCAGACCGGCGCCCGGCCGCTAGAATGAGGCAACCCCATAGCCACGGGAGGCGGCCGTGAACGTCGTCGAACGCGCGAAGAGCCTTCTGCTCACGCCCGGAAAGGAATGGGACGACATCGCCGACGAGGCGATCACCGTCCCGGAGCTCTACCGGAACTGGATCGCCAAGGTCGCGGCAATCCCCGTCGTGGCGACCTTCATCGGGATCTCGGTGGTCGGCGTCGCCTCGTACCGCGTCCCCCTCGCCATGGGGCTCGTGCACGCCGTCGTCTCCTACGCGCTCGCGCTCGGCAGCGTCTACGTGATCGCGCTCGTGATCGACGCCCTCGCGCCGTCGTTCGGGGCACACCGGAACTTCGGGCAGGCGTTCAAGGTGGCGGCGTTCTCGCCCGTCGCGGCGTGGATCGCGGGCGTGTTCGGCGCCCTGCCGGTGCTCTCGCCCCTCTCCCTCCTGGGCCTCTACAGCCTCTACCTCCTCTACCTGGGATTGCCGCGCGTCATGAACTCGACGCCGGAGAGAAGCCTCGCCTACGCCGCCACGGTCACGCTGGCCGCGCTCGTGATGTACGTGGTGGTGATCGCGGTGACGGGGTTCATCCTGCCGGGCAGCGGCGCGCTGCGCTGAGGCGCCGGCCCGCGCGGGCTATACTGCCGCCCACAACGACAACCCAGGGAGAACCGCCGTGAACCTCGTCGATCGCGCGAAGAACCTCATCCTGACGCCGGCCGCGGAGTGGGACAGGATCTCCGCCGAGACGCACACGGTACAGGGCTTGTACACCGGCTGGATCATGATCCTGGCGGCGATCCCCGCGATCGCGGCCTTCATCGGCTACTCCATCATCGGGATCGGCGTCTTCGGCACGTCGTACCGGGTACCGCTGGTGAGCGGCCTCTCGAGCGCCATCGCCACCTACCTGCTCACCCTGGGCGGCGTCTACGTCTTCGCGCTGGTGATCGACGCGCTTTCGCCCACCTTCGGCGGCGAGAAGAACTTCATGCAGGCCTTCAAGGTGGCGGCCTTCGCCCCGGTGGCCTCCTGGCTCGCCGGAGTCTTCTCCATCCTGCCCGCGCTGTCGATCCTGGGCCTGCTCGGGCTCTACAGCCTGTACCTGCTGTACGTGGGACTGCCGCGCCTCATGAAGACGCCCGCCGAGAAGGCCCTGCCCTACACCGTGGTGGCGATCCTCGTCGGGATCGTGATCTCGCTCATCGCGGGCGCCGTCTCGGCGTTCATGCTGCCGGGCCGGCCGCCCGGGCTCTGACGGCCCTGCCTCTCAGTCGGAGAGGCCCGCCATGGGGCGCGGCCGCGGCTTGCGCCGGCGCCCGTAGGGGGAAATGCCCACCGGGCGGCGGTCGACGTCGAGGAACATGGCGAGCTGCTCGAGCGCCATGCGGTAGACGTCCCGCTTGAAGTCGATCACCGTCTCCAGCGGTACCCAGTAGTCGTGCCAGCGCCAGGCGTCGAACTCCGGATGGCCGCTCGCGCGGAGCGACACGTCCGTGTCGCGCCCGACCAGCCGCAGCAGGAACCAGATCTGCTTCTGGCCCTTGTAGGTGCCGCGCCACTCGCGCTTCACCCAGTGGCTTGGCACGTGGTAATGCAGCCAGTCCCGCGTCCGGCCGAGGATCTCGACGTGCTCGGGCTTCAGGCCCGTCTCCTCCTCGAGCTCGCGGAACATCGCTTGCTCGGGGGACTCCCCCAGCTTGATGCCGCCCTGGGGGAACTGCCAGGCGTGCTCCTTGATCCGCTTTCCCCAGAAGACCTGGTTCTTGTGGTTGACGAGCACGATGGCGACGTTCGGGCGGAATCCGTCCCGATCGATCATGGCAGTCACCATCCAATTCGTTGAGTTGTGGCCATTTTTCCACAGTTTGCGAGTGCCCGCCAGCATCGGGGAAGGTCCGGCCCGGTGTAGAATGCGATCTCGCAAGCCAATGATTTGATTCCGAAAACAGTCTGTTCGACCCAGTCCCGCCCGGAGAGTTCATGCGCGCCAGCCAGTTCTTCCTCGCCACCCTGAAGGAGGCCCCCCAGGAGGCCGAGCTTCCCAGCCACAAGCTCATGCTGCGCGGCGGCCTCATCCGCAAGCTCGGCAGCGGCCTGTATTCGTGGCTCCCGATGGGCATGCGCGTGCTGCACAAGGTCGAGCGGATCGTGCGCGAGGAGATGGACCGCGCGGGGGCGCTGGAGATCATCATGCCGCCCGTGCAGCCCGCGGAGCTCTGGCAGGAGACGGGGCGCTGGGACCTCTACGGCCCGATGATGCTGCGCATCAAGGACCGCGCCGAGCGCGAGTTCTGCTACGCGCCCACGGCCGAGGAAGTGGTGACGGACATCGCGAGGAAGGAGCTGCGCAGCTACCGCCAGCTGCCGGTGAACTTCTACCAGATCCAGACCAAGTTCCGCGACGAGATCCGTCCGCGCTTCGGCGTGCTGCGCGCGCGCGAGTTCTCCATGAAGGACGCCTACTCGTTCGACGCGGACGAGGCCGGGATGCTCGAGTCCTACAGGAAGATGTTCGACGCCTACGTGCGCATCTTCACGCGCCTGGGCCTCACCTTCCGGCCCGTCGCGGCCGACTCCGGCGAGATCGGCGGCAGCGCCTCGCACGAGTTCCAGGTGCTGGCCGATTCCGGCGAGGACCAGATCGCCTACTCCGACGCGTCCGACTACGCGGCCAACATCGAGAAGGCCGAGGCGCTGGCGCCCGCCGCGCCCCGCGCGGCCCCGGCCGAGCCGATGCGCAAGGACCCCACGCCCGGCACTTCCACGTGCGAAGGGGTGGCTAAGCTCTGGAACGAGCCGCTCGCGCGCACCGTGAAGGCGATCCTCCTCTACGCCAACCACCGCGTGCACATGGTGCTCATCCGCGGCGACCACACGCTGAACGAGATCAAGGTCGGCAAGCTCCACGGCCTCAAGGGGTGGCGCTGGGCGAGCGACGAGGAGATCCTCGCCGCCTGCGACGGGCCCGCGGGCTACCTCGGCCCGGTCGGGCTCGACCGCGCGAAGATCACGGTCGTGGCCGACCGCACGGTCGCGGCGATGGCGGACTTCATCTGCGGCGCCAACGAGAAGGACTTCCACATCCGCGGCGTCAACTGGGGCCGCGACTGCCCGGAGCCCGACGTCGTGGCCGACGTGAGGAACGTCGTCCCCGGCGATCCCTCCCCCGACGGCAAGGGCAGCCTCGCGCTCGTGCGCGGCATCGAGGTGGGCCACGTCTTCGCGCTGGGCCGGCGCTACTCGGAGGCCATGGGCGCCACCTTCGCCGCGGAGGACGGGACGCAGAAGCCCTTCGAGATGGGCTGCTACGGCATCGGCGTCACGCGCATCGTCGGCGCGGCCATCGAGCAGAACCACGACGACAAGGGCATCATCTGGCCCGACCCGATGGCACCCTTCACCGTCGCCGTGATTCCCCTGGGCTTCCACAAGAGCGAGGCAGTGAAGGCGGCCGCCGAAAAGCTCTACGCCGACCTCGCCGCTGCCGGACTGGAAGCCCTCCTCGACGACCGCAACGAGCGCCCGGGCGTCCTGCTCGCCGACCAGGAGCTCGTGGGCATCCCGCACCGCGTGGTGATCGGCGAGCGCGGACTGAAGGACGGCATGGTCGAGTACCAGCACCGGCGCGACGCCGAGGCGACCCGCGTGCCGCTCGCGGAAGTCGCGGCCTTCGTCCGCCAGCGCCTCGCCCGGTGATCGGGGCTTCCGGCCGCTCATGGGGCATGCGACCGTCCTGGCCTAGCCTCCTCGCCTGGGCGGCCGTCGCGCTCGCGCCGGGCGCGGCGAACGCCGGCGCGCAGCAGTACGAGGTGCTCTCGGCCTCCGTGCGCGCCACCCTGGCGCAGGCGGTGGGCGGGCGCGAGCCCGCGCGGCTCGAGGACGCCGAATCGCTCGCCTGGGTGCGCGCGATGCACGGGCGCGTCGTGGAGCGGATGCGCGACGAGCGGCACGCGCGCGAGTTCCTGGAGCTGGTCCGCTACGAGGCGCAGCGCGCCGGGCTGGAGCCGCAGCTCGTGCTGGCGGTGATCGACGTCGAGAGCGGCTTCCGCAAGTACGCGGTGTCGACGGCGGGCGCGCGCGGCTACATGCAGGTGATGCCCTTCTGGGTGCGCGAGATCGGCATGCCCGGGCAGAACCTCTTCCATCCGCGCACCAACCTGCGCTACGGCTGCGTGATCCTGCGTCACTACCTGGAGATCGAGCGCGGCAACCTCCACAACGCGCTCGCCCGCTACAACGGCAGCCTCGGGCGGCCGGAGTACCCCGACCGCGTGCTGCGCGCCCTGCGCAGCCGCTGGACCCCGGGCGCCTAGCCCTTCGGCTTCGCGGCCGCGGCGATCGCCTCTTCCAGCGACTTGCGGGTCACCGTCCCGGTGCGGTCCCAGGCGCGCCGCCCGGCCGGGTCGAAGATCACCGTGGTGGGCAGCCCCTTGGCGCGACCGAACTGCTTCTCCGTGCGCTCGTCCTCCAGCACCAGCGGATAGGCGTGGCCGAACTTCTTCGCGAACTGCTTCGTGCGCTCCGCGTCGTCGACGTCCAGCGCGATGCCCAGGACGACCGCGCGCGACGGCGCGTTGGCTCGGCTGAACTCCGCGATCTCCGGGATCTCCTTGATGCAGGGCGTGCACCAGGTCGCCCAGAAATTCACCACCACCCACTTGCCGCGGTAGTCCTCCAGGCGGTGGCGCTTGCCGTCGGTGTCGGTGACGT
Organism: Lysobacter sp.; assembly: GCA_023700985.1. Taxonomy (GTDB): domain Bacteria; phylum Pseudomonadota; class Gammaproteobacteria; order Burkholderiales; family Usitatibacteraceae; genus FEB-7. The sequence goes on from JAMPXV010000088.1 coordinate 6,921, forward strand.
CGAAGGCGAGGGCCGGCGCGATCCCGAGGCCCAGCACGGCGGCGATAACAAACGCTTTCGTTTTCAAATGCATGGCGGTCGTCTATCCTGTGGTTGGGCTGGCCGCGGCACTGCATCGCAGGGCGGGCCGCCGACCAAAACCCTTCAAAATCAAAGATTAACATAAGAGTGGCACTCGACCTGCGCGTTCCCACCGAGCGAGTGGCCCCGCCCAAGGACCTGGAGCTTCGCCCGAAGCAGGTCAAGGCCTGGGTCGAATCGCTGCCGCTGAGCCAGAGCGCCGAGGCCGGCCGCAAGATCCTGGCGAACCTCTGCGCGATCAACCGCACGAAGGTCGACTTCGACGACCGGATGCAGATCTGGGAGGCGTACCGGCCCGTCGCGCAGGTGATCCTCGACGAGCTCGATGCCGTCTACGGCAAGTCCCTGCTGCCGCTGCCGCCGAAGGCCCGCGAGGCGCTGGCCCTCGCGCGCGAGCTCACGCTCGAGCTGGGCTACGGCTACAAGACGCTGATCCTCGAGAAGACCGGCAAGCTCCTCGCGTTCGGCGCGAAGAGGCAGATGCCCTTCCTCGCCTACCGGGCGATGGAAAGCCTGGTCTTGCTGCTGCGGGCGAGCTACCGCTCCTACACGCCGATTCCCGCGGGCGCGTGGCAGGAGATCCACACGCTCTACCTGCACGCGGAGAAGGAAGGCTTCGCCGCCGACCCGGCGGACCCCGAGACGAAGGCGAGCCTCGCGGACCTGTACTCGGAAACGCTCCTCGTCGCCCTCACCGACCCCTACCGCCTCATCCCGGGCGAGTTCGACCGCATCCTGCAGGTGATCCGCGGCCAGCGCGGCGCGTGGACGCTCGGCCAGGCGAGGCCCCAGACCCGGCCGGGCGGCCACTTCCTCGTGCCCTGCGACCAGGACAAGCCCCCGAAGCCGCTGCTGTCCGCCAACGACGACCCGGGCGGGCCCAACTGGCGGCTCCTCGACGCCAACCCGATCGTCGACCGGCTGCGCGCGCGCCGCCAGGCCGTCGAGGCGGGCAACGTCTCGGCCACGACCAGCAAGGCCATGGGCCCGGAGATGATCATCCTGCTGGGCAAGCTCCTGGCCCTTTGGGGCGACCCGCCCAAGCGCACCTCGCGCCGCGACCCGATGGACACCTCGGTCGCCATCTGCGCCGGCATGCGCGCCATCACGCACTTCGTCGCGATCGAGCCGAAGACGGACCCGTCGAAGGAAGCACAGGCGATCGAGAGCGGCATCACCATCCCGCTGGTGTTCGTGCCCGACGACGAGGTGTCCAAGGGCATGAGCGTCAGCGAGTGGGACGTGGTGAACCAGAGCGCCGGCGGCCTCAAGGTCCGCCGCATCGGCAACGCCGCCCAGGCCATCACGGTGGGCGAGGTGATCGGCATCAAGTTCATGGGCAAAGCGCACTGGACCGTGGGCGTGGTGCGCTGGCTCACCATGCTCGACGAGGGGGGCATGGAGTTCGGCATCCAGTTCCTCGCCCCGGCGGCGCGCTGCGTGGCCGTGCAGCCCACGATCACCGCGGCGGGCCAGCCTCGCCCCGGCCTGCTCCTCGGCGAGGGCGAGGATCCGGAGGAGGCCGACATGCTGCTCACCGGCCCCTCCACCTACAGCGACCTGCGCGAGTTCGAGATCGACGACGAGGGCTTCGTCACGCGCGTGCGCGCGACCACCCTCATCGAGCGCACCGGGCGCTTCGACCTCTTCCACATCTCGACCTCCTGATCACGCGGGAGGCGGCCCGCCTTTCGCGGCAAGCGTCCAGCCCCCGCGCTCCCGGCGCGCCACGCCCGCGTCCTCGAGGAGGCGGAGCACCTCCTCGAGCCGGTCCTCGGGAAGGTCCACGCTCTCGAGCAGCGCGGCGAGCGGCACCGGTCCGCCGCCCGCCTGCGCCAGGACGCGCCCGATCGCGAACGCGCCGCGCGTCTCCTGCCCCGGCGACTCCTCGCCGCGCCAGCGCCGGCCCCGCCACCACGCGAGCGCGGCGGTGAACTCCGCGCCGAAGAGGACGACCAGCCAGGACAGGTAGACCCAGACGAGGAAGATCGGGACCGCGGCGAACGCGCCGTAGACGAGCTGGTAGGTCGGCACGGCGCGGATGTAGGCCGCGAAGGCCGACTTCATCGCCTCGAACACCAGCGCGGCGACGATGCCGCCGGCCAGCGCGTGGCGAGCCGGCACGGGCCGGTTGGGGATGATGCGGTAGACGAGGAAGAACGCGGTCGCGCTCACCGACACGGGCACGATGCGCAGCACGAGCGCCTCGACCTGCGAGGACATGTCGAGGCGGTCGAGCGAGGCGGCGACGAGCCAGGACGTCGCCCACACCGACAGGCCGATGAGGATGGGGCCCAGCACGAGGAGCGCCGCGTATCCCGCGACCGACAGCCACAGGGGGCGGTGCCGGTCGACGCGCCAGATGACGTTCAGCGAACGGTCCACGGTGAAGAGCGTGGCGAGCGCCATCGCGACGAGGACGACGAGCGACACCGTGGTGAGGCGCGCCGCCGCCCCGGCGAACTGGATCATGTAGACGGTGATGATCTTCCCGGCGATCTCCGGCACGAGGTTCATGAGCAGGAAGATCTTGATCTGCACCATCGCGTCCTCGAAGAAGGGCAGCGCCGAGAGCACCGCCACGGCCACGGTGAAGAGCGGCACCAGGGCGAGGAGCGTCGTGAAGGTGAGCGACCCGGCGATCTGCGGGCAGCGGTCCTCGCGCCAGCGTCGCAGCACGAACGCGACGAAGCCGGCGGGGTCGCGGAGGATGGCGGGGAGAGGCTTCAAGCGGCGGGTATCATAGCACCCGCAAATCCCGCCCTCCGCGAAGGCAGACCCGTGGCAGACGTCCTCGTCCTCTACTACAGCAGCAACGGAGCCGTGCGCGCCCTCGCCGAGAGCGTGGCCCGCGGCATCGAGACGGTGGAAGGCATGCGCGCGCGCGTGCGCACGGTGCCGAGGGTCGCGCCGGTGACCGAGGTGGCCGCGCCCGCCGTGCCGCCTTCCGGCCCGCCATACGTGGAGGCACGCGATCTCGAGGAGTGCGCGGGCCTGGCGCTCGGCTCGCCCACCCGCTTCGGCAACATGGCCGCTCCCCTCAAGCACTTCCTCGACACGCTCGGCGGCGAGTGGTCGCGCGGCACGCTCGCGGGCAAGCCCGCCGCCGCCTTCACGTCGACCTCGACGATGCACGGCGGGCAGGAAGCCACGCTCCTCACCATGATGGTGCCGCTGCTGCACCACGGCATGGTGCTGGTGGGCATCCCCTTCACCGAGCCCGACCTCTCCACCACGCGCGGCGGCGGCACGCCCTACGGCGCCTCGCACGTGGCCGGCCCCGTCGGGGACCTTCCCGTGAGCGACGAGGAGAAGCGCCTGGCCCTCGCCCTCGGGAAGCGCCTCGCCACCATCGCGAGGAAGCTCGCGGCGTGAGCGCGCGCGCCGCGTGGCTCGCGGCCTGCTCGGCCTGGATCGCCCTCATCCTGCTGGGCCTCGCCTGGGAGCTCTACCTCGCGCCGCTTCGCCCCGGCGGCTCGTGGCTCGTCCTCAAGGTCGTTCCCCTGCTCTTCCCGCTGATGGGCCTGCTGAACGGGCGGCGCTACACCTTCAAGTGGAGCTCGCTCCTCGTGTGGGCCTGCGTGGTCGAGGGGGCCCTGCGCGCCTTCTCCGACCCGGGCCCCTCGGCGCGGCTCGCGATCCTCGAGCTTGCCCTGGGGCTCGCCTTCTTCGGCGCCGCCGTCGCCTACCTGCGCGCCACGCGCGCGTAGTTCAGGATTGCACCCTTCGACTTGCGGCGTGGCGACATCGAGGCGATGCCCGCGCCGCGGCACGACAGGGCGCCCCATCGGAAAGCTGCGGCAATGGTGGCAGGATCGAAATCGGGAGCCGCCTGCCGAGGGCAGCGACTAGCCGATGAACCGGGCCCTGTCGGCCATGCCGGCCAGGTAGACCTCCCTCAGGAACGCGAGCAGGCACGCCGTCAGCGCCACGATCGCCATCACGAAGAGCGCCGCGACCGTCCGGGAGAGGTCGAGCGACACGAACGCCCCCAGGAACGCCGTGCCGATGAGCACGCACACGAGGAGGGCCGAGAACACCGCGAAGGCCATCGCCCACAGCACGAGCTTGATGCGCCGGGCGAGCACCTCGAGTTCGCGGACCATGGAGCTGCGCGTCTCGCCCTCGAACGCGCTCAACAGCTCCTCGAGCTTGCGGCGGCGGTCCACCGCGCGGCCCAGCCGCCCCATGAGCGCGTTGATGAGCGTGCCGATGGCGGTGAGCAGGAACACCGGGGCCACGGCGAGCTGGATCGCGCGCGTGATGTCGAAGACGTGGGACTCGAGGACGGGCATGGGGCCAATCTAGGCGCCCGCCGCCGCGGGCGTCAAGCCCTCGCGTCGAGCCTTGCCCGCACGGCGGCCCAGACGATGGGCAGCAGGCTCAGGCCGATGATCCCGAAGATGATGAGGGTGAGGTTCTGGCGCACGAACGGGAGGTTGCCGAAGAAATAGCCCGCGTAGGTGAGCGACACCACCCACAGGAGCGCCCCCGTCACGTTGTAGAAGGCGAAGCGCGGGTACGACATTTCCGCCATGCCGGCGACGAAGGGCACGTAGGTGCGCACGATGGGCACGAAGCGCGCGATCACGATCGCCTTGCCGCCGTGCAGCTCGTAGAAGGCGTGGGCGCGCTCGAGGTGCGCCGGATTGAGGAAGCGGCTCTTCCGGTCGGTGAAGAAGTGCCGGCCCAGGTAGCGCCCGATCGCGTAGTTGACCGCGTCGCCCAGTATTGCCGCGACCACGAGCAGCGCGACGAGCAGGTGCACGTTCATGCCCCCGAGAGCCGCGAGCCCGCCCGCCACGAACAGGAGCGAATCGCCCGGCAGGAAGGGCGTGACGACGAGGCCGGTCTCGCAGAAGACGATCGCGAAAAGGATGGCGTAGATCCACGGGCCGAACTGCCGGACCAGCTCCGCGAGGTGCTGGTCCAGGTGGACCAGAAGGTCCCAGAAGAGGAGGAGGATCTCCAAGCGCCGAGGACCCCGGCGGTCAGGGCATCGCCGGCTCGGCCGCCTTCTTCTCCGGCTTCACGAAGTCCTCGCGCGAGGCGCCGAGGTACTTGGCGAGCGGCGCCGCCACCAGCACGGAGGAGTAGATGCCGAAGCAGATGCCGATGGTGAGCGCCAGCGCGAAGTAGTAGAGGCTCGCCCCGCCGAAGAAGAGGATGGAGAGCACCATCATCTGCGTCGAGCCGTGGGTGATGATGGTGCGCGAGATGGTGCCGGTGATCGAGGCGTCCATGATCTCGTCGACGCTCGCGCGGCGCATCTTGCGGAAGTTCTCGCGCACCCGGTCGAACACCACGACCGACTCGTTGACCGAGTAGCCGAGGATCGCGAGCACGGCCGCCAGCACCGGCAGCGAGAACTCCCACTGGAAGGCGGCGAACATGCCCAGGATGATCACGACGTCGTGCAGGTTCGCGAGGATGGTGGCGACCGCGAAGCGCCACTCGAAGCGGAACGCGAGGTAGACCATGATGCCCAGGCACACCACGAGGAGCGCCAGCGCCCCGTCGGTGGCCAGTTCCTTGCCCACCTGCCCGCCCACGAACTCGGTGCGCGTGAGCTTCGCCGTCGCGTCGACGCTCCTGAGCACCTCCATGGCGGCGGTGCTCTGCTTCTGCATCTCCTCGTTCTGGATCTTCGGGTCCGGGTTCGCCTTGAGGGGCAGGCGGATCAGCACGTCCTGGGACGAGCCGAACTTGAGCACGTTGATGTCCTTGAACCCCGCGGCGCCCAGCGCGTCGCGGATGCGGTCGGGCTGCGCGGCGCCCTGGTGGGTCACCTCCATCACCGTGCCGCCGGTGAACTCGATGGAGAGGTGCAGGCCCCGCACGGCGAGGAAGCCGACCGCCAGAACGAACGTGACGAGCGAGATCACGTTGAACACCAGCGCGTGGCGCATGAAGGGGATCGTGCGCCTGATCTTGAAGAATTCCATCCGTTACCTCGTCATGCCGCCTTCGCGGCTCAAGTCGTCCCCGCGCGCGGCGGGGGTCCAGCAGGGGTCCGCGGCGCCAGGCCCTCTCAGGCCGGCGCCTTCTTGTGCCACTCGGTGTTGCCGATGGACACGCTGGCGACCTTCCTGCGGCCGCCGTAGATGAGGTTCACGATGCCCCGCGAGACCATCACCGCGCTGAAGATCGAGGTGAGGATGCCCAGGCAGTGCACCACCGCGAAGCCGCGCACCGGGCCGGAGCCGAAGGCGAGGAGCGCGAGCCCGGCGATGAGCGTCGTGATGTTGGAGTCGAAGATCGTGTCGAAGGCGCGCTCGTAGCCCACCTGGATCGCCATCTGCGGGCTCATCCCGGCGCGCAGTTCCTCGCGGATGCGCTCGTTGATGAGCACGTTGGCGTCGATCGCCATGCCCAGGGCGAGCGCGATGGCCGCGATGCCCGGCAGCGTGAGCGTTGCCTGCAGCATCGACAGGAGCGCCACCAGGAAGAGCAGGTTCGCCGCCAGGGCCGCCACCGAGATCACGCCGAACAGCGCGTAGTAGACGGCGATGAAGAGCCCGATGGCGATGAAGCCGTAGACCACCGACTTGAAGCCCTTGGCGATGTTCTCCGCGCCAAGCGACGGGCCGACGGTGCGCTCCTCGATGATGTCCATGGGCGCCGCGAGCGCGCCGGCACGCAGCAGCAGCGCGAGGTTCCTCGCCTCCTGCGTGTCGCCGATGCCGGAGATCTGGAAGCGGTTGCCGAACTCCTCCTGGATCACCGGCCAGGTGAGCACGATGGTGGAGTTGCGCTCCACCAGCATCATGCCCATGCGCTTCTTCAGGTTCTCGCGCGTGGTCTGGCGCATGATGCGCCCGCCCGCGTCGTCGAGCGCCATCGAGACGACCGGGCGGCTGTCGCGCTGGTCGAAGCCTGGCTGGGCGTCCTTGATCCGGTCGCCGGTGATGACGAGCATCTTCTTCACCAGCACCACGTTGCCCTCGGCGTCCATGTACTTGTCCGTGCCGAAGGGCGCGGGCTGGTCCTTGTAGGCGGCGAACGCGTTCTGGCCGGGGCCGGCGGCGTGCTCCTCGGAGACCATGCGCACTTCCAGCGTCGCGGTCCGGCCGAGGATCTCCTTGGCGCGGCCCGGGTCCTGCACGCCGGCAAGCTGCACCACGATGCGGTCGGCGCCCTGCTGCTGGATGATCGGCTCGGCGACTCCCAGCTCGTTCACGCGGTTGCGCAGCGTCTGGATGTTCTGCAGCAGAGCGAGCTCCTGCTCGCGCTTGA
>JAMPXV010000089.1 GCA_023700985.1 Lysobacter sp.
CGCGGCCTACGGCCACTTCGGCCGCGAGGAGCCCGAGTTCTCCTGGGAAGCCACGGACAAGGCGGCGTTCCTGCGCGAGGCCGCCGGCCTCAAGGGCGAGCCGAAGCGGCACGCCGCGACGGCGGACTGATCCTCACTCCGACCCCTTCCCGCCGGAGAGGGGCGCCGGCCTCTCCTCTCCTTCAGGAGATGGGCCGGGGGTGAGGTCGACACGGGCGGCATTGCCGCCCGTCTTCATTTCATCGCATGCGCCGTGCGCGCACGCATCGCGGCTATGATCCCGCCTCATGAGCGTCGAGCCCGCCGCCACGCCCGCCCCCGAACGTCGCAACCGCTACGACCTGGCGGAGCTTTCCGGCGCCTTCGGGGACCTGGGCACGCTCGTGCCGTTCGTGATCGCCTATCTCGCGATCGTGAAGATGGATCCCGGCGGCGTCCTCCTGGGCTTCGGGGTCGCCATGATCGCCACCGGGCTCTGGTACCGCACGCCGTTCCCGGTGCAGCCCATGAAGGCGATCGGCGCGGCGGCGGCCACGGGCGCGGCGGGCGCGGTCGTCACGCCCGCCATCGTGGTGGGGGCGGGGCTCGCGACCGCCGCCATCTGGCTCGCGCTGGGCGCCACGGGGCTCGCGAAGAAGCTCGCCGAATGGATCCCGCGCCCCGCCCTGCTGGGCGTGGTGCTGGGCCTGGGGTTCGGGTTCATGCTCGAGGGGATCCGCATGATGGCGGGCGCGGCGTGGCTCTCCGCGGCGTTGCTCGCGATGGCGCTCCTCGCGCAGTCGCGGTTGCCCGTGATGCTCCTGCTGCTCGCGGCGGGCGCGGTCGTGGCGCTTGCTCGCGAACCGGCCCTCGCCACCCAGCTCTCGGCCATCGCGCCGGCCTTCCGGTGGCCCGAGTTCGCGTGGGCCTCGCTCACGGCCGCGGACGTGTGGACGGGAGCGGTCCTGCTCGCGATCCCCCAGCTTCCCCTCACCTTCGGAAACGCACTGCTCGCGGTGACGAGCGAGAACAACCGCCTGTTCCCCGAGCGCCCGGTCAGCGAGCGCGGCGTGGCGATCTCCACGGGGCTCGCGAACGCCTGGACGAGCGCGGTCGGCGGCGTGCCCGTGTGCCACGGCGCCGGCGGGATGGCGGGCCACGTGAAGTTCGGCGCGCGCACGGGCGGCGCCACGGTCATGCTGGGAGTGGTGCTGGCCGTGCTGGCCCTCTTCTTCTCCGGCTCGATGCACGTCGTGCTGCGGCTGTTTCCCGAGCCCGTGCTGGGGGTGATCCTCTTCCTCGCCGGTGCGGAGCTGGCGCTTTCCAGCCGCGAGCACGGCGAGGAGCGCGTCGGGCGCTTCGTGCTGCTGACCACCGCAGCCTTCACCGTGGTGCACGTCGGCGTGGCGGTCGTGTTCGGGATCCTCGCCTACCACGCCTCGAGGCGGGGCTGGCTGCGCCCGTAGGCAATCGCGCGTGTGGCCCCGCCGGGCCTGCCCATGCCTACCGGCCGAAGATTCCCTTCTTGAGGATGTTGAGCGGGTTCACCGGCTCCTCCTTACTCTGCTGACGTTCCGGCTGCGCCTCCTGCCCCAGCATCGCCATGGCGGTCGACTTCACGCGCACGCGCAACGACCATTCCGGGTTCCAGGCGGCCAGCAGCTTCGGGTCCGTGGGCCGCGGGGGATGCACGAGGTTCAGCTCGTTCCCGTAGGCGATGCCGCGCAGCATCGCGCCGCCGGCGGTCGCGAAGATGCCGGACGGGATCGCGCACTGCGTCGTCGTCGCCGGCAGGAGCACCTTGTCCCTGACCCACTGGTCGACCTGCGAGTGGGAGAGGTAGTCCATGAGGCCGAGGCCCGCCTCCGGCACGTCGCTCGAGCTCCAGAGGATCATGTCGTTGCCGTCGCCGCCCATGGCGGAGAGGAAATAGGCCCTCGCGTGGGGCACGGCATTCCACGACGAACTGATGGAGGCCTTCGGATCGCCGGGCGCCGCGAGGTTCAGGCGCTCCATGAAGTCCTGCCGCTCGCCGAGCGCGAACTTGAGGCTGGGCGGCACGCCCTCGCCCGAGACCGCATGGTCGCCCGCGAGCGAGGCGTTCTTCGGCACCCGCTGGTTGTCCTTCTCGTTTGGCCAGATCGCGTGGCCCGGACGGCTGGTGGCGCCGCGCTCGGGCGCGTAGCGCCCGACGAAGAACTTCGCGAAGTCCTGCGGGCCGGCGGTGGCCATGTCGAGGATGCGCGGCTGCCCGGGCCGCACCGTCGGGCTGCAGCCCCAGTAGAGCAGCAGCCGCCCCTTGGGCTTCTCGTAATCCGTCGTGGCCGTGTCCTGGGAGGTGCCGCGCGGCTTGGGTTTCTCCACCGGCTGGAGCGGCAGGCTTGCCCCCATGTTCTGCCCCGGCGGGATGGCGTGCGCGCCCTCGGTGCCGCCCGGCTTCTGGCGCGTGTAGAGCGAGAGGTCCAGCCACTTGCCCGGCATGACGCCCATCTTCGAGCCGCCGAACATGTTGCCCATCATGCCGCCGAGGAGCGGCATGTCGGCCATCTCCTCCGCGCCCGGCATGGCGAGGTGGACGGTGGCGACGTCCATCCAGTAGTTGGCGATCGGCGTCTTCGCGGGCGCCCCCTTCGACTGTGCCAGGGCCGGGACGGCGAAGGCGAGGCAGGTGGCGAGAGCGAGGCGGGTGGCGGCGGGGCGGTTCATGGAGGGCTCCTGGAAGCGTGCGCGGCTTGTTCTTGTCGTTACCGGAAAGCTTGCTGGTTGTCGCGGCCCTTCGCAAGTGCGCCGTCCGCGCGACCCGTGGCGGCGGGCGGGGCCGGATGCGGGCGCGGGCCCTCGCTTGGTGTTCGGCCATGGGGCCTGTATAATCGCGGCCGTCCGAGGAGCGTTGCAACGGGGTTCCCTCCCCGCCAGGCTCGGATTTCCCACCGCAACGGCGCTCACCCGACTGTGCAGGACCGGGTGAGAAGTTCCCGTTCCCACAGCGGCATCCCTCACCCGATACTGGAGAGAACGATGAACGCTGTCCTGAAATCCGACAAGACCGCCGATTACGTGGTCGCCGACCTGCAGCTCGCCGACTGGGGCCGCAAGGAAATCGCCATCGCCGAGACCGAGATGCCCGGCCTCATGGCGATCCGCAAGGAATACGCGGCCGCGCAGCCCCTCAAGGGCGCCCGCATCACCGGGTCGCTGCACATGACGATCCAGACCGCGGTCCTCATCGAGACGCTCAAGGCCCTGGGCGCGGAAGTGCGCTGGGCCTCGTGCAACATCTACTCGACGCAGGACCACGCGGCCGCCGCGATCGCCAAGGGCGGCACCGCCGTCTTCGCGGTCAAGGGCGAGTCGCTCGAGCAGTACTGGGACTACACGCACCGCATCTTCGAGTGGCCGGACAACGGCTACACGAACATGATCCTGGACGACGGCGGCGACGCCACGCTCCTGCTGCACCTGGGCGCGCGGGCGGAGACCGACGCCAGGGTCATCGCCAGCCCCGGCAGCGAGGAGGAGACCTTCCTCTACGCCTCGATCAAGGCGAAGCTCGCGAAGGACCCGAAGTGGTACTCCACGCGCCTCGCGAAGATCAAGGGCGTGACCGAGGAGACCACCACGGGCGTGCACCGCCTCTACCAGATGGCGAAGGAAGGGACGCTCAGGTTCCCTGCCATCAACGTGAACGACTCCGTCACCAAGAGCAAGTTCGACAACCTCTACGGCTGCCGCGAGTCGCTGGTCGACGGCATCAAGCGCGCCACCGACGTGATGATCGCCGGCAAGATCGCGGTCGTCGCGGGCTACGGCGACGTGGGCAAGGGCAGCGCCCAGGCGCTGCGCGCGCTCTCCGCACAGGTGTGGATCACCGAGATCGACCCCATCTGCGCCCTGCAGGCCGCGATGGAAGGCTACCGCGTGGTGACGATGGAGGAGGCCTGCGACAAGGCCGACATCTTCGTCACCGCCACGGGCAACTTCCACGTGATCGCGCACGAGCACATGCTGCGCATGAAGGACCAGGCGATCGTGTGCAACATCGGCCACTTCGACAACGAGATCGACGTCGCCTCGCTCAAGCAGTACAAGTGGGACAACATCAAGCCGCAGGTCGACCACGTCATCTTCCCGGACGGCAAGCGCATCATCCTGCTGGCCGAGGGGCGCCTGGTGAACCTGGGCTGCGGCACGGGCCACCCGAGCTACGTGATGAGCTCCTCCTTCGCCAACCAGACGATCGCGCAGATCGAGCTCTTCACCCGCACGGAGCAGTACCCGGTCGGCGTCTACGTGCTGCCGAAGCACCTCGACGAGAAGGTGGCGCGGCTGCAGCTCTCCAAGCTGGGCGCCCGCCTCACGGAGCTCACCGACGTGCAGGCGAAGTACATCGGCGTGGCGAAGAACGGCCCGTACAAGGCCGACCAGTACCGCTACTAGAGCCGGGAAGCCGGGGCGCCAGCCGCGCCCCGGTTCCAGACCATGGAATCGCAACGCAACCGGCAGAAGCAGTTCAGCTTCGAATTCTTCCCCCCGAAGACCCCGGAGGGCGACGAGAAGCTGCGCAAGGCGCGCGCGCAGCTCGCGCAGCTGAAGCCCGCCTTCATGTCCTGCACGTTCGGGGCGGGCGGCTCGACGCAGGAGGGAACACTCCGCACGGTCCTCGAGATGCACCGCGAGGGCCACGCGGCCGCACCCCACATCTCGTGCATCGGTTCCACGCGCGAGACCATCGCGGGCCTCCTCGACCAGTACCGGGCGGCGGGAATCCGCCGGCTGGTCTGCCTTCGGGGCGACCTGCCCTCGGGCATGGCCGTCGCGGGCGAGTTCCGCTACGCCGCCGACCTCGTGCGCTTCGTCCGGAGCCACACGGGCGACTGGTTCCACGTCGAGGTCGCGGCCTACCCGGAATTCCACCCGCAGGCGCGCCGCCCCGCCGACGACCTCGCCCACTTCCGCGAGAAGATCGAGGCGGGGGCGAACTCGGCCATCACGCAGTACTTCTACAACGCGGACGCCTACGTCCACTTCGTGGAGTCGGCGGAGGCCCTGGGCGTGAACGTGGCGGTCGTGCCGGGCATCATGCCGATCAACAACTTCTCGCAGCTCGCGCGCTTCTCCGACGCGTGCGGCGCGGAGATCCCGCGCTGGATCCGCCTGCGCCTGGAGAGCTTCGGCGACGACACCGCCTCCATCAAGGCCTTCGGCCTCGACGTGGTCACCGAGCTGTGCGACCGGCTGCTCGGCCAGGGTGCCCCGGGGCTGCACTTCTACACCCTGAACCAGGCCGGCCCCACCTCGACGATCTGGCAGCGATTGGGGCTCTAGCGGGCGGCGGGGGTAGAATCGCCGCTTCCGCGACCCCGGGGAGCACGCCGTGACCGAGACGACCGCCCAAGCGCGCCCGTCACTTGCAGCCAGCCTGAAGGCGCAGCCCCCGCGCGAGGCGGCGCGGATGCTCGCGGCGGAGGAGCCGGCCCGCGCGGTCGAGGCGCTCGCCGCCGTGAACCCCGGGTTCGCCCAGGAGCTGCTGGCCGAGCTGCCTCCGGAGGCGCTTGCCGCCATCTCCAGGGCGGCCGCGCCGGAAGCGGCGAAGCAGTGGCTGCGCAACGCCCGCTACGCGCGCGGCGCGGTCGGGCGCCTCATGGAGCCGGCCTACGCGGTGTTCTCGCCGGCCATGACGGTAGGGGAGGCCATCGAGCAGCTGCGGGCCGTGGTGCGCACGGTGTTCGTGACCTACGGCTACATCATCGACGGGGAGGCGAAGCTCCTCGGTCTCGTGACGATGCGCGACCTCCTCTTCAACGATCACGGCGCGCGCCTGGGCGACGTGATGCTCAAGGGCGCCTTCTCGTTCCGGGCGGACATGTCCGTCTCCGACGCGATGAAGCTCACCCTCAACCGCCACTACCCCGTGTATCCGGTGTGCGACGAGGCGGGTCGGCTGGTCGGGCTCGTGCGCGGTGCCGCGATCTTCGAGGAGCAGGCCTTCGAGATCACCGCGCAGCCGGGCTCGATGGTGGGCGTGGAGAAGGAGGAGCGCGTCAACACGTCCCTCGGCCGCGCCTTCAAGTTCCGCCATCCCTGGCTGCAGCTGAACCTCATCACGGCCTTCGCCGCGGGAGGCGTGGTGGCGATGTTCCAGGGCACCGTGGACAAGCTGGTGATCCTCGCGACTTTCCTTCCGGTGCTGGCGGGGCAGTCCGGCAACACGGGTTGCCAGGCCCTCGCGGTGACGGTGCGCGGCATGACGCTGGGGGACATCCGGGCGGGTGCGGGCAAGGCGCTCGTGGCGAAGGAATTCTTCCTGGGGCTCGCCAATGGCGGGGTGACGGGCGTGCTGTGCGGGGTGGCGATGTACTTCCTCGCGCGCGCGCAGGATTCGCCGCACGCCCTGCTCCTCGGCCTCGCCGTGTTCCTCGCGATGATGGGCAGCTGCGCCATCAGCGGCGTCTCCGGCGCGACGGTCCCGCTGTTGCTCAAGCGCCTCGGCGCGGACCCCGCGACGGCCTCGAGCATCATCGTGACCACGGCCACCGACGTCGCGAGCATGGGATTGCTCCTCGGCCTCGCGACGGTTCTCATCCGGTGAGCCGCCGGCCGGCCGGTCGATTACCGAATTGAATGTTGGGCCCGGGCAACCTATCATCGCCGCCATGCTCATGCGCTTTCTCGTTCCCCTGCTCGTCGCCTGCCTGTCGCTGATCGGCGACGCCTTCGCGCAGGACGCGGCTTCCACCAACCGCGCCACGGAGTTGCGCGACCGTCCCGCGCCGGACGCCCGCGTGGTGGCGCCGCTGGCCGCCGATTCGCCGGTGAAGGTCCTCGCCCGCCAGGGCGCCTGGACCCAGGTCGAGGCCGGCGCGCAACGCGGCTGGGTGCGCGCGTTCCACCTGCGTTTCCAGTCCACGGTCGAGTCCTCGTCCAGCGGCGGGGGCGGCGGCATCACGTCGATCTTCGGCTTCGGCAGCCGCGAGGCCCCGAAGACCTCCAAGGTGGCCACCCTGGGCATCCGCGGCCTCACGCCGGAGGACTTCCAGAACGCCTCGCCGGACCAGGCGGCCCTCAAAAAGATGCAGTCCTGGCGGGCCGACAAGGCGAGCGCCGAGCGCTTCGCCCGCGAGGCGAAGCTCGCGCCCGTCGCCGTGGCCTACGTGGGGAGCGGGTCGTGAAGGCCCTCCTCGCGGTCCTGGCGCTCGCGGCGGCGGCCCCTGCGCACGCCCAGCTCGACTTCGGACGGATCATCGACCTGGGACGCAAGGCCGTGGAAGTCGCGCCCAGGATCCAGGAAGCGACGAAGGAGTACACGGTCGAGGAGGAAGTTGCCCTCGGCGAGGGCATCTCCGCGGGCTTCCTCGGCGCCATCCGGCTGCACCCCGACGAGCGTCTGCAGCGCTACGTGAACCGCGTCGGCCGCTGGCTCGCCTCGCAGACCGAGCGGGCGGACCTGCCGTGGACCTTCGGCGTGATCGACACCGAGGTCATCAACGCCTTCGCCATGCCCGGCGGCACCGTGGTCGTCTCGCACGGGCTGGTCAAGCGCCTGGCCAGCGAGTCCGAGCTCGCGGGCGTCCTGGCCCACGAGATCGCGCACGTCCTGAAGAAGCACCAGCTCTCCGCCATCCAGTCGGACGCGGGCTGGAGCGCCGCGGCCACCGGGGCGAAGGCCGTCGCAGCCGACCAGATCGGGCGCCGCGGCGGGGACGTGCTGGGACTCAAATCGCAGCTCGCCAACGCGGGGGTGGACCTCGTGAAGGACGGCCTGTTCCTGCGGCCGCTCGACCGCAGCATGGAATACGAGGCCGACCGGCTCGGCGTGGTGGTCGCCGCGCGCGGCGGCTACGACCCCTACGGCTTCGTGGCGGTGCTCACCATGCTCGCGCAGGTGAAGCCCGACGAATCGGGCGCGTCCATCACCTTTTCGACCCATCCGGCGCCCGCCGACCGGCTCGCGGAACTCGAGAAGGTCATGCCGGAACTCGAGAAGTACGCGAGGCAGCCGCAGGTCGAGGGCCGCTTCCGCCAGACCGTGAAATAGGAAAAGGGGTCAGAGTCATTTCGCGAGAAATGACTCTGACCCCTTTTTTTGCCATCCTACTTGAGGTTGGCGACCTTCTTGCGCGCTTCCTGCGCGTGCATCTGCGCGTAGGCGTGATGCGCGGCCGCCTCGGCCTCGCCCACCTGGATGGGCAGGCCCATGTCCTGGAGCACCGAGCCCAGGGCCGAGAGACACAGCATCACGTTCTCGGGCTTGCACGAGTAGCCCATGATGCCGACCCGCCAGATCTTGCCGGCGAGCGGCCCCAGCCCCGCGCCGATCTCGAGGTTGAACTCGTTGAGGAGCGTCTTGCGCACCTCCGCCTCGCGGTCGCGCACGGACTCGGGGATGTGCACCGCGTTCATCTGCGGCAGGCGCGCGCCTTCCTTCACCAGGTACTTGAGCCCCATCGCCTCGAGGCCCGCCTTCAGCGCCACGTGGTTCCTCTGGTGGCGCGCCCAGCAGTTCTCCAGGCCCTCCTCCTTGATGAGGAGCAGCGCCTCGTGCAGCGCATAGAGGCTGTTGGTCGGGGCCGTGTGGTGGTAGGTGCGCGTGGTGGCGCCCCAGTAGCCCAGGAGCAGGTTCATGTCCATGAACCAGCTGTGGATCTTGTCCTTCCTCGCCTTCACGTGCTCCACCACGCGGTCGTTGAAGGAGACGGGGGAGAGGCCCGGCGTGCAGGACAGGCACTTCTGGCTGGCCGAGTAGATCGCGTCGACCTCCCAGTCGTCCACCATCACGGGGCAGCCGGCAAGCGAGGTGACCGCGTCCACGATGGTGAGCGCGCCGTGCTTGTGGGCGACGGAGACGAGCGTCTTCGCGTCCGACTGCACGCCGGTGGAGGTCTCGGCGTGCACGAAGGCGACGATGCGCGCGTCAGGGTTCTTCTTGAGCGCGTCCTCGAGCTTGTCGGGGTCGCAGGGCTCGCCCCAGGCGTCCTCGACCACGACGGCCTTGCCGCCGGCGCGCTCGACGTTCTCGATCATGCGGCCGCCGAAGACGCCGTTCCTGCACACGACCACCTTGTCGCCGGGCGCGACCATGTTCACGAAGCAGTACTCCATGCCCACGGAGCCCGGGCCGGAGACGGGGAAGGTGAGGGCGTTCTTCGTCTGGTAGGCGTAGCGCAGCAGGCTCTTCAGCTCCTCCATCATCTCGACGAACACGGGGTCGAGGTAGCCGATGGCGGGAAGGCTCATCGCCGCCATCACGCGCGGGTTGATCTCGGAGGGGCCGGGGCCCAGCAACGTGCGCTGCGGCGGGTGGAACGAGTGGATCTTCTTGGTGGGCGAGAGGTACTTGAGCGTCATTTCGGGGTCCTTGTCTTCGGGGCGTCCTGCGAACGCGCCCCGCGGTTCGATCCTGGCGGGATGGGCGGAAGCTGCCGGGCGGGCGGCGGTCAACCTCGCCCGGGCGTGAAGCGCACGATCGTCCCCTGCGAGACGTCGGGCAGCTCGTCCAGGTCGATGGCGGTGTCGCCGTCGGGCTGCGGCGTGCCGTCGGCCACGAGGTTCGCGAAGTCGAAGAGGCTGCGGTCCATGAGGTGCGAGGGCGTCACGCGCGTGAGGGCGCTGAAGATCGAGATGACGCGCCCCGGGTGCTTCTTCTCCCACTCGCGCAGCATCGCCTTCGTCTGCTTCCTCTGCAGGTTTTCCTGCGAGCCGCACAGGTCGCAGGGAATGATGGGGAAGCTGCGGTCCTCCGCGTAGGCCGCGAGGTCCCTCTCCTCGACGTAGGCGAGCGGCCGGATCACCACGTGGCGCCCGTCGTCGGAGACGAGCTTGGGGCTCATGGCCTTGATCTTTCCGTTGTGGAACAGGTTGAGGAAGAAGGTCTCGAGGATGTCGTCGCGGTGGTGGCCGAGGGCGATCTTGGTCGCGCCCAGCTCCTTCGCCACGCGGTAGAGCACGCCCCGGCGCAGCCGCGAGCACAGGCTGCACATGGTCTTGCCCTCGGGGATCACCCGCTTCACCACCGAGTGCGTGTCCTGGACCTCGATGCGGTGCGGGATGCCGCGCGACGACAGGTACTCGGGCAGCACGTGCGCCGGGAAGCCGGGGTGGCGCTGGTCGAGGTTCACGGCGACCACCTCGAACGGAACCGGCGCGCAGTCGCGCAGGTGCACCAGGACGTCCAGGAGGCCGTAGCTGTCCTTGCCGCCCGACAGGCACACCATGACCCTGTCGCCCGCCTCGATCATCGAGAAGTCGGCGATGGCCTCGCCCACGAGGCGGCGGATGCGCTTCCTGCGCTTGGCGGCTTCGTAGTCGGTCTTGCGGGGGTCGCGCAGGGGCTGGACGGTGGCGGTCATCGGGCGGCTTCTAGAGGGCGATCGAGCGGCCCCCGTCGACGGCCAGCACCTGGCCGGTCACGAAGGGAGCGTCGAAAACCAGGTATTTTACCGCGCCGGCGATGTCCTCCGGCGTACCCGTCCGGCGAAGAGGCGTTTGTACCGTGATCCGCTCCCGCTCGGCGGGCGGGTAGGCGTCGCCGTCGTCGGGCCACAGGATGGCGCCCGGCGAAACCCCGTTCACCCGCACCTCGGGCGCGAGCTCCAGGGCGAGCGCCCGCGTGAGGCCGGCCAGCCCGCTCTTGGCGACCGTGTAGGCGAGGAACCCCGGCAGGGGCCGCTCCGCGTGGATGTCCACGATGTTCACGATGGCCCCGCGCGTGCGGCGCAGGTGCGGGGCCGCCGCCTGGGAAAGAAAGAGGGGCGCGCGCAGGTTCGTGCCCACAAGGTCGTCCCAGGCGGCGCCGTCCAGGGACTCGAGGGGAGTGGGGTGGAAGGACGACGCGTTGTTCACGAGGGCATCGAGGCGACCGAACCGCGACGCCGCTTCCTCGACGAGGCCCGCCAGGCGCGCGTGGTCGAGGAGGTCCGCCTGGACGATGGCCGTGGTGCCGGGCCGGGTCGCCTCCAGGCCGGCGAGCAGGCGCTCGGCGTCCCCGCGGGAGCGGTTGCAGTGCACGACCACCCGCGCGCCCGCGGCGTGCGCCGCGCGCACGATGGCCGCGCCCACGCGCCGCGCGCCGCCCGTCACCAGAACCACCCGTTGTTCCATGATGCTATATTCCCCGGGAATCGCCCCGCCCCGTCCGAGCGGCGCCAGAGGCGAAAGTGTAGCGAAAACCGCGAACCCCCCGACGGCGCCGCCATTCCCGATGCCCCCCGAGGCCGATTTCTCCCTTCCGCACCCGCCGCCCGAAGCGGTCTCCCACTCCCACGAGCTGGCCGAGCGCATCGCCAACGTGATCGGGGAGGAGGGCGGCTGGATTCCGTTCTCGCGCTTCATGGAACTGGCGCTCTACGCGCCGGGCTTCGGCTACTACGCCGCCGGGTCGCGCAAGATCGGCGGCGAGGGCGATTTCGTCACCGCGCCGGAGATGACGCCGCTCTTCGCGCGCAGCCTCGCCATGCAGGTGCGCCAGGTGCTCGAGCGCACCGGCGGCGACATCCTGGAGCTGGGACCCGGGACGGGAAGCCTCGCGGTCGACCTCTTCGCCGAGCTCAAGTCGCAAGGGGCGGCGCCGTCGCGCTACCGCCTCCTCGAGGTGAGCCCGGATCTGCGCGAGCGGCAGCGCGCGCTGGTCGCCGAGCGCCTTCCCGGCGACGCCGACCGCTTCGAGTGGCTGGAGGTCCTGCCGGATCGCATCGACGGCGTCCTGCTCGCGAACGAGGTGCTGGACGTGCTGCCCTGCGCCCTCGTCCACCGCGCCGGAAGGGAGATCCTGGAGCGCGGCGTCGTGGTCACGGAGGCCGGCTTCGCCTGGGAGGACATGGCGCTTCCCGACGGCGAGCTCAAGCGCCGCGCCCACGGCGTGATCCCGCCCGGGGACTACGACTACCTCACCGAGGTGAACCTCGCGGCCGAGGGGCTGGTGCGCTCCGTGGCGGCCGCTCTCGGCAACGGCCTCGCCCTCTTCATCGACTACGGGTACGCGCAGAACGAGTACTACCACCCGCAGCGCTCGATGGGGACGCTGCGCTGCCATTACCGCCACCGCTTCCACAACGACCCGTTTTTCCTGCCCGGGCTCCAGGACATCACCGCCCACGTGGACTTCACCGCGATGGCGCGCGCCGCCCAGTCCGCGGACGCCGAGATCATGGGCTTCACCACGCAGGCCCACTTCCTGATCTCCTGCGGGCTCGCGGTGCTCCTGGCCGACGGCGACCCCAACATGACGCTTTCGCGGGTGAAGACCACGAGCGCCGTGCACCGGCTCGTGAGCCCTTCCGAGATGGGGGACCTCTTCAAGGTGCTGGGAATCGGGCGCGGGGTGGAAACCCCGCTCCTCGGCTTCCAGTCCGCGAGGCCCCTTTCGCTCGGAATCGGGGAGTAGGGGGGCCTTTCGGCTAGAATTGGCGACCTGCGCCAGTCGGTGAAGTCAGCGACAACGCGCGCATGTTCCACGGCGGCGGCCAGGAGGCCGTGGCCAAGTTCGCCCAGGAACCGAAGGCGCCGGGCGACTGACCAACGGCGGGGATTTCCCGTCCACCATGAAGGAGTGAGGAGACATGAAAAGAATCATCGCAGTGACGGCCGCGCTGGTTGCGGCTTTCGGGCTCGCGACCGCGGGCGCCCAGGAAAAGAAGGCCCGCATCTCGATCGGCACGGGCGGCACGGCGGGCGTCTACTACCCGCTCGGCGGCGGCCTGGCGGCGGTCCTGTCCAAGTACGTGCCCGGCCTGGATGCCACGGCCGAGGTGACCGCCGGGTCGATCGCCAACCTGCAGCTCATCGGCGGGGGCAAGTCCGAGGTGGGCTTCACCATGGCCGACGCGGCATGGGATGCGTACAACGGCCTCGACAAGTTCAAGGACAAGAAGGTCCCGCTTCGCACCCTCGTCGTGTTCTATCCGAACCGGATGCACGTCGTCACCGCGGAAGGCAAGGGCATCGAGAAGATGACCGACCTGAAGGGCAAGCGCGTGGCCACGGGCGCGCCCGCGTCGGGCACCGAGGTGATGTCGATGCGGCTCATCGAGGCCTTCGGCATGGACCCGAACAAGGACGTGAACCGCGAGCGCCTGTCGCTCGCCGAGTCGGTGAACGCCCTCAAGGACGGCAAGGTCGACGCCCTCATGTGGGTGGGCGGCGTTCCCACGCCCGGCATCACCGACTTCGCGGCCACGCCCGGCAAGAAGATCAGGCTCGTCGACCACGGCGACGGGGCCGATGCGATGCGCGCGAAATACGGCCCGCTCTACGTGAAGAACCGCATCCTCGCCAACGCCTACCCCGGCGAGACGCGGGAGACCTCCAACGTCGACGTGTGGAACCTGCTGGTGGTGCCCGAGTCGGCCGACGAGAACCTGGTCTACCAGATCACCAAGACCATGTTCGAGAAGAAGGACGAGCTGGTGAAGTCGCACAAGGACGCCGCCTTCCTCTCGCTGGACAACCAGCTCACCGGCGGCTCGCCCATCCCGTTCCACCCCGGCGCGCTGAAGTACTTCAAGGAGCGCGGGCTCAAGGTCAACTGACCGGCTCCCGCAGCCGGCTCCCGGGGGCATCCCCGGGGGAAGTCCGTGGAAAGGGCCCGCTCGCGGGCCCTTTTTCATGGGCGCCGGGGGGCGAGGCGTGCGCAAGTCCTTGATTCGCCAAGCGGTCGCGGAAATTGCTGCGGTGCAATATTTTTTTTCCAAAACCCCTTGACTTGGCTGCTGCGAGGCCTAAAATGCGGTCTTGTGCAGTGCAGCAATTTGGCTGCCGCAACCGACATCCCCGCAGGACCCTCAGTCAAGGAGACATCCATGTTCAAGGTCGACCAGTTCAGCCAGTTCAGCGCAGCCAACGAAGCCGCCATCAACCAGTTCGCCCATTTCGCCCAGCTGTCGCTCGCCAACCTCGAGAAGTTCGCCGAGATCGGCCTCGACGCCGCCCGCGATTCCGTCGAGCAGGCCACCGCGCACGCCGCGGCCCTCGCCGGCGCGAAGGACGTGCACGAAGTCATCGCCATCAACTCCGCCGCCCTCGAGCCGGTCATGAAGCGCGCCTACGCCTAC
>JAMPXV010000311.1 GCA_023700985.1 Lysobacter sp.
AGCGGCGCGCAGGTGATCGACGTGAACATGGACGAGGCGATGCTCGACTCGCAGGCGGCCATGACGAAGTTCCTGAACCTGGTGGCCGCCGAGCCCGACATCTCCCGCGTGCCCGTCATGATCGACAGCTCCAAGTGGAGCGTGATCGAGGCGGGCCTGAAGTGCGTGCAGGGCAAATCGATCGTCAACTCGATCTCCCTGAAGGAGGGCGAGGCGGAGTTCCTGCGGCACGCTAAGCTCGCGAGGCGCTACGGCGCGGCGGTGGTCGTGATGGCCTTCGACGAGAAGGGCCAGGCCGACACGCTCGAGCGCAAGACCTCCATCTGCCAGCGCTGCTACGACATCCTGACGAAGCAGGTGGGCTTCCCGCCCGAGGACATCATCTTCGACCCCAACATCTTCGCCATCGCCACGGGGATCGAGGAGCACAACCGCTACGGCCTGGACTACCTCGAGGCGGTCGCGTGGATCCACCGCCACCTGCCGCACGCCAAGACCTCCGGCGGCGTGTCGAACCTGTCGTTCTCCTTCCGCGGCAACGAGCCGGTGCGCGAGGCCATGCACACCGCGTTCCTGTACCACGCGGCCAAGGCGGGCATGACCATGGGCATCGTGAACGCCGGGCAGCTGGGCGTCTACGCGGAGATCCCGAAGGACCTGCTGGAGCGCGTCGAGGACGTGATCTTCGACCGCCGCCCGGATTCCACCGAGCGCCTGGTGACGTTCGCCGAATCCTTCAAGGGCCAGAAGAAGGACGCGATCGAGGACCTCGCGTGGCGCAGCGCCCCGGTGGGCGAGCGGCTCACGCACGCCCTGGTCAGGGGCATCACGCAGTGGATCGTCGAGGACACCGAGGAGGCGAGGCAGCAGTTCGCGCGCCCCATCCAGGTGATCGAGGGCCCGCTCATGGACGGCATGAACGTGGTGGGCGACCTCTTCGGCGCCGGCAAGATGTTCCTTCCCCAGGTCGTGAAGAGCGCGCGCGTCATGAAGCAGGCGGTGGCGCACCTCATCCCCTACATCGAGGAGGAGAAGCGCCTGCTCGGCTCGGCGGACGCGAAGGCCAAGGGCAAGGTCGTCATGGCCACCGTGAAGGGCGACGTGCACGACATCGGCAAGAACATCGTGGGCGTGGTCCTGCAGTGCAACAACTTCGAGGTGATCGACCTGGGCGTGATGGTCCCGGCCGAGCGGATCCTGGAGACGGCGCAGGCGCAGAAGGCCGACATGGTCGGGCTCTCCGGCCTCATCACGCCGTCGCTCGAGGAGATGGCCCACGTCGCGAAGGAGATGGAGCGGCTGGGGATGCGCATGCCGCTCCTGATCGGGGGCGCCACGACCTCGCGCACGCACACGGCGGTGAAGATCGAGCCGCACTACTCGGGGCCGACCGTCTGGGTGCCGGATGCCTCGCGCGCCGTCGGCGTGGCGACCAGCCTGTCCAGCGAGGAAAGCCGCGACCACTACGTGGGCCAGGTGCGCCAGGACTACCTGAAGGTGCGCGACGCGCACGCGAGGAAGACGGGGCAGAAGTCCGTGCCGCTGGAGGCCGCGCGCGCCAACGCGGCGAAGCTCGACTGGGCGGCCTATGTGCCGCCGAAGCCGAGCCACCGCGGGCTCCTGTCGCTGAAGAACTACCCCCTCGAGAAGCTCGTGCCCTTCCTCGACTGGGCGCCGTTCTTCCAGGCGTGGGACCTGGTGGGCAAGTACCCGGCCATCCTCGACGACGCCGTCGTGGGCGAGGCGGCGAGGAACGTCTTCCGCGACGGGCAGGACATGCTCCAGCGCATCGTGAAAGGGCGCTGGCTCACCGCCAACGCGGTGTTCGGGATCTGGCCCGCCAACTCGGTCGGCGACGACATCGAGATCTACTCGGACGACACGCGCAGCCGCGTGCTCATGACCTGGCACAACCTGCGCCAGCAGAACGAGAAGCCGCCCGGCAACCCCAACCAGTGCCTCGCCGACTTCGTGGCGCCGAAGGATTCCGGCGTGGCCGACTTCCTGGGCGCCTTCGCGGTGACGGCCGGCGCGGGGATCGAGGCGAAGCTTGCCGAGTTCGAGGCGAAGCACGACGACTTCTCCGCGATCATGCTCAAGGCGCTGGCCGACCGCCTCGCGGAGGCCTTCGCGGAGCACCTGCACCACCGCGTGCGCACCGAGTACTGGGGCTACGCCGCGGGCGAGGCGCTCGCGAACGAAGACCTGGTCGCCGAGAAGTACGTCGGCATCCGCCCCGCGCCCGGCTACCCGGCCTGCCCCGACCACACCGAGAAGGGCGACCTCTTCCGCCTGCTCGATGCGCAGAGGAACGCCGGCATCGAGCTCACCGAGTCCTTCGCCATGGTGCCCACGGCCGCCGTGAGCGGCTTCTACTTCTCGCACCCGCAGTCGCGCTACTTCGCGGTCGGCAAGGTCGAGCGCGACCAGGTCGCCGACTACGCGCACCGCAAGGGCATGGACCTCGCCGCCTGCGAGCGCTGGCTGGCACCCATCCTCAACTACTGAGAAAAAGGGGTCAGATCCCTTTATTGGGACGGTTCTACAGAACCGGTCTATTCCGTGATTGGCGAGGTCAGTGCGCCAGCTGCTGAATAGACCGGTTCTGTAGAACCGTCCCAATAAAGGGATCTGACCCCTTTTCCCCGCGCCGTGACATGAACCGACGAGCTTTCCTTTCCGGCCTGCTGCTCGCCTGCCTCGCGGTTCCCGCGGTGGCGCAGTGGCAGCCGACGAAGCCCGTGAAGCTCGTCGTGCCCTTCGCGCCCGGCGGCCAGCCCGACGTCGTGGCGCGCACGCTCGCCGGGCCGCTCGCGAAGGCGCTGGGCCAGC
>JAMPXV010000090.1 GCA_023700985.1 Lysobacter sp.
CCGCGGCTGCGATCACCCACATGCCATACGCATCCTCAGCCGTGCCTGGCTGCGCGTCCTGTGGCGCGCCTGGGTCGATCGCAAACCCTACGATCCCCAGCTCCACAACGGAGCGCTTGCCATGGGTTGACACAGGATGTCTCATGCCGCGGCCTCCGCGGGCGCCGCGCGGGAGGTTCCGGCGAGCACGCCCAGCCCGTGCAGCCGCTCGATCTCGGCGGCGATGCGCTCGTTCAGGCCGTGGCTCGCCTCCGCCTCGGCCCGCTCGAGGGCGGTGGCGAAGGCGAGGCGGTCGGCCGAGCCGTGGCTCTTCACGACGATGCCGCGCAGGCCCAGGAGGGTCGCGCCGTTGTAGCGGCGGTGGTCGAGCCGGCGGCGGAACGCCTTGATGACCGGCAGGGACACGAAGGCGGCCAGGCGCGTGAGGGGGTTGCGGGTGTATTCCTCCTTGAGGAAGTCGCCCATCATCTTGGCCAGGCCCTCGGAGGTCTTGAGCGCCACGTTGCCGACGAAGCCGTCGCAGACCACGACGTCGGTGGTGCCCTTGTAGATGTCGTTGCCCTCGACGTTGCCGTAGAAGTTGAGCGTGCTCGCCTTCAGGAGGTCGCCCGCCTTCTTGACGACCTCGTTGCCCTTGATCTCCTCCGAGCCGATGTTGAGCAGCCCCACGGTGGGGCGGGCGCGCTCCTCGACGGCCTCGACGAGGGTGGCGCCCATCACCGCGAACTGCAGGAGGTGGTCGGGGGTGCAATCGGCGTTGGCGCCGAGGTCGAGCACGTAGACCACGCCCTTGCGGGTGGGGAGGACCCCGCAGATGGCGGGGCGGTCGATCCCGGGCAGGGTCTTCAGCACGAACTTGGCGGTGCCCATGAGCGCGCCGGTGTTGCCCGCGCTCACGCAGGCCTGCGCGCGCCCGTGCTTCACGAGGTCGATGGCCACGCGCATCGACGAGTGGCGCTTGGTGCGGATCGCGGTGCGGATGTCCTCGTCCATGCCGACCACCTCGGTGGCGGGGACGACCTCGATGCGCTCGTGGTCGGAGGCGCCCAGGCGGGCGAGCTCCGCGGCCAGCGGCTCGGCCAGGCCGACCAGAAGCAGGTGCGCCTCGCCGCGGGCGGCGAGGAAATCGAGGCAGGCGGGCACGGTCACCGAAGGACCGTGGTCCCCTCCCATCGCGTCGACGGCGATGACGGTCTTCATCGCGGCGGGCGGCCGGCCGGGCTGCGGGCCCACGGCCACCCGGGACGGGCGGGGGGGACGGTCAGTCCTTGGACTTGATGACCTTCTTGCCGCGGTAGAC
Source organism: Lysobacter sp. (assembly GCA_023700985.1). GTDB lineage: Bacteria > Pseudomonadota > Gammaproteobacteria > Burkholderiales > Usitatibacteraceae > FEB-7. The sequence continues at coordinate 1,301 of JAMPXV010000090.1, forward strand.
GCCCGACGGCGAGATGTGGTGGCGCAGGTGCGTCTCGCCCGTCGTGGGCTCGACGGCCGTCGGCGGGGTGACGAGGAAGTCGTGCGCCCGGTGCATGCCGCGCTTGGACGGCGACTTCTTGTTCTGTTGGACAGCCATGGTGTTCTCCTTGGAATCGGTTCTCTACTTCGTTCCGGGCCGCTTCAGCCCGGCCAGCGCGGCGAATGGCGACGGCTTGCCCGGCTTGCCGTCGCCGGCCTCCGGCGCCGGCTCGAGTCCGGGCTTCCGGGGGACCATGGGCAGGGAGAGGATCACTGCCTCCTCCACCAGGCCCAGCACGTCGACGGGTTCCTTCGCGACCACGAAATCCTCCCGGTCGCCTTCCTCCTCGAAGGGGGGAAGCCCCTCCTCCGATTCGACCAGCACCAGCCGGTCGTCGATGGCGACCTCGTGCCGGAACGGGTCGTTCGTCGACTGGCACGTGAGAAAAACGAAGCCCTCGATTATACACGACACGACGCGCCGGCGCGCACCGTCGAGCCGCGCCGTGACCCGGTAGCGCAGCTCGCCGTCCGGCGAGGCGAGCTCGTCGGCGAGGTTCTCGAGGTCCCCCGGGCGAACGGTACCCTCGAACAGGGTACCCTTGTCCGTGAGTCGGTCGAGGTGGATGAGCAGCTGGCCGGCCATGAGGACTCCATGATAGAGTTCGGCTGGATCATCGTCAACAAATTGATTTGAAAGACTTTTCCATCATCCTGGCGTCGGGCTCGCGGTACCGCGCCGAGCTTCTCGGCCGGCTGGGCCTGCCGTTCGAATCCTGGGCGCCCGCCGTCGACGAGTCGCCCCTGGCGGGGGAAGCCTGCGTGGAGACCGCGCGGCGGCTGGCGAGGCTCAAGGCGCAGGCCGCACGCGGGCGCTTTCCCGGCGCCTGGGTGATCGGCTCGGACCAGGTCGCGGAGCTCGACGGCCGTCCGGTGGGCAAGCCCGGCACCCGGGACAATGCCCGCGCGCAGCTTCGCGCCATGCGCGGACGCCGCGTCGTCTTCCACACCGGCCTGTGCCTGCTCGCCAACGGGCGCGCCCACGAGTCGATGGTGCCCACCGAGGTGGCGTTCCGCGACTACACCGACGCGGAGATCGAGCGCTACCTCGACCGCGAGCCCGCGTTCGACTGCGCCGGCAGCGCCAAGTCCGAGGCCCTGGGCATATCCCTCCTCGCGAGCCTTCGCGGCGACGACCCGACCGCGCTCGTGGGCCTGCCGCTCATCGCGCTGGCGGGGATGCTTCGGGCCGAAGGCGCGCCCGTGCCGTGACCCCGCCCGCGGCGCTGTACCTCATCCCGGTCACCCTGGCCGAGGACGGCGCCCCCGAGGCGGTGCTCCCGGTGCCGGTGCTCGAGCGCGTGCGCGGCATCCGCGACTTCGTGGTCGAGAACGCGAAAAGCGCGCGCCGCTTCCTTTCGGCCTGCGGCCACCCCGGCCCCATCGCCTCCCTCGGCTTCGCCGTGCTGGACGAGCACACGCGCGATGCCGACGTGGCCGCGCTCCTGGCGCCGCTGCGCGAGGGCCGCCCCCTCGCCCTCCTGTCGGAGGCCGGCGCGCCGGCCGTGGCCGACCCCGGCGCGAAGCTGGTCGCCGCCGCCCACGAGGAGGGGCTTCGCGTCGCGCCCCTCACCGGCCCGTCGTCGATCCTCCTGGCCCTCATGGCCTGCGGCCTCGAGGGGCAGCGCTTCCGCTTCGCGGGCTACCTGCCGGTGGCGCACCCTGCGCGCGCCGCGGCGATCCGCGAGCTGGAGTCGCGCTCCGCGGCCGCGCAGGAGACCCAGGTCTTCATCGAGACGCCCTACCGCAACGACGCGCTCCTCGCGGACCTGCTGAAGACCTGCCGCGAGGACACGCGGCTCGCGGTCGCGGCCGACCTCACGGGCGCCTCCGAGAGCATCCGGACGGCGAGCGTCGCGCAGTGGCGCGCCCGGCCCGCCCCTCCCGGCAAGCGGCCGGCGATCTTCCTGCTGCTCGCGCCGAAGGCGCCCGGGCGCCGCTAGGGGGCGTGCGCCGCCTCGCGGCCGTAGAAGTTGTTCTGCCGCAGCAGCAGGTAGACGTTCTCGGCGGTGACCGGCGCCGAGAAGTAGAAGCCCTGCCCGATCCGGCACTCCTTGGAGCGCAGCATCGCGAGCTGCCCCGCGGTCTCCACGCCCTCGGCGATGGTCTCGAGGTCGAGGCTGCGCGCCATGTGGATGATCGCCATCACGATCGCGGCGTCGTTGGGGTCGACGGTGATGTCGCGGATGAATGACTGGTCGATCTTGAGCGTCTGGATGGGCAGGCGCTTAAGGTAGGAAAGGCTCGAGTACCCGGTGCCGAAGTCGTCGATGGCGAGGTGCACGCCCATCTCGGCGACCCGGTTGAGGAGCAGGATCATGCCGTCGGTCTGGCGCATCACCTGGCTCTCGGTGATCTCGAGCTCGAGCCACTTCGGGTCGAGCCCGGTGTCGTCCAGCACGCGGGTCACGGTGTCGAGGAAGGCCTTGTCGGCGAACTGGCGCGCGGAGAGGTTCACCGCCATGCGCCGGGGCGCGAGGCCGCGGTCCTGCCACTCCTTGTTCTGGCGGCACGCCTCGCGCAGGACCCACTCGCCGATCTCGCTGATGAGCCCCGTCTCCTCGGCGAGCGGGATGAAGTCGCCGGGCATCACGGTGCCGCTGTCCTCCGACTTCCAGCGCACCAGCGACTCGACCGCGACGATCTCGCCCGTCTCGAGGTTCACCTGCGGCTGGTAGTGCAGCACGAAGTCCTTCTGCCGCACCGCGCGGCGCAGCGCCGATTCGAGCGTCATGCGGCGCTTCACCGCCACGTTCATCTGCGCGGTGAAGTACTGGTAGGTGTTCTTGCCGATCCCCTTGCCGTGGAACATCGCGGTGTCGGCGTTCTTCATGAGGGTCTGCGCGTCGCGCCCGTCCTCCGGGTACAGGGCGATCCCGACGGAGCCGCTGACGTGCTGCTCGGTGCCCCCCAGCGGGAAGGGGGCGCGCAGCGAGTTGAGGATCTTCTGCGCCACGAGCGAGGCGCCGCGGCCGTCCTCGAGGCTGTCCAGCAGCACGATGAACTCGTCGCCGCCCTGCCGCGCGATCGTGTCGCCGGCGCGCACGCAATCGCCGAGGCGCCGGGACACCTGGCGCAGCAGCTCGTCGCCCACGTCGTGGCCGAGCGTGTCGTTGATGTTCTTGAAGTTGTCCAGGTCGATGAAGAGCACCGCCACCTTGCGCCCGCTGCGCTCGGCGCGCGCGATGGAGTGGGCCAGGCGGTCCTGGAGCAGCCCGCGGTTGGGCAGCCCCGTCAGGTTGTCGTGGTAGGCCAGGTGCTGGATGCGCTGCTGGATGGCCTTGCGGTCGGTCACGTCGCGCGAGTTGAACACGACGCCGCGGATGTGCGGGTTGTCGACGCAGTTGGTGCCCAGCGACTCGAAGGTGCGCCACTGGCCGTCGCGGTTCCTGATGCGGAACTCGAGGGGCTCGCGGAAGTGGCTCGTCTCGAGGATGCGCCGGAAGGCCGCCTTCGCGGCGTCGGCGTCCTCGCGATGCACGAGCTCGAAGACGTTCCTGCCGAGCGTCTCCGCCGGGTCGTAGCCCAGCAGGTTCTTCAGGGCGAGGCTCTGGTAGAGGATCGCCCCGTCCGGCGCGAGCACGGAAATGAGGTCCAGCCCGCTCTCCGTGAGCACGCGGAAGCGCGCCTCGCTCGCCTCCAGCGCCCGCTCGGCCTCCTTGTAGGCGGTCACGTCGGTGATCGTGCCGATCACGCCGGCGATCCTGCCCGCCTGGTCGACGAAGCTCACCTTGTTGTAGAGCATCTCGCGCTCGCGACCTGCGCTCGTCGGCATGAGGGCCTCGTACTGTACCGAGGAGGGCTGCTGGAGAAGCGGGCGTTCGCGCGCATCGTGGAGCTGCGCTATCCCGGGGCCGAACATGTCGTGCACGGTCTTGCCCACCCAGTCGCGGTCGCCACCCCACAGCTCGTTCCACGCGCGGTTGTAGACCCGGTAGCGGCCCTCGAGGTCCTTGAAGTAGACCGGGTTGGGGATCGCGTCGATGAGCGCGCGCGTGAAGTGCAGCTGCTCCCTGAACGCGGCCTCCGTGCGCTTGGCCTCCGTCACGTCGATGCACATGACGATCATGCCGACGATGCGGTTCTCCTCGTTGCGCAGCGGCGCGGCCGAGCCGTTGATGGCGATGGTCGAGCCGTCGGCGCGGCGGCGCTGGAGCTCCAGGTTCGTGAGGACCTCGCCGGAGAGCGTGCGCGCCCGCAGCGACGCGGCCTCCTCCTTCTTTTCCGGCGGCACGAACGGCGCGCGATGGCCGAGGGCCTCGCCACGGGTGAACCCGAAGGTCCGCTCCGCGGCCGGGTTCCAGAGGGTGATGGTGCCCTCGAGGTCCGTGGCGTAGATCGCCACGGGCGAATTCTCGATGATCGCCGACAGGAAGCGGTTGGTGGCCTGCAGCGCCCTGTCCCGCGCGCGCTGCTCGGTGAGGTCGGTGTACGCGCACACCACGAACTTCGGGTTTCCCGAGGCGTCGCGCATGAGCCCCGGCGTGCGCCGCACCCAGACGGTCGAGCCGTCCCGGCGGCGCAGGCGCTTCTCGACGGACGGGGGCGCGCTGCCCACGCAGGCGCCGGCGAGCGAGGCGCGGTCGGACTCCACGTCCTCGGCGTGGGAGACCAGGCAGCAGCTGGCCCCGGAAAGCTCCTCCTTCGCGTAGCCGGAAAGCTCGCAGAAGGCGCGGTTGGCGAGGAAGAACTCGCCCTCCAGCGACACGAGCGTGAGGCCCACCGAGGTCTGGTCGAAGGCCTCGCGGATGAGGCTCAGCTCGTCGGCGGCCGCGGGCGCGGTCTCGGACCGGCCGAGGAAGTCGTTGATCGCCCGCAGGACCCGGTCCATGGCCCTAGCGAAGGGTGGCAGCGGCGCGTGCCGGGAGGTCCGAGAGCGAGCGCGCCAGGGACTCGGCGGCGCCGGCCCCCAGCCGCTTCGAGATCTGCTCGAGGTAGTTCTCGTCGGGGGTGAAGTCGACCACGTTCTCGGCCTTGATCACGTCGCGCGCCACGGAATCGAGGCTCCCGAAGCCGTCGGCGAGGCCCAGCTGCACCGCGCGCTCGCCCGTCCAGACGAGGCCGGAGAAGAGTTCCGGGGAGTCCTTGAGGCGGCTGCCGCGCCCGTCGCGAACGACCTTGATGAACTGCCGGTGGATCTCGTCGATCATCTGCTTCGCGTGCTCCTTGTGCGCCGGGTTCTCGGGGGCGAAGGGGTCGAGGAAGTCCTTGTTCTCGCCCGCCGTGTAGGCCCGCCGGTCCACGCCCAGCTTCTCCATCGTGCCGGTGAAGCCGAACCCGGAGATGATCACGCCGATGGAGCCCACGAGGCTCGCCTTGTCGACGTAGATGCGGTCGGCCGCGACGGCGACGTAGTAGCCGCCCGAGGCGCACAGGTCCTGCACGACGGCGTGCAGCGGCACGTCGGGGTACTTGGCGCGCAGGCGCCGGATCTCGTCGTTGATGTAGCCCGACTGGACCGGGCTGCCGCCGGGGCTGTTGATGCGCAGCACCACCCCCTGCGTGTGCTTGTCCTTGAACGCGGCGTTGAGCGCCTGGATCATCGTGTCGGCGCTGGCGCGCGATTCCACGCCGATCACCCCGCGCAGGTCGACTAGCGCGGTGTGCTTGCCGTAACGCATCGGCTCCTTGGACGAGCCGCCGATCCAGCCGAGCGCCGCGGCGACGACGATGAACAGCAGCGTGAGCCAGAGCAGGCGGATGAGGGTGGTCCACTGGCGCGCGCGGCGCTGCTCGTCGAGCGCGCGAAGCGCGATCTTCTCGAGGGTGGCGCGTTCCCAGCTGGGTGGATTGGGTTCGGTCATGGCTGCTCCCCGGAGCCGCCCCCGCGGGCGGGTGCCGGGCAATCGTCGTGGATGAGAATCCGGCCTTGGCGCTCCTCGACGGCGATGGCCTCGAGCCGGGCGCCTCGGCAGGGGCCCGCGACGCACAGGCCGGTTGACGGATCGAAGATCGCGCCGTGCGTCGAACAGATCAAGTATAGCCCGGTTTCCTCGAAGAACTCCCCGGGCTGCCAGTCGAGCTCGACGCCGAGGTGGGGACAGCGGTTCACGAAGGCGCGCGCGGCCCCGTCGTGGCGCACCACGAAGCCCTTGCCTTCCCCGCCGGCCGGCGCCCAGTCGAAGCGCACCCCCGCGCCGCCTTCGGCCAGCGCGGCCGCCTCGCAGATCACGCGTGCCGCTGGAGCCACAGGGCCAGCTCCGCGACGGACGCGGCGCAGTGCCTCGCCGCGCGCGCGCGCAGCAGTTCCTCGCCGTGCGCCCCGTAGCTCACCGCCACGGCGTCCACGCCGGCGTTGGCGGCGAGCTCCAGGTCGTGGGTCGTGTCGCCGATCATCAGGGCGCGCGAGGGCTCGACGCCGGTCTCCTCGAGGAGCCTCAGGATCATGTCCGGATGCGGCTTGGGGAAGCCCTCGTCGGCGCAGCGCGTTGCCTCGAAGAAGGGGCCCAGGCCCGAGGCGGCGAGCGCGCGGTCCAGGCCGCGCCGCGCCTTGCCGGTGGCCACCGCCAGGCGCCGGTCGCGCTCGCGCAGCCCGGCCAGCAGCCCGGTGATGCCCTCGTAGAGCGGCGCCTCGTGCTCGCGGGCCACGAAGTGGCGCCGGTAGGATTCCGCGAGCGCGAGTTGCCGCTCCCGGTCCAGGCCGGGCGCCACGTGCTCGACGGACTGGATGAATCCCAGCCCGATAACCCACTTGGCCTCGCTTTCCGGCGGCACCGGCAGCCCCATCTCGCGGCAGGACTCCTGGATGCACCAGGCGATGAGCCCGGTGGAGTCCATGATCGTGCCGTCCCAGTCGAAGATCACCAGTTCGTAGCGGCTCACGACGGCTCCCCTTCCCCGAAGGTCGCCCGGCGGAAGGCCTCGAGCTCGGCCGGCAGCGGCGAGCGGACCGTCACCGGCTCGCCCGTGGCGGGGTGCGCGAAGGAGAGCTGCGCCGCGTGCAGGAACATGCGCTTCAGCCCGCGCTTGCGCAGGGCCTTGTTGAGGGTGAAGTCGCCGTACTTGTCGTCGCCGAGGACCGGGTGCCCGATGTGGGCGAGGTGCACGCGGATCTGGTGCGTGCGCCCGGTGAGGAGCTCGGCTTCCAGCAGCGAGAAATCCTCGGATCGCGCCAGGCGCCGGAAGATCGTCTCGGCCTCCTGCCCCTCGCGCTCGTCCACCGCCACGCGCCGCTCGCCCTCGCCCGTCGTGTACCTGCGGAGCGCCACCTTCACGCGCCGCATCACGTCGCGCACGCGCCCGTCCACCGCGACGAGGTAGCGCTTGTCCATGGCCCGCTCGCGCAGGTCCTCGTGCAACGCCGTGAGGGCGGAGCGCTTCTTGGCGAGCAGCAGCACGCCGGAGGTCTCGCGGTCCAGCCGGTGGGCGAGCTCCAGGAACTTCGCCTCCGGGCGGCCGGCGCGCAGCCTCTCGATGACGCCGTGGGCGATGCCGCTGCCGCCGTGCACGGCCAGCCCCGCCGGCTTGTCCACGGCCAGGATGTGGTCGTCCTCGAAGAGCACCGGGAGCTCCAGGGCCGGGGCCGGCGCGTCCCCCGCCTCCCGCTCGGCCAGCCGGATCGGCGGGACGCGGATGCGGTCGCCCAGGGCCAGCCGGTGCGAGGCGGCCACGCGGCCCGAGTTCACGCGCACCTCGCCGCTGCGCAGGATCCGGTAGACGTGGCTCTTGGGAACGCCCTTCAGGCGCGAGACCAGGAAATTGTCGATGCGCTGCCCGGCTCCGCCCTCGTCCACCTCGATCCAGCGCACGGCCCGTTCGGCCGTCGCAGCGTCTTTGCCTTCGACCTTCATGGGCGCTATACTAATATCTTGTTGATTTGAAAGCCTCGCGGGCGCAAGCGCCCGCAGGGCGGCGCGCCAAAGCGCCTCGACAGGTCAACGGAAGGAGGGGGCCGTGCAAAGGCTTCCTGAGCCGGTTAACTTCGCTCACCGGCCGATCCAAGCAGCGATGGTAAACGAATTGACGCGCTCGATTTCACACTAAAGATTCCGGCGTGCCGCTCGCTCCACCCGCGGCACGCCAGACGAAAGTCCCTTCAGCGATTCGCCCCCCTTCACTCGCACGCACCTGATGCAGTCAAGACTCGATTCCTGATACCTCTCGTCCCGGGCCCCGTCCGAACGGGCCCTCTTCCGTGTTTCGAGCGCGGGAGAGAAGAACGATGAAACGCATGCTTTTCAACGCGACCCAGGCGGAGGAACTCCGGGTCGCAATCGTCGACGGCCAGAAGCTCATCGACCTCGACATCGAGTCCGCCGGCAAGGAACAGCGCAAGAGCAACATCTACAAGGGTGTCATCACCCGCGTGGAGCCCTCCCTCGAGGCGGCGTTCGTGGACTACGGCGCCGAGCGCCACGGGTTCCTGCCGTTCAAGGAAATCGCCAAGCAGTTCATGGTCAACGACGAGGGCGAGTACGGCCGCTCGAAGATGTCCACGCACCTGCGCGTCGGCCAGGAGATGATCGTCCAGGTCGACAAGGACGAGCGCGGCAACAAGGGCGCGGCGCTGACCACCTACGTCTCGCTCGCCGGCCGCTACCTGGTGCTCATGCCCAACAACCCGCGCGGCGGCGGGGTGTCGCGCCGCATCGAGGGCGAGGACCGCAACGAGCTGCGCGAGGTCATGGACCAGCTGCAGGTCCCCGAGGGAATGAGCCTCATCGCCCGCACCGCGGGGATAGGCCGCACGCTCGAGGAGATGCAGTGGGACCTGAACTACCTCCTGCAGCTCTGGCACGCGATCGAGAACGCGGCCAGCGAGGAGAAGGGGCCCTGCCTCATCTACCTCGAGTCGAGCCTCGTGGTGCGCGCCATCCGCGACCTCTTCCAGCCCGACATCGGCGAGATCCTCGTCGACACGCCGCACATCCACGAGCAGGCCATCGCGTTCATGAGCACGGTGATGCCCGCCAACGTGAACAAGGTGAAGCTCTACCGCGACGACGTGCCGCTCTTCTCGCGCTTCCAGATCGAGCACCAGATCGAGAGCGCCTACCGCCGCGACGTCACCCTGCCCTCCGGCGGCGCCATCGTGATCGACCACACCGAGGCGCTCGTCTCCGTCGACGTGAACTCGGCCCGCGCCACCCGCGGCCACGACATCGAGCAGACCGCGTTCAACACGAACCTCGAGGCCGCCGACGAGATCGCCCGCCAGCTCCGCCTGCGCGACCTGGGCGGCCTCATCGTCATCGACTTCATCGACATGGAGAGCGCGAAGAACCAGCGCGAGGTGGAGAACCGCCTGCGCGACGCGCTGCGCCACGACCGCGCGCGCGTCCAGGTGGGCAAGATCTCCCGCTTCGGCCTGCTCGAGCTCTCCCGCCAGCGCCTGCAGCCGTCGCTGGAGGAGACCACCCATTCGGCCTGCCCGCGCTGCCACGGCACGGGCTTCATCCGCGACACCGCATCCACCGCGCTGCACGTCCTGCGCATCCTGCAGGAGGAGGCGATGAAGGAAGGCACCGCCGCCGTGCGCGTACAGGTGCCCGTCGACGTCGCCACTTACCTCCTCAACGAGAAGCGCTCGGAGATCATCAAGATCGAGGCGCGCTTCAAGGTGGGGGTGCTCCTCATCCCGAACCCCGCGATCGAGACGCCCAACTACCACATCGAGCGCCTGCGCCACGACTCGCCGCTGCTCGACGCGATGGTGCCCAGCTACGAGATGGTGGGCATCCCCGAGGAGGAGGAGGAGGATCGCCGCCCCGGCCGTGGCGCCCCCGCCAAGGACAAGGACGAGAAGCCCGCGGCCCGGCCCGAGCCGCTGGTGAAGGGCATCACGCCCGACCAGCCGGCGCCCCAATCCGCGCCTGTTGCCGAACCCGCGGCCGTCCCGGCAATGGCCGCCGCACCAGCCGCCAGGCACGAGGAACCGCGCGGCGGTCTCATCGAACGCATCTTCGGCTGGTTCCGCAAGCCGGAGTCGGCGACGGTCGCCTCCATTCCGGCGCCGGCCACCGAGGCCGCCCCGGCCGAAGGGATCCTGCGCAAGGAACGCGACGATCGTCGAGGCGGGCGCGGTGATGGCAAGCGCGGCGAAGGTCGCGGCGGCGAAGGCCGTCGTGGCGAGGGCCGTGGCGACGGCAAGCGCGGCGAAGGTCGTGGCGGCGAAGGTCGTGGCGGCGAAGGCCGTCGCGGCGAAAGTCGCGGTGGCGAAGGCCGCGGTGGCGAAGGCCGCGGTGGCGAAAGCCGTCGTGGCGAACCCCGCGGCGAAGGTCGCGGGGAGCCCCGTGCCGAGGGTCGCGGAGAACCCCGTGGCGAAGGTCGCGGGGAGCCCCGTGCCGAGGGTCGCGGAGAACCCCGTGGCGAAGGTCGTGGAGAACCCCGCGGTGAAGGCCGCGGCGACCGTGGCCGTCGTGGCTCGCAAGGCGGCGAGCCGCGCGCGCCCCGCGAGGCCGAGCGTCCCGTCACCGCAGGCGCCGACGAGCCCGTAGCCGTGCTCACGGCGCATCCCGTCCTGCCGGCCGGCGAAGGCGCCGGCGGCGAGGGCGAAAACGGCAAGCGCCGCCGTCGTGGCCGTGGCCGCGGAGGCCGGGGCGACCGGGCCGAGCGCGGACCGGAAACGATGGCCGAGCTGCGCGCCGACTTCCCGGCGGAATCGGAGACCGAAGCCGAGGCGCCCGCGAGGCCCGCCAGGGAGCCGCGGCGCGCGGTGGAAGAGGCCCCCGCCCCGGTGGCCGTGGCCGCAGCCGCCCCCGTTCCCGTTCCCGAGCCGATCGTCGCGCAACGCGTGGCGGTCGTGCCGGAGGCGCCCGCGCCCGAGCCCGAGGTCGTGGCCACCCCGATCCCGCGCGAGCCGCAGGTCATCGCCTCGTTCGCCCCGCCGCCGGCCACCTACAACGTGGTGAGCGAGCACGGCAAGGTCGAGGACGAGGCGCACCGCCCGGTGCGTCGCCGCCGCCACGAAGCCGCGCCGCCGCCGGCGGAGCCGCTGCAGCTCGTCGAGACGGCCGCCGAGAAGGCCGCCGCCATCGCGCAGGCGCTGCTCGAGGAAGAGATGCGGCGCCCGCCGGTGCGTCGCCGCCGCCAGGCGAACGCCGCATCCGCACCCGCCGAGCCGCTGCAGCTCGTCGAGACGAAGCCCGGTGCGGCGCCCGCCGAAGGCGCCTCGCCGCAGCCCTGAGCGATGCCCTCGCCCATCGAGTTCTGGTTCGATTTCTCGTCGCCGTACGGTTACGTCGCCTCGCAACTGATAGGGGACGTGGCCGCCCGGCACGGCCGGGCCGTGAACTGGCATCCGGTCCTGCTCGGGCCGATCTTCAAGGCGGTCGGCACCGCGCCGCTCACCATGCTGCCCATCAAGGGCGCCTACTCGCGGCACGACTTCGCGCGCATGGCCCGCTACCACAAGGTGCCCTTCCGCCTGCCGGAGAACTTCCCGGTCGGCACGCAGGTCGCCGCGCGCGCCTTCTACCTCATCGCCGACGGCGATGCGGGCAAGGCGCGCGACTTCGCCGGGCGGATCTTCCGCGCCTACTACGCCGAGGGCCGCGACGTGGCGGACCCGGCTGTCGTCATGGAGCTGGCCGCGGCAGCCGGCGCGGACGTCGCCGCGCTGGCCGGGGCGCTGAAGGGCGACGCGATCAAGGAGCGCCTGAAGGCGGAAGTGGAGAACGCCATGAAGGCCGGCGTCTTCGGCTCGCCCCACTTCATCGTCGACGGCGAGCCGTTCTGGGGGGTGGACCGCATTCCCCTGATGGAAGAATGGATGCGCACCGGCGGCTGGTAGCCGCGAGGAGGTAGCCGTGCTCGAATCGATCGGCCAGATCGCGGTCAACGTGAAGGACACGGCGCGCGCGCGCGCCTTCTATCGCGATGTTCTGGGCCTCAAGCACCTCTTCGACGCCGGTCCCAGCCTCGCCTTCTTCCAGTGCGGCGGCGTGCGCCTCATGCTGTCGCCGCCTTCCGGGCGGGAACACGACCATCCCGGCTCGATCATCTACTACAAGGTGGCCGACCTCGCCGCCACCCACGCTGCCATGGCCGCGAAGGGCGCGGCCTTCGAGCAGGCGCCGCACCTGGTGGCCACGATGCCCGACCACGAGCTGTGGATGGCCTTCCTGCGCGATTCCGAGGGCAACCTCCTCGCGCTGATGGAGGAGAAGCGGCCCGGCTGACGCCACGCCGGCGCGCGCGTCCGTTCAGCGCGCCATGGCGTAGAACTCGTCGTTCGGGCGCATCGCCGTGAGGTTGGCCATGCGGTTGGAGAGCGCGAAGAACGCGGCGATCGCCCCCACGTCCCACACGTCCTCGTCCGAGAGCCCGTGGGCATGGAGCGGCGCGAAGTCGTGGTCGTC
>JAMPXV010000312.1 GCA_023700985.1 Lysobacter sp.
CGTCGCGGACGAACCGCGCGAAGCAGCGCGCCCCGTTGCCGCATTGCTCGACCTCGCCGCCGTCGGCGTTCCAGATGCGGTACCGGAAGTCGTTGCCGGGCTCGCGCGCAGGCTCCACGAGGAGAAGCTGGTCGCAGCCCACGCCGAGGTGGCGGTCGGCGATGGCGCGAACCTGCGCGGTCGTGAGCTCGACGGCCTGTCGCACGCCGTCGATCACGACGAAGTCGTTGCCCTGGCCGTGCATCTTGGTGAACTTCAGCCGCATGGCGTCATTTTCGCCGATACGGCGATGGCTCGCCCGGCGGGCGCGTCTTGAAGCGCTTGTGGGCCCAGAAGTACTGCTCGGGATGCTCCCGCACGCGCTCCTCGATGAAGGCGTTCATGCGGCGCACGTCGGCCTCGAGGTCGCCGGTCGGGTAGTCCTCCCACGGCGGGAAGATCTCGGCCTCGTAGCCGCTCTCGCGCTGCCAGGCGACGACGGGCAGCACCGTGGCGCGGCCCAGCTTCGCCAGGCGTGGGAGGGCCGTCACGGTGGCCGCCGGCACGCCGAAGAAAGGCACGAAGATCGCGTCGCGCGGGCCGAAGTCCATGTCGGGCAGGAAATAGAGCATGCGCCCCTCGCGCAGCGCCTTGACGATGCCGCGCATGCCGTCCTGTCGCGACAGCAGCAGGGGATCCCCGAAGCGCCGGCGCCCCTTGAGGAACAGCCGGTCGAGCACCGGGTTCTTCTGGCGGCTGTAGATGCTGGCCGAGCCCGGTACCTGGTGCCCCATGCGCGCCCCGCCCATGTTCAGGCCGATGAAGTGGGGCGCGAACAGGATGATCGGCCCGTCCTTGATCCGTTCCCAGTGCTCCAGGCCCGTGACCGGAACCATGTCGAGGACCCGCCGGTCGCTCCCGAACCACAGGATGCCCATCTCGATCGCGCTGCGTCCCAGCGCCTCGAAGTGCCGCAGGCCAAGCGCCTTGCGCTCGGCCTCCGGCATGTCCGGGAAGCACAGCGCCAGGTTCGTGTCGGTGACGCGCCCCCGGCCGAAGCGGTAGAGCAGGCGCCCGAGCGCGCGGCCCAGGGAACCCAGGACGGGCGCGGGAAGCCAGTGCAGCAGCCACAGGAGCGCCACGGCGAGCCAAGAGCCGACCCGGCTCAGCACCTTCATCATGGAAGCGCCCCCGGCGCGGGGGGGGCGCCCGCGGGCCGCTTGTAGCGGTTGTATCCCCACAGGTACTGCGCGGGGGCGAGGCGTATGAGTTCCTCGACGCCGGCGTTGATCGCGCGGGCGGCCGCCGCGCGATCGGCCGGCAGGGGCTCCTCCCGGGCGCGCAGGCGCAGCCGGAACCCGGCGCCGCCGGGAAGCCGCTCGGCGAAGCAGAACACGATCGCGGCCCCGGAGGCTTCCTGCAGGCGGCCGGTGAGGGTCATGGTGTAGGCGGGGCGGCCGAAGAAGTCGACCCATTCCCCGTCGCCCTCCCCGGGCACCTGGTCCGGGAGGATGACGGTGCAGCCGCCCTTGCGCAGGTGGCGAAGCAGCATGCGCACCCCCGCCATGGTCGCCGGCGCGACGTTCGAGCCGTCGGGCGCCGCACCGCGGTTGCGGCCTTCGCGGATCAGCTCGTCGAGCCAGCCCAGCTTGTGCGGGCGGTACATCGCCATGATGGGCAGGCGCGACCACAGGTAGCGCCCGGCGATGTCGTAGCCGCCGAGGTGGGGCGTGACGAAGATGAGGGGGCGGCCCAGCGCGCGCAGGCGCTCGACCGTCTCCCAGCCGTCCAGCTCCTTCACCAGGCCGGCGACTTCCTCCACCGGGCGGAAGAGCGCCCAGGCGAGTTCCGTTCCCCCGCGGCCGATCTCGGCGGCGTTCTCCCGGGCGAGCCGGCGGAGCGCCGCATCGTCGGGGGCGATCGCGGCCGAACGCAGGTTCTCGAGCGTGCGAAAGCGGTAGCGCGGCGACAGCAGGTAGACGAGGCGGCCGGCGAGCGCGCCGAGACGGTGGTTCGCGGAAAGGTCCAGCCAGGCCAGGAACCGGAGGAGGAGTCTCAAGGCGGGGACCCGGGAGCTGCCGCCGGGCGCGGGAAATTTGCTAAAATTGCGGGTTCAACCGCGACTGTGGGGCGAACCCGACATGAAATCGAACTACCTCTTCACCTCGGAATCGGTGTCCGAAGGCCATCCGGACAAGGTGGCCGACCAGATTTCCGATGCCGTTCTCGACGCCATTCTAGCGCAGGACCCCCGCTCGCGAGTCGCGGCGGAGACGATGTGCAACACGGGCCTCGTGGTCATGGCCGGCGAGATCACGACGAACGCGCACGTGGACTACATCCAGGTGGCCCGCGACACGATCAAGCGCATCGGCTACGACAACACCGAGTACGGCATCGACTACAAGGGCTGCGCCGTCATGGTCTGCTACGACAAGCAGAGCAACGACATCGCGCAGGGCGTGGACCACGCGAGCGACGACCACCTGAACACCGGCGCCGGCGACCAGGGCCTCATGTTCGGCTACGCGTGCGACGAGACGCCGGTGCTCATGCCGGCGCCTATCCACTACGCGCACCGTCTCGTGGAGCGCCAGGCCCAGCTGCGCAAGGACGGCCGCCTGCCCTTCCTGCGTCCCGACGCCAAGAGCCAGGTCACGATGCGCTACGTGGACGGCAAGCCGCACAGCATCGACACGGTGGTGATTTCCACGCAGCACTCGCCCGAGCAGAGCCTGGGCCACAAGATGACGGAGCAGTTCTACGAGGCCGTGCGCGAGGAGATCATCAAGCCCGTGCTGCCGAAGGAATGGCTCACGGCCGAG
>JAMPXV010000313.1 GCA_023700985.1 Lysobacter sp.
ATCCCGTTCGCGCGCCTGGGGATCACCGCGGCCTGGACGCCGGACTCCGACCTCGCCAAGGACGAGCGCGGCCACCTGGAGGTGACCTGGCGCTACCTCGGGTGGCGGGCCGACGCCTCGTGGAACCGCTCCGACTTCTACGACATCTTTGGCCCCACCATCCGCAGCCGCAAGGGCTACGCGGTGAAGGCGGGCTACGACGACCTGCTCATCTACGACGAGCCGCGCCGGCTGGAACTCAAGTACGACTTCGCCTACTACGGCAAGATCGACCGGCTGCCCGGCTACCAGAACGTGGAGGCCACCGCGGACCGGCTGCTCACGGGCAAGGTGGGGCTGCACTACACCAACACCCAGAAGTCGCTGGGCGCCGTCGACGAGGAGCAGGGCTTCGCCGGCGACGTCGTGGCCCTGGTCAACCGCGCCGACGGCAAGGCCGTCCCGCAGTTCGCGGGCGAGTACCACTGGGGCGCCGCGCTGCCGCTTGCCCACTCGTCGGTCTGGCTGCGGGGCGCGGCCGGCCGTGCCCACGGCGACCGCGAGGACCCCTTCGCGAACTTCTTCTTCGGCGGCTTCGGCAACAACTACGTCGACAACGGCGAGGTGAAGCGGTACCGCGAGTTCTACTCCCTGCCCGGCTTCGGGCTGAACGAGGTGGGCGGCCGCAGCTTCGCGCGCCAGATGGTGGAGCTCAATCTCCCGCCGTACGTCTTCGAGTCGGCCGGCACGCCCGCCCTCTACCTGAACTGGCTGCGCCCAGCGGTCTTCGCCACCGGGCTGTGGACCGACCCGCAGGACTCGGCGCTGCGCCAGGACTACGCGAGCGCCGGCGCGCAGGTCGACCTGCGCTTCAGCATCTTCCACTGGTACGACATGACCCTTTCCGCGGGCTATGCCGTCGGCTTCAAAGGGGGCAAGCGCGCCGGCGACGAGTGGATGATCTCGCTCAAGATCATGTGATGGCGCGCACCCCGGTCCATGTCGGCTGACTTCCTGCTGCCGGCCGCCGTCGGCCTGCTACCCGTCGCGGCGTTCCTCGCCGCGCTGCTCCTCCTCGACAGCTACAAGCTCGTGAACCTGCGGGCGGTGGTCGCGACGGTGGCCGCAGGCGTGGCGGTGGCGGGGATCGGCTACCTCGTGAACGGCTGGGCGATGGGAGCCCTGCCCATCGGCGTGCCGTCGTTCGTCCGCTACGTCTCGCCCCTCACGGAGGAACTGCTGAAGGGGCTGGTCATCGTCGCCCTCATCCGCGCGCACCGCATCGGCTTCCTCGTCGACGCGGCGATCTTCGGGTTCGCCGTCGGGACGGGGTTCGCGATGGTGGAGAACCTGTACTACCTGCGTTCCTTCCCCGAGGCGGGAATGGGCACCTGGATCGTGCGCGGGTTCGGCACGGCGCTCATGCACGGCGGGGCGACCGCGATATTCGGGGTGATGGGGCTCGCGATGCTCGAACGCTCGCGGCGGGCCGACTTCCTCGCGTTCCTGCCGGGATTCGCGCTGGCGGCGGTGCTGCACTCCGGCTTCAACCACCTGCTCATGACGCCGAAGCTCGCCACGCTGGCGGTGCTCGTGGTGCTGCCGCCGCTCTTCGTCGCGGTCTTCCACCGCAGCGAGAAATCGGTGGGGGACTGGCTGGGCAAGGGCTTCGACGCGGACACCGAGATGCTGGAGCTGATCAACTCGGGACGCCTGTCGGACTCGCCCGTCGGCCGCTACCTGCACGAGCTGAAGGACCGCTTCCGCGGCCCCGTCGTGGCCGACCTGCTCTGCTACCTGCGGCTGCACACGGAGCTGGCGCTGCGCGCCAAGGGCATCCTCATGATGCGCGAGGCGGGCTTCGAGGTGCCCGTGGACGAGCCCACCCGCGAGAAGTTCGCGGAGATGCGCTACCTCGAAAGGAGCATCGGCCGGACGGGGCTCCTCGCCCTCCAGCCGATGCTGCACATGAGCCACAAGGACCTGTGGCAGCTCTACATGCTGGGCAAGTAGCCCGCCTAGTTGCAGGCCGACACAGTGCTCGAGAACACCTGCCGCGTGATCGCCTTCGTCACGGTGGTCCCGTTATAGGTGTAGGTGAGAGCCCCGTTCTCCCCGTTGGAGAAGCTGAAGCGCATCGTGCCCACCTCGGTGAGGTTGCCGGCGTTGATCGGCGTGAACGGGTTCGCGTTGAACGGCGGGCCCGAGGTGCGGTAGAGCGTCCCGAAGTAGGAGCCGTCGGGCTGGCGGTTCCCGGCCGACATGACGAGCCAGAGGTCGCGCCCCGTCGCATCGTAGGTGAAGAGCGTGGCGAAGAGGATGTTGTCCTGGTGGGTGACGTTCACGCCCCACCCCGCCTCGCTCTCGGCGGGCGAGTTGTACCAGAGGTCCTGGTAGTTGGTCAGCGAGGCGCGCGAGCCCGTCGTCGCCGTGCAGTTGGCCACGCGGCTCCCGTAGAGCTGCTTCATGATGGTCTTGGTGACGGTCACGCCGTTGAACGTGTAGGTGAGCGAAGCGCGGTCCGCCGCGGTGAACGAGACCGTCATCGTCCCCACGGGGGTCAGGTTTCCAGGAACGTTCGGATCCCAGACGAAGGGATTCGCGTTGAAGGCCGGCCCCCGGGTGCGGTAGAGCGTCCCGGAGAACGTGGTGCCGGAGGTGAGGTTGCCCGCCGCCATCACGAGCCACAGGGGTGCGCCGCCCGAATCGTAGGTGAAGAGCGTGGCAAAGACGATGTTGCCCTGGTGCGTGAAGTTCACGCCCCAGCCCGACTCGCTCTCGGCCGGGAAGTTGTACCAGAGGCCGGTGTAGTTGGCCGTCGTG
>JAMPXV010000314.1 GCA_023700985.1 Lysobacter sp.
CCATCACGAGCCACAGGGGTGCGCCGCCCGAATCGTAGGTGAAGAGCGTGGCAAAGACGATGTTGCCCTGGTGCGTGAAGTTCACGCCCCAGCCCGACTCGCTCTCGGCCGGGAAGTTGTACCAGAGGCCGGTGTAGTTGGCCGTCGTGCCGCCGCCGGCCACCTCCGCGAGGAGCGTGATGTCATCGATGTAGAAGGAAGTGGTGAGGGAGCTGTCCGTAGTCGCGAGGAACCGGATGCGGATGGTCTGGCCCGCGTACGCGGCGAGATTGAAGGTCGAGCTCTGCTGCCATGAGGCGCTCGCGTTCTGGTTGGAATAGGTCGCGAGGGTCTGGAGGACGGTTCCGCCGGAATTCAGCACCTGGACCTCGAGCGTGTCCCAGGCGCCCGGGATCGTCTCGTTCGTCGTGATGCGGTACCAGAAACGCAGGGATGCCGAAGTCGCGCCGGAGGGCACGGTGATCGTCTGGCTGAGCGCGTCCGTGGCGCTGTTGTAGCCGGCAAGCCAGGCGACCCCGCTCCCCGTCCGTGCCAGCGAGGCATTCGAGTAGATGATGGGATCCCCGCCGCTCGCCTGCTGCGTCCACCCGCTCGATCCACTCTCGAAGCCGCCGTTCGTGACGACTTCCGTCGTGCCGCCGCCCGTTCCCGCTTGCTGCGTGACGGTGAAGGACTGGCCGCCCGCGGTGATCGTCCCCGTGCGTGCCGCGCTGGTGTTGGCGGCTACCGAGTAGGTGACCGTGCCGCTGCCGCTGCCGCTGCTTCCGGTCGTGAGCCAGCTCGCGTTGCTGGATGCGGACCAGGTGCATCCGGAGGAAGTCGTGACGCTGAACGTGCCCGAGGAACCGCCGGAGCCGAAGGACGCGCTCGTCGGCGACAGCGAGTACGTGCAGGTCGGTGTCGTGCCCGGGTTCAGGTACTGCGACAGGAGGGTATAGGCGCGGTCGAAGCGCGAGTAATAATCGCGCAGGTCGGCGCCGGTGGCCGTGCAACTCGACGGGCCTCCGTGCAGGCCGCCGCGCAACTGGTAGCTGGTGCCGTTGAAGCTGAAGATGCCCGAGCCGCTGCTGCCGCCCTCGGTGACGCCCGTGGACGTGCTGTTCCAGAGCGCGATGAGGTGCGTGTCGCCCGCGCCGCCCCCGTAGGCCGAGAAGCCACCGGAGGAGCCCAGGCTCACCTTCTTCCAGTCGCCGGCGGGGTGGTGCACCGCGGTAAGAGAGGTTCCCGTGCCCAGCGTGGACGCGTCCCAGCCCGCGTAGATGGCGTTCGACGGCGGGTTCTGGTTCAGGCGCAGCAGGAGGACGTCGGTCGTCGCGTTGTTGTAGAGAAGGGTCGCGCCACCGGTGACCTGCACGTAGCTCGATCCCGTGCTTCCCGTGCCGCAGCCGGTGCGGTCGTAGAACCAGTGCGTGGTGAGCGTGCTGGCCGAGGCCTGCGAGTCGATGCAATGGTTGGCCGAGTAGAAGTACGGCGCAACGGCGCCGGCCGTGGTGTTGAGGAGCGTGCCGGTGCACAGGGCCGTGCCACCGTTCGCGGTGAAGGTCATCCGCGCCACTGCACGACCCGTCCTCTCGAGCGCCGCGTCGGTGGCCGAGCGGCAGATGAAGTCCACCTCGCAGAATTGCGAGCCGTCCTTCGCCAGCGCATCGGCGTTCGCGTCCGTCGGGCTCACGAAGAGGTGCGAGATCCGGGTGATGCGCACGGACACGTCGCGCGCCGTCATGTCGGGCGCGTAGACCTCGACGATGGCGCGCTCGCCCTCCAGCACCGGGCTCCAGTAGGTGGCACCCATGGCCTGGACGTCGGCGGCCGTGAACGGGCCGTAGACCGTCCCTGTGTCCGCGGCGCCCGCGAAGCGCAATTGCACGCCATCCGGCAGCCGGCCGGCCTCGAGTTCCACGCGCAGCGCCCTGGCCCCCGCGGATGCGATCTCCCACTGGGCCGCGAAGCCGCCGCCCGCGACGGGTTCCCAGCGCAGCGCGGCTGCGCGCGCCTGCGCCACGGCGGGCATGTCGCGGGCGACGCCGATCTGCAGCCGCTTGTTGAACTGTTCCGTGTTCGCCTTCTTCACGGCCGCGATTTCCTGCGCGTCGGCCTCGCCCAGTTCGAGGCGAAGCGCGGACTTCCCGCCGGGCGCCAGGCGCAGCGTCTCGGGGGCCGCCTTCGGCGCGAAGGGCGCCTCGACGGAATCGACGCTGACGGCCGCGGCGGGAAGCGCCGCGAGCGATGACAGCAGCAGCAGAAGGCGAACGATGGACGAGCCGGTCACGCGCATGGAGGTTCTCCCGTTTCTTTTGCCGTTGGTGCGGTCCGCCGGCCTGGAGTAGCCGGCTGCCCCGTTGTGATCAAAACCGGGATGTTAACCCCGATTCCCGTCCTCCACTAAAACGGGAATGGGCGGGAAAGGACGCCAGCCTTTGCCGGCGCCGGAGGGAAGCGTCCCCTTCATGGCCCCGCGGGACGCGAACGCAAGCGCCCGCCGCAAGGGGCGGGCGCTGAGGACCTCAGTTCGACTTCGACTTGGGCGTGGCCGCGGCGACCTGCGATCCCGCCAGGGGCGGCTCGCGCTTCGCCGTGACGGTCACCTTGCCGAGCTTCACCACCTGCTGCGGCTCCTCCCGCTTGGCGGTGACGGTGATCTTGCCGAGCTTCACGACCTCCTGGCCGCCGGAAACGCCATCGAGCTGCTGCTCGGAAATCTCGCCTTCGGACGGAGTTGCGGGGACCTGATCCTTCTTCGACATGGTGCCTCCTCGTGGTGGACCGGGACGATCGCGGCCGGGAATCCGGCGCGGATGGA
>JAMPXV010000091.1 GCA_023700985.1 Lysobacter sp.
ACGGCGAACGAGGCGCCGACCGAGGCGAGGATGAGCAGCTCGTGCGGGAAGGCGACCTTGCGGATGAGGCTCGCGTTGCCGGGGATGCTCGCCACGGCTCGCTGCAGGCCTTCGGCGAACATGAACCACGGCCACAGCGCGATGGCGAGGAAGCCGGCGAAGCGAAGGCCGCCCAGCGCGCTCTCGGGAACCCGCAGGATGAAGCCGAACACCGCCGCGAAGATCGCCAGCTGCGCGAGGGGGTGCAGGAGCGCCCATGCGAGCCCCCCCGCGGCGCCGGCGTAGCGGCTGGTTATCTCACGCCGCAGGAAGTTCGCGAGCAGCCATCGCCAGGAATGCGCGGGGCGCGACTGCATGGAGCATCAGCCCGGGCGCTTGGGGCTCGGCTGCGGGGCCGGCAGGTTGATGTCGGTCTTGAGGGCCTGGATGGCGTCCAGCTCGAGCTTGAGGCCCGGATCTTCCGTGATGTGATCGATGATCGCCTTGCGTTGCTGCTTGAGCCAGTCCTCCTTCAGCTCCGCCATCAGGCTCGAGCGGACCTCGGAGAAGTCGTAGCGCCTGCCCTTCTTGACACTCTCGAGGCGAATGACGTGGTAGCCGAAATTGGTCAGCACGGGCTCGCTCACCTCGCCGGACTTCATCGTGCGGGTCGCCTCGGCGAAGGCGGGCGTAAGCTGGTCTATCATCAACGGGCCGACGTCGCCTCCGTTCCGGGAGACGCTCGGGTCGTCGGAGAACTTCTTCGCGACCTCGGCGAAGGGCTTGCCGGCCAGCACTTCGGCCCGGGCCTCCAGTGCCCTGGCCTTGGCCGCGTCCGCCGTCCTGCACCGCGTGTCCACGAGGATCTGCATCGTGTGCACGACGTCCTTCTCGGCGTACTTCCCAGGGGAAGCCTTGTAGAGCTCCTCCGCGCGCTTCGTGAAGTCGGGGACCTTCAGCGCTGCCTCGGACCGTTCGAGCCGATGGCGGGCGAGGACCTTTCCCGCGGTCGCGGCGATTTCCGCCTGCACGGCCGGCTCCTGGTCGATCTTCTCGGCGCGGGCCTGGGCGGCGAGGGTCTTGTTCACGAGGATGTTCTTCACAGTCTGCGCCACGCGCTCGGCGGAGGCGAGGAAGGTGAAGCGCTGGTCCTCGGGAATTCGTGCGACTTCCGCTTCGAAGTCGGCCTTCGTGACGGTGGTAAAGGCGTTTCTGGCGAGGATGACGTCCTGCGCCCAAGCGGGGGCGGCTGCGGCCAGGAAGAGCCAAAGGATGAATCGAAGCATGGGTTTCATGGCGTTGCGCGACACTCAATTAGAGAAGCGAAGACGTCGCAAGATTATGCGTCTCGCGCGTTGTTGGCGGAATCTCAAGCAAAGGTCATCAGACATCCATAAGGTACCCGTCCCTGCGCCAGATGCGGGAAAGGGCAACTTGCGAATGCGGTGCGTCAGGGCGAGTCCCCAGACTCAGCTTCCCGATAGCGCTAAGACAACCGTAGCGGCACACGATTCAATCGCAAGGCGATTGCCGCGACAAGTTTTCGGGGCAACGCTGACATGCGTAGTCCAAAAAACCTTGGCCTGCGGAGATGAGTCCGCAGGCCAAGTTTCGGAAAAAAAAAGGCGGGTGGAGACCACCCGCCTTGTTTCTGCTGCACTCCGCGTTCTTGGGGATTACGGAGTCGTACCGATCGAGCGGAAGTATTTGTGGACGAACGAGCCGCCGTAGTTCGACGCCACGCCACCCACGTTGCCATTCGCGAAGTCCTGGACCATGAAGCCCACGACCGGAAGACCACGGTGAGCCTGCGCAGCCGCGTCGGCGACGCCGTTGGTCGTGCTCGCGGCAGGCGTGAGCTGCTGGATCGCCTGAGTGAAGCCGATGGAGGCCCAGCCCGTGCGACCGACACTCGTCGTGTCGATGTTGTACAGGTTGGCCGAGCCCAGGATGTTGCTGTTGGCAAACGTCAGGACGTTGGCCTCGTAGCAGAACGTGTTCGACGTCACGACGACGGACGGTTCCGGCGAGGGCAGGATGATGACCGGGGTGGTCGTCGTCAGCTCTTCGCGGTTCCAGAAGTTCATCGTGAAGAGGTCGCACGACTGGCCGTTGTTGAAGTTGGCATTGAACGGCGCGATCGCGGCGCCCACGCCCACCGGGCCGGTGTACGCAAACTTGGTCGGGAAAGTGACGACCCAGTCGGTGCCGGAGGCGGTGTTCGTCTCGAGCATCCACTCGTTCATCACGTTGCGGCGCATCATCGCGGCCGAGACTGCGTCGCGGGAGTTGGCCCACGTGGCGGAAACGACGTTGCCAGCGGCGGTGAAGACCGTCGAGGTGACGACGTTGCCGTTGGTCAGGCGCGGCAGAACGTCACCGGCGCGCGAGTAGTTCGGCGTGCCGACGTGCCAGTTGGCCAGTGCCACGGCGTCGTACGAGTAGTCGGTGCCGGCCGTGACGTTGACGAGGGACAGGCCACCCGTCAGGCCACCGGACGGAGCCGCCAGAGCGGTCGCGAGGGTGGAGTCGTTGGCTTCGAAATAAGCGCAGTTCGCGGGAACGCCGGCGGTGTTGTGCTTCGCCGCAGCGGTCGCCGTCGCGTTGGTCACGTCGCCCATCTCGAACACTTCGAGGTAGCCTTCGCGGGTCCGGTCGAGCGTCGTGCCACCACCGTCCGCCGGGGTCGAGGCGTACACGAAGTTCTTGAAGTGGTTCAGCGAGCCGGACGTGATGTTGGCCGGGTTGGTGATCGCGAAGAGCGCGTTCGGCACGACGCAGGACCTGTCGACCGAAATCAGGCCCGCGCCATCGGCCGTGCGCACGATGGCGCCGGTCCAGACGTCGTTCGGGGACAGGAACAGGTTGAAGTCCAGGACTTCAGCCGAGCGCTTGCCTTCCAGGACGCGAACCTTGACAGCCTTGGTCGATGCCGTGGTGTTCACGATCGACACATAGTTGTCGTAGTACGCGGTGCTGGTGCCGCCGCCGTCGGCGCGGGCGGTGAAATACGGGTAGATGAGGACGCTGCCCAGACCATCCGGGTTGACGTGGACCGCATTCGCGGTGCCGGCCATCCCCACGGCCCCCAAGCCGGCCAGCACGGCTGCATGCAGAGACTTCCGCTTGAACGTGTTCATTCTTGACCTACTCCTTTTTGGTGAGATGAGGTGATCACTCTCGTTTAGAAGCTACAACTCATTAAGTCTATAACAACAGGCCCGTTTTTACAATTCCGCGGGAAACCTCGAGCCGGGTACGGTGTAAGGCTACTTGCCCGCCACCAACCACCAGGTGCCCGCGTCCTTGATCCAAGTTTCCTCGACCAACCTCGTCAAGCCCTTGATCTCGTAGAGATCGTAATCGAGGACCATCGTAACCTGACAGGTGTCCAGGCGGCAATCGACCTTTTCAATCCGCATTGACCGCCACCAGCGTTTGCCTCCCGCCCGCTTGCGGAACGCCTCGAGGGTAAGCGTGGTTCGAGAGGCCGGACTGAAGTACTCGTAGGCCTGCTCTAACTGGCCGGCTGCGACCAGGTCCCAACGCTGCTGGGTCCGCTCGGAGACCACTTTCGTGGCATCTTCCCCGGCTCCCCCCTCGATGACGGCGCATGCACCGAGCATCAATCCCGCCCCGGTTGCCAGGAGCCACCGCCACACCAAACCTGACCGGGACGCCCTGGAACACGGATTACCTGCCTTCACGACCCAAAGGCTAGTGAATCGGGTTAGCGGCGTCAAACAAATTCGGCATGTTTTTACAACAGTGTTGTGTTCCTGCAACATGGGTCTCGCTTGGGTTGGGGCGCCTATACAGCGCGGTAACTGGATCCGGTGCCGGCAAAGGGCCCTAGTTTGGCGCCTTCGCTGCCGGCTCGGGCGTCTTCTTCGGGTACATCGCGTCGAGCATCGGCATCTTGCGGCGCAGCTCGTCGAGGGCGTCACGCGCGTTGGCCACGTCGGCGATGAGCTTCGGGGTGATGAGCAGCACCAGCTCGGTCTTCTCGTCCCGGTAACCCTGGGTGCCGAAGAGACCGCCGAGCACGGGGATCTTCGAAAGAATGGGGATTCCCGACGTCGAGAACGTGCGCTTGTTCTGGATGAGGCCCGCGAAGATGAGCGTCTCGCCCGACTGCGTCGTGACCACGCTCTGCGCCGTGCGCTTGGTGATCGTCGGCGAGTCGATCCCCGAGGTCTGCGTGGCGGCCGCCTCGCTCACCTCCTGGGCGACCTCCAGCGTGATCCGCCCTCCGGCGTTCACGCGCGGCGTGACGTTCAGCAGGATGCCGGTATCCAGGTACTGGATCGAGCTGATCACGCCGGCGCTCGTGCCGATGGACGATCCCGTCTGCTGCGACGAGAGCGTGGGTACCCGGCTTCCCACCTGGATCTGCGCCTTCTGGTTGTCGATCACCATGAGCGACGGCGAGGAGACGATCTTCAGGCGGGAGTCGCCGCCCAGCGCGTTGAGAACGCCGCGGACGTCCCCGCCCAGCGTGTTGATGAGCTGCAGGCCCGCGAAGGCGGGCACCGCGCCCGTCGGTGAGGAAGGCAGGCCGCCGAGGTTGAGCGTGCCCCGCGTGACGTTGGGCTCGAGGACGCCGCTGCCCCCCATCGACATGCCCGAGCGGGCGTTGATGAACCAGTCTATGCCGTACCGCAGCTCGTCGGTGAGCGTCACTTCCGCGATGAGCACCTCGATGAGCACCTGGCGCGGGATGACGTCGAGCTTCTTGATCGCCGTCTCGATCTTCTCGTAGTCCCCGGGGCTCGCGAGGATCACCAGCGCGTTGTTGTCCTTGTCGGCGATCACGCGCACGTCCTTCGAGACCATGGCACCGTCGCCCTCGAAGCTCGTGCGCGTCGCGGTCACGGCAGCGGCCGGGGCGGCCGGCGCGGGCTGGCCGGCAGTCGGCGCCGGCGACTGGATCTGCGCCCCGCGCATGCCGGGTGCCAGCCCGACCTGCGCGGTGGCCGTCGTGGTCTTCGTGGCGAAAATTTCCGACAGGAGGGAGGCCAGGTTCTCGGCCTTGCCGTTCTGCACCGGGTAGACGTGCAATCGCGTGCCGCCCGCCGCCCCGCCGGCACGGTCGAGGCGCTCGATCCACGTCTCGGCGAGCTTCAGGTAATGGGGCTGCGTGGTGACGATGAGGAGGGAATTGAGCCGCTCCACCGCGATCACGCGAACCACCCCGGCCAGGGGCCCGGCCGCCGTGGGACCGAAAACCTTGTCGAGCTCCCCGACCAGCGTCTTCACCTCGGCGCCCTGGAGGGGAAAGAGGCCGATGGACATGCCCGCCAGGAAGTCGACGTCGAAGAGATCGACCGTCTCCAGCAGGTGGCGCAGCTCGCGCTGGGTGCCCTGGAGGATGAGGAGGTTGCGGACCTCGTCGACCCGGACCACCGACTGGTCCACGACGAAGGGCTCGAGGAGCCGCGCCATCTCCTTCGCGCCGATGAACTTGACCGGAACGAGCACCACGTTGAAACCGGGCCGGAGCGGCGCCCCGACCGAGCCCAGCTGCGGGGTGACGGAGCCGCGCCCGGCCACCGCGGCCGGAACGATCTTGTAGAGCGCATCCTCCCGGATCAGGGCCGCGCCGTTCTGGCGCAACAGCATCTCCAGGGTGGCGAGCACGTCCTTGCGCGGAATCGGCTTGACCGTCCGCAGCGACACCGTTCCCTGTACCTGCGGGTGAACGGTGAACGATTCGCGCAGGATGTCGCCCAGGATCGTGGCGGCCACCTGGCGGATCTCGGTGGCCTCGAAGTTGAGCGAGACTTCCTCCGGCCCAGGCGGCGGCGCGGGCGAGGGCACGCTCTTCACGAACACCCCCGTGCCCGGATAGATGCGGCCCTTGTCGGAAAGATCCGCCGAGGGCGAAGGCGGTTTCACGCCAGTCGCCGCCCCCGCAGGCGCAGCGGGCTGCGGGCTGGTGACGACTTTCGGTGCTCCATCGTCCGGAGCTCCGGGCAGGGGTGCGCACCCGGCAACGGCCAGCCCGACGAAGGCAGGAAGCGTCATCGCTCGAAGGAAGTGTGTCATGGCATCTCGCGGATGACGTGGGGCGAAAAAGGGCGGCATTTTAGCCTACTGGGCGTTGATCCATGGCCGGCGGCGCCCAGACACGGGAGCCGTCGCCGCGGAAGCGGGAGGAGAAGTGCCGGAAGGGGCCGGCGCAGTCGCGGGAGGAGTGCCGCCCGGGAACCCCGGCGGGACGATCCCGGCCGGGCTCGTCCTGGCCGGCGGAACCGCGGTACCGGGCGGAACGGGGGCCGCGCCGGGCGCCGGGGGTATTGCCCCCGTGGGAGCCGGCGCGGCGGCCACGCGGGCAGGAACCTGAGTGTTTAGGAGCAGATCTTCCGTCTCCTCGCCCTGCTTCATCACCACGCGGCGGGGCTCGACGGCCTCGATCGTGATCCCGTTGATCTGCGAGCCCTTCTTCACGCTGTGCGTCTTGCCGCCGGCGACCTCCTTGAGGAAGGCGAAGGAAACCTCCGGGGTGACGGTGACGCCGGTAAGGACGAACTGGCCCTTCTTCATCGTGGCCACGGCCGCGGTGGCGGCCGGCGGGGAGGTGCGGCGCGTGGGAACGAAGAGCGGGCGGGCGACCGTCTCCGGCACCGGCTGCGTTTCCGCCGGCAGCGAGAAGGCGGGAAGGAGCTTCGCCTCGACGATCTTCGCCGGGGCACGGACCTCGTCGCCGACGGTGACGCGTCCCAGGAAGTGCTCCGCCGCGATCACCGCGACCAGGGCGACGATCACCGCGGCCCACAAGGCGGGCCACAAAGTCTCCGGTTTGCGCAGGACGGCCATCGTCTACCCCGCTACCGCGAAGCCGGAAATGTCGAGCTGGATGAACATCTCCGGCTCGAACCCGGGCGCCGGCTTGAAGCCCGGGGGCACCTGCGCGCGCACCATGAGCGAGTCGACGAACACGTAGGGCTCGTTCGCCTCGATCGCGTGGAGGATCTTGCGCGTGGCGTAAATGTTGGCGTTGGCCTGCACGGTGACCGTCACCTGGCGGAAGCGGCCTTCCTCCTTGGGCTGGGCCACCTGCACGCTGATGAGCCGCCCGCCGTTGCCCTCCACGTGCTGCCGGACCCGTTCCTGGATCTCTGCCGCTGCGAGCGACGATCCGGAGGCCTTCAGGAAATATTTCCGGCTGCCGACGGCGCGAACCGCCTCGAGCTTTTTCTGCAGCGCCGGGCGGGAGGCCGCCAGGCGCTCGTAACGCGCGAGCCGGCGGTCGATGTCCTCCAGCGCATCGCTGTAATGCCGGTGCGCGAGCCACAGCGGCAGGCCCGCGATCGCGACCACGACCGCCACGGCCGCCAGCAGGAAGCCTATCGCAGCCTTGCGGCGTTTCTCGGCGGACCAACCCATCACGGCGCGCATGGTCAGCCCTTCTCAGGCGGCTTCGCCGAAGAGGCGGGGGCGGTGGCCTTGGCGGCAGGCGCCGCCTGGACCGGGGCCGGGGGGGCAACGGGCGCCTTGGAGACGGGCGGCACGGGCGCG
The DNA here is from genome assembly GCA_023700985.1 of Lysobacter sp. Lineage (GTDB taxonomy): Bacteria > Pseudomonadota > Gammaproteobacteria > Burkholderiales > Usitatibacteraceae > FEB-7. The sequence continues at coordinate 7,501 of JAMPXV010000091.1, forward strand.
GTGGACGGAGGCACTAGCGCCTTTGGTGCGGGTGCCGCGGGAGCGGGAGCGGGCACGCCCCCCGCGGGAACGGCTGGTGCGGCCGGCGTCGGGGCGGCCGGTCTTGGCGCGGACACCGGAGCAGCCCCCCCGGTCGCAGGTGCAGGCTGCGCCGGCGTTGCGGGCGAAGAAGCCGGGACCGCGGCAGGAGACGCGGCGGGTGGCGGCACCGCGGGCGGCGAGGCGGCGGGAGTCGGAACGGCGGGCGCTTCCATCAACGCCGACTCCGGCATCGGAGGCGGAAGCGGGCGCGGCTTCACTTCCGCGGAGACCAGGAAACGCTCCGTGCCCGGGGAGACCCCCTTGGTGAGCGGCGACTTGAAGCTCGCGTTGGCGAGCGACCCGGACTTTTCCAGGACCTCGATCAGCTGCGAGGAAGATCCGGTCTCGCCGGCGATCTGCAGCTCGCGAAACTTGGGGTTCGACTTGATGTCGAGTTGCTGCACCCAGGTCGTGTCGGGGAGGATCCGCGACAGGTCCTCGAGGAGGACGACCGCCGGTCGCTGCGCCTGCTTCTTCTCCACCAGGAAGTTGTGCTCCGCGGCGAGCTTCTCGATTTCCTTCACGAGGCGCTCGGCGACGTCGGCGCCGGCCTTCGCCTTCTCGAGCCGGGGCTGCAGGGCGATCACCGCCTCGCGCTTCTGCCAGAGCGGGTAGACAAGCGCCACCAGGGCCAGGGCCACGGCGACGGCCGCGAGGGCGCGCGCGGCCACCACCGTGGGCGAAGTGGCGGGGCGCTCGCGCTCCTCGGGGGCCAGCAGGTTGAGCGAGGCACCGGAAGAAGCCAGGTCGGCGGCGACGCCGACGCCCAGCACGGTGGCGCCCAGCTCGCGCAGTTCCGCGAGCCTCGAGGCAACGGGCGCGCGGGCGGTGACCGCCAGGTCGATCGCGAGGCGCTGCGCGGTCGCATCGCGCCCGGTCACGCGGAAGTCGAAGCAGGCATGGTCGGCCGAGAAGGGCGTGAGCCGGTCGAGCTCGAACCCCACCGCGTCGCGCAGCGCCTCCTCCGCGGCGAGCGGCATGGCCACGGTGCGGACGAGCACGTCCTCGGGCTCCAGGACCAGCCAGACGTTTGCCGCGCCCCCGCCGGAACCGTCCTCGAGGAGGCGGCGAAAGGCCGCCCGCCGCCCGGTAGTGTCCAGCGAGCCCATCGCGACGCGACCGGCCACCGCAAGCGAGCCCTGCGAGGGGCGCAGCACGCGCCACTCGCTGTCGCGCACGGCCACGTAGGCGACGCCGCCCTTGCCGAGGCGCTCGCGCCAGGAAGGCGGCACCAGCGCCGCAAGCTCGCCCTGCCACCAGCGCAGGAAATCCGTGAGCCCCGCGCGGCTCGCGGCCTCGCGCAGCGGCGCCAGAAACGATTCAGCGGGACTGGACAACGGGGGCCTCCTCCGCGGCGGCTGGCGCCTTCGCATCCTGGTCGCGCGATACTTCGCGCCAGGCGAGGAAGGTGTACGGCCGCCTCGGGAACTGCGGGCTGAGCATGGCGACCCCCTCCCGCGTGACGCGCACACCATCGTCGAACGACACGTCGGCGCGGACCGTCACGGCGGCCGTCTGGACGTAGCTCGCGTAGGGGCCCGCCGCCGTGAAGATGGGCGCCATGCGCCCCTCCGCCCGGGCGGCCTCGCGCTCGCTGAGGAAGAGGTCCACGGCCTCCGCCGTCACGCCGGGTATGGCGAGCAGCACGGGACGCTGTGCAAGGTGGGGATTCACGCCGGCCTGTCGGGAGTACACGGTGATCATGGGTGCGATGCGCTGGTACAGCTCGGCCCGCATGCCGAGGACGAGCTGCAGTTCCTCCGTGGACTGGAACGGATAATTCGCCGGCCGGCCCGCGAGGCCCGCCTGCGTGTAATCGGGCTCCTCGGCACCAAGGGGCCGCTTGAGGGGATCCGGGTCGCGCCAATCGAGAACCGCGTCGAGCAGCTTTGCCGCGTCCTCATCGCTCGCCCCGGCGTACCGGAACAGCCCCTTGAGAAGTTCGTTGTTGGCGGTGTTCACGTCGATTTTAGCAGACTCGTCCGAGAGCCTGACCGTGACCCGCGCGCCGTCGAACTCCCAATTCCGGGGCTCTCCCTCGCGTTTCCACACCTCTGGACTGCCCTGCGGCTTGAAAAGTTCAATGAGGGCGCGGGATACGGCCGCCTGGGCGTACGCCTCCCCCCGGGCGATGAGAGCCGCATTGCGCGCCGCTCGGGCATCCGTGCGCATGGCGTATAGAAAGCTGCCGGCGATCACCATGAGGAGGGTGACGACCCAGATCACCAGGATGAGCGCGATGCCGCGCTCGCGGGAGGCGGGGGTCCTCATCGGCGCGGCACGCAGTTGCGCTGGAACGAGGACTCGTAGCAGCCGGCTTCCTCGCCGATGCGCAGCGCCACGACCATCTCCGGGAGGTTCTCCTCGCCGAGCTTGAGCTGCAGGCGCACGTGCGAGGGCAGGCGCGCCGGGAAGTCCCACTTGTCGGTCCAGGCAGGCAGGTTCGTGTCGTTCTCGGCGCCGAAGTACTCGAAGCGCGCCGCGGTCAGGCCCTCGAGCAGCGCGAATTCCTCGGCGGCGTCCACCGGGGCGAAGTCCCGGTTCTCGGCCGCGGCGAAGGCGCGCCGCATGACGAGGCGACCGGCCTTCTCCGCCCCACGCCCCGGCTCGAACTCGAAGGACACGAAAGCGAGCCCGCCGCCGCCGATCTCCGCCGGGCGCATGGAGACGAAGCGCAGGCGCTCACGCTCGCCGGAAAAAGCGAGCTTCACCGCGAGCGGGTCCTTGAAGCGCCAGGGGAACGCCGCCGAGACCTCCTTGCGCAGGAAGGAATAGGCGAGGAGCACCTGGTCGGCCCGGTCGCCGCGCCCCGTGCCCGATTCCCACGCCCGGATGCCCATGCGAAGGCCCCCGAAGAGCATCCCGAGCATGACCGCAAGCAGCGTCAGCGCGACGACCGTCTCGAGGAGGGTAAAGCCGGCCGGCGTGCGCCGCATCCTCACGGCTTCACGCCCAGCAACAGCGTGGCGAGGCGAACGTCGCGGGGCCGGCCATCGGCCGCCTGCCATGACACCTTCGACTCCAGCCTGAGCAGGCGCACCCGCAGGTTGTAGTCCTTGCTGCGGTCGGCGTCGGCGTTCTCCTGGCGCTCGTCGTAGGGGACCGCGGATACCGTCCAGGCGAACGGGCCCTCCGACCCGGAGGTGGCGCCCTCGTCGAGTCGCTCCGCGGCACTGTAGGCCGCGAGCCGGGACTGGGCCATCATCACCGCGCGCGCGTACTCGTCGGCGAGCTGCGCGTCGCGCAGCCCGCCGGAGAAGACCTGCAGGAGCGCGGCGAGCGTCACCGCGAACACGACGAAGGCCGTGAGCACCTCGAGGATCGTGAAGCCCGCCTGCCTCACCGGACTCGCCGTGTACGGCCGCATGGTGACGCCGCGGGGGACTACCCCCCCTCCTTGATGCTCACGCGCCCGGTGAGCCAGTCGACGTCCACGAGGAAGCGCCTCTCGCCGGAGGCGACGGTAACCCGCCCTCCCGTGGAGCTGCCGTCCGGATAGAACCGGATGGCGCCGCGCTTCTCGTCGACGATCTCCGACTGCGCCGTGTAGAGCTTGAGCTCGAGACGCCCGGGCAGCGAGCGGGCGCGCCCCCGGCCGCTCACCTCGAAGGAGCGGTGCTCCAGGTCGAGGACGAGGGCCGCGGACTCCTGCCGCGCGATGGCGGTGCCGCGGGCGTCGCGAAGGCCCGCTGCGACGGCGCGCGCCGCGCTCTTGAGCTCCGCGCCCGACACCCCGCCGGCAGTGAAGCGGACGACCAGGGCGTAGCCCGCGGCCGCGATCACCAGCACCATGAGGAGCTCGAGCAGCGTGAACCCGCGTTGCGCGGCGCGTTCCATCAGTTGCGGATGTCCTTGTTTTCTCCCTCGCCGCCCTCCTTGCCGTCGGCACCCAGGGAGACGAGGTCGTAGCCGCCCTTCTCCGCCGGGGAACGGTAGGTGAAGTCGACGGCCCAGGGGTCCTTGAGGTGCTTCGGGTCCTTCAGGTACGGCCCGTTCCAGTTCGCCACGCCCGAAGGCGCGGCGAAGAGTGCGTTCAGCCCCTCCTGTGTCGAGGGATAGCGGCCGACGTCGAGCTTGTAGAGCTCCAGCGCGCTGCCGATCTGCTCGATCTGCACCTTGGCGCGCTCGGAGCTCGCGCGGCCGAGGCTGTTGAACACGCGCGGGCCGACCATCGCAAGGATCACGCCGATGATCACGAGCACCATCACCAGCTCGAGCAGCGTGAAGCCGCGGTGGGCTCGGAAGGGTTGGGAGCGGGCGGTTCTGTTCATGGCGACTCCGGTTCGATGGGGGCCCTAGATGGGCAGGTCGTAGATGGAGAGCATGGCGGCGAGGATCGAGAGAATCACGGCGCCGACCACGAAGGTGAGGAAGAGGATCATCGCGGGCTCGAGAAGCGCGAGCGAGCGCTTGACCGCGCGCGCGACCTCCTTGTCGTAGACGTCGGCGACGTCGAGGAGCATCTGGTCGAGGCGGCCGGTCTCCTCGCCCACCTGGATCATGTGCACGGCGAAGGCGGGGAAGCGGCGCGTCTCCATCATGGGCTTGGCGAAGCCCCGGCCGGTCTTCAGCTCGCGGCCGACCTCGGCGAGGCCCGCCGCCATGTAGGTGTTCCCCATCGTCTCGCGCGCGATGGACAGCGCGTTCACGAGGGAGACGCCGTTCTTCAGCAGCGTGCCGAGCGTGCGCGCGAGCCGCGCCGTCTCGACCTTGGCCGCGAGGTCGCCCAGCACCGGGGCGCCGAGCACGCGCCGGTCCCAGGCGAACTTCGCCTCGGGAGACTCCAGGCGCTTGGAGACGATGAACACGAGGGCCACCGAGCCCAGCACGAACGCCCACCACCACGCGCGCATGACCGCCCCCGCGCCGAGCACCATCTCGGTCACGAACGGCAGTGCCTTTCCGCTCTGCTCGAAGATCGGCTCGAACTGCGGGACGACGACGGCGAGGAGGATCGTGACCGAGGCGATGGCGACCAGGAGGAGGATCGTTGGATAGATGAGGGCGGACTTCACGCTCTCGCGCAGCTCCTTCGACCGCTCCATGAACTCGGCTAGCCTCGCCAGCACTTCCGCCAGCGCGCCACCCGCCTCGCCCGCCCGCACCATGTTCACGTAGAAGCGCGAGAAGACGCCTCCCTGCGAATCGAGCGCCTTGGAGAGCGACGCCCCGCCGCGCACGTCGTTGCGCACCTTGCGCAGCACCTCCGCCACGCGCTCGGTCTCCGCGAGCCCCACCAGGATCTCCAGGCTGCGGTCGAGCGGCAGGCCGGCGTTCAGCAGCGTGGCGATCTCGCGGGTGACGACACCGATCTCGTCCTGCGTCACGCCGCGCCGGAAGAGCGCCGGCGAAGCGCTGCGCCGCGCCTGCCCCGCCACGGCGTCCGCGGCGCCCGCCTCAACAGCGCGGATAGGCGTATAGCCCATGTCGCGCAGCCGCTCGATGACCCCGTTGCGCGTGGCGGAATCCATTGCCCCCTCGAGCACCTCGCCTGCGGGGGTGACGGCCTTGTACTGGAACACGGGCATCGCGCTAGTCCTCGCGAGTGACGCGAAGCACTTCCTCGAGCGTGGTCGTGCCGGCGACCGCCTTGCGCACGCCGTTCTCGAACATGGACTCCATGCCCTCCTCGACGGCGGCCACGCGCAAGTCCGTCGAGTTCGCGTGGCGCATGACGAGGGAGCGGATCTTGTCGCTCATGGGCATCATCTCCATGATCCCCATGCGGCCGAAGTAACCGGTGCCGCTGCAGTGGGTACAACCGGTCGGGTGGTAGAGCGTGACGTCGCCTTCCGGCACGAAGCGGCGAAGCCCCATCTGCTCGACCACCTCCGGAAGGGCGGGATAGGGCTTTCGGCAGTGCAGGCACAGGCTCCTCACCAGCCGTTGCGCAAGGATGCCCACGACGGTCGAGGTGAGCAGGTAGTCCTCGACGCCCATGTCGAGGAGGCGGTTCACCGTCGAGGGCGCGTCGTTCGTGTGCACAGTCGAGAGCACGAGGTGGCCGGTCAACGCCGACTGGACGGCGATCTCCGCCGTCTC
>JAMPXV010000092.1 GCA_023700985.1 Lysobacter sp.
CTCGTTGAGGAGCGCCGGCAGCCGCAGGCCCTCCTCACCCAGTGCTTCGACGATGCGCGACTTTTCCATGCGTTTTCCGCTCGTGACGCGATGCCCGGCGAGAGCATGGGCCGCGAACGTGACGCCCACATGGCAGCGCAACGCGCCGCCCTTGCCACTAGCGTCCTCCCGTGGCCGGGGCGCAGCCTTGCGCCCGATCAAGCACCCGACGCGATATAGTTACGGCGTCCCTCACCCCGGCCTTCTCCCAAGGGAGAAGCGTAGATGGAATGGAACCGCTCAAGATCGGCATCTCCGCCCGGCTCCTGTACCCGGACCCCCGGCGGTTCTTCCTGCCCACCAAGAGCGTCCAGTACCTGGAGCAGTCCGTCGCCAACTGGGTGATGTCGGGCGAGGTGCTCGCCTTCATGGTGCCCGCCCTGAGCCTTGCCTCCCCGCACCTGCCGGCGAAGATCGCCAAGAAGGACTACGTCGACGCGCTCGACGGCCTGGTGCTGCAGGGCGGCGCCGACATCGCGCCCGAGACCTACGGCGAGTCGCCGCTCAACCCGGAGTGGTCGGGAGACCGCGTCCGCGACGCCTACGAGATCCGGCTCTTCCGGGAATTCGTTCGCCAGGGCAAGCCGGTGCTGGGCATCTGCCGGGGCTGCCAGCTCATCAACGTGGCCTTCGGCGGCACGCTCTACCAGGACATCCAGACGCAGGTGGGCGGCGCGCTTCAGCACCGCTGCGACAAGCGCTACGAGGACAACTTCCACGCCATGCGACTCTCCGAAGGGGGCTGGCTCGCGGGCCTCTACCCGCGCGAGGCGGTGTCGCGCATCAACACCATCCACCACCAGGCCGTGAAGGCGCTCGGGCGCGAGCTCGTGATCGAGGCCGTGAGCGAGCCCGACGGCGTGGTGGAGGCGCTCCGCTGGACCGGGCCGAGCTACGTGGCGGGCGTCCAGTGGCACCCCGAGTTCATGGATCCGGCCGACGCCGAGCTCCTCGACGGCAAGCCCCTGCTCAACTCCTTCCTCGACGCCTGCCGCCGCCGCAAGTCGACCGGCCGGCCCTCGCCCGTCCTGGAGAACGCCTGATGCGCCACGCCCTTGCCCTCGTCTTCTGCCTGCCCTTCTGCCTGCCGGGTGCCGCGGCCGGCGACGAACCGGTCGAGAAGCGCGCTGACTACCGCGAGGGCTACCGCCGGGGCTACGACGACGGCTTCGCGAGCGGCTACCGGAAGGCGCTGGAGGAGTCGGCTGCGCGCGCGGCGCCCGTCCCCGCCCCGGTGGTCCCGGTGGCGCCTGCGCCCCCGCCGCGCGCCACCGGGCCGATCACGGTCTCGACCGCGTACTACGGCACTTCGTCGAAGAGCTGTGACGCGACGCGCTGGGTGGCAAGGCGGGCGAACGGCCGGCGCACGTCCTCCTTCGAGGTATCCAACGAGATCTGCGGCGACCCGGCGCGCGGCGACCGCAAGCAGCTCGAGGTGACCTACGTGTGCGGCTCGATCGCGAAGACCGCGTCGGCCTTCGAGCACCGCACGGTCTACCTCGACTGCACGCCCTGAGCGCCGTGGAGGCCGAGATCGCCGCCTTCGTGAGGACCGGGCTCGTCGCCCTGGCCGCGCTCCTGCCCATCACCAACCCGCCGGGCAACGCGCCCATTTTCCTCACGCTCACGCGGACGATGGACGAGCCGGCGCGGCGCGCCATGGCGCGGCGCGTCGGCCTCAACTGCCTCGTGCTGCTCGTGGGCGCCGCCTACATCGGCAACTACGTGCTCGCCTTCTTCGACATCTCGCTCGCCGTGGTGCGCGTGGGCGGTGGGCTCCTCGTCGCGGCCACCGCGTGGCGGCTGCTGGCCGCGGAGAGCGCGGGGGGCGGCGACTCGCCCGGCGCGACGCGCCAGGCCACGCCCGAAGAGGTGGCCGGACGAGCCTTCTATCCCCTCTCCTTCCCGATCACCGTGGGCCCGGGCTCGATCTCCATCGCCATCACCCTCGGGGCGAGCCTCCCGTCGCAGGGCGCGGCCCGGCTGTGGTCGTCCCTGGGCCTGCTCGCCGGGATCTGGATCGCGGCGGTGGCGATCTGGCTCGCCTACCGCTACGCCTCGCACCTCGTGCGCCTGCTGGGCCCCTCGGGCACCGCGGTCTTCCTGAGGCTCTCGGCGTTCATCCTGCTGTGCATCGGCGTGCAGATCTGCTGGGACGGCGTCGCGGAGCTCCTCGCGCCGTGGCGCCCGATACCCCGTTGAGAGAGGCGAGGCCGCGATGAGCCTGAAGGACAAGGTCGTGGTGGTGACGGGGGGCGCGGGCTCCCTGGGGCTCGCGGCCGCGCGCGCCCTCCTCGAGGACGGCGCCCGCGTGGCCCTGGTCGACCTCGACGCGCTGCGGCTGGACACGCTGTCGCGGTTCGTCCGCGGCGAGCGCATCGTGGTCGCCGCGGACGTGACCGACCCGATGGCCGTGCGTTCCGCCCACGAGCGCATCCGCGTCGAGCTCGGCCCGGTGGACATCCTCGTGAACGCCGCGGGGACCTCGGCCGGGGCGGCGCTGGCCGGCACCGACGAGGGCGCCTGGCGGCGCGTCCTGGGCGTCTGCGTGGACGGCGCCTTCCTGTGGTCGCGCGCCGTGTTCCCCGACATGACCTCGCGCGGCTGGGGGCGCATCGTCTGCGTGGGCGGGCACTCCCCCGCGAGCGCCCCGCGCTGGCCCGCCGAGGCGGCGGCCTCGGGCGCGCTCGCCGCGCTCACCCAGTCCCTGGCGCGCGAGGGCGCCCCGCACGGCATCACCGCGAACGCGATCGCCCCGTCGTACGTGCGCTCGCCGTCGGCCACCGAGCACCTCACGGACGCGCAGCGCCGCCAGGCCCTCGCGACGATCCCGGCCGGCCGCTTCGGCGAGCCCGAGGAGTTCGCCCACGCCGTGCGCTTCCTCGCCTCGCCGCTGGCCGGCTTCGTCACCGGCGAGATCCTGGGCCTCGACGGGGGTCTGCACCTCGTCTGACGCCGCCGCGGGGCCCCGCTTCCGTTTTCTTGATCTTCTTTAAATCGCCGGCCGCCGCGCGCCGTTAGTCTGGGCCCTCGATTCCGGAGGGCCGATGCCAGATCCGCAGACCGAACCGAACGGCACACCCTCCCCGCGCGCCGCGCTGGGGCTTTGCCACCGGTGCATCGCCGGCATGCTCGGGCGCCTGGAGACGCTCGCCACCGAGCTCTCCTTGCCGGCCCCCGGCGCCCCCGACGCCGGCCTGGTCGACCGCGCGCGCGCGCTGGTCGCCGAGATCGACGAGGCGTTGCGCGTGCACATGGACGACGAGGAAGCCGACATCTTCCCGGCCCTCCTGGCCGCCTGCGACGCGCCCGCGCGCCGCGCGCAGGCCTTCGAGCTGGTGTCGCAGCTCCTCGTCGAGCACCGCGAACTGGCCGAGCTCTGGCACGCGCTGCGCATCCCGCTCCTCGCCCTGGGCGGCGGGGTCGCGGTGGCGTTCCCGGGCGGCACGGCCGCCGACTTCCTCCTGCGACTGCGCGCCCACCTCGAGCGGGAAGACGGCGAGCTCGCCGACCTCATGGGCGTCATCGACGCAGGAAAATCGCGCACCATCGCCGTCTCGATCGCCCACCGCCACGAGGAAGCCTGCCCGCGGGTCGGGCGCTGCCCGCTGAAATAGGGACGGTTCCTAAAGGAAAGTGGGGCAAGTGGGACGGTTCTACAGTGCTTGAGTGGGACGGTTCTACAGAACCGGTCTATTCGTGGAGCAAGAGCGGTGACCGTAATTGGATCGGAATAGACCGGTTCTGTAGAACCGTCCCACTCAAGCACTGTAGAACCGCCCCACTTTCCTTTTTCAGCGAAGCGCCCGCGCCAGCCACAGCGCCGCGGCGAGGACCACGACGGCGCCGCCCTGGTGCGCGGTGCCCAGCGACACCGGGACGACGAGGAGGAGCGTGGTGATGCCGAGCGCCACCTGGCCGAGCGTCACGGCGGCGAGCGTGGCGGCGGCGAGGCGCGCTTCCCCGCCCGTCCCCGGGTCGGCGCGCACGCGCCAGGCGAGCACGAACGCGCAGGCGAGCACGACGAGCGCCGTCGTGCGGTGCACGAACTGCACCGTGGCCATGTTGTAGCCGAAGTTGCGCCACCAGGGCTCGATCATGAGGATCTCCGGCGGGATCCAGTGGCCATTCATGAGCGGCCAGGTGTTGTAGGCGAAGCCCGCGCGGATGCCGGCCACGAACCCGCCGGACAGCGCCAGGAGGAACACGAGCGCGGCGAAGGCGAGCCCCGCGCGGCGCAGCCCGGCCGGGGCGCCCGAGGCCGCGGGCCGCAGCAGGCCGTGGGCCACCCAGAACATGGCGGCGAAGATGAGGAGCGCGAGGCCCAGGTGGGCGGTCAGGCGGAACTGGCTCACCTGCGGGTCGTCGACGAGGCCGCTCTTCACCATGTACCAGCCCATGGCGCCCTGCAGCCCCCCCAGCACGAAGATCCCGGCGAGCTTCCACTTGAGCGGCCGGTCGAGGACGCCGCGCGCCCAGAACCAGGCGAGCGGCAGGAAGTAGACGACGCCGATCAGGCGGCCGAGGAGGCGGTGGAAGTACTCCCACCAGAAGATGGACTTGAACCCCTCCACGTCCATGTCGTGGTTGCGCAGCCTGAACTCGGGCGTGAGCTTGTACTTCTCGAACTGTTCGGCCCAGTCGGCGGCCGACAGCGGCGGGAGCGTGCCGATGAAGGGCTGCCACTCGACGATGGAAAGCCCCGAATGGGTGAGCCGCGTGGCCCCGCCCACCACGACCATGGCGAAGACGAGCGCGCAGCAGGCGAGGAGCCAGGCGGCGACGGCGCGATGCCCGGCTGCCGGTGCGGACGCGGCGGTGGGCGCCGGCGCTGTCCCGAATGAAGTGGCGTTCACGGGAGGCATGTTAGCGGCCCCGCGGCCCGCCGGACACGGGCCCGAGGGGCAATGCGGCTTTTCTTGAACGGGTTCAATTTTTCCATGCCACCGCTTGCCTAGCATACCCCTCAGACGTGCCGACCCGCCGGCGCGCGCCCCGAAAACAGGAGGAAACCATGAGCCAGGACCCCGCCCAGACCGGACCGGCCGGCAACGACGGCGACGACGACGTGTACGACGAGCCGATCCCGATGATGCAGAGCCTCATCGACAACCCGTTCCTGCTGCTCTTCCTCGGCGTCGCGATGCCAACCGTCCTGTACATCGTCTGGGGCGTGATGGAAATCGTCGGCATCCCGATCGCGAAGTAAGCCCCCCACTCCGAGGCCGACATGACCGCCATTCATTCCCCCACCGATCGCGTCTGGTGGAAGCAGCCCCTGGACCGCGTCGAAGGCACGTGGATCGTCATCGCCTTCGTCTGGTGCCTGGTGATGTTCTTCATGATGCCGTACTGGCACATCTACGGTAAGCAGAACCTCTCCAACGAGGCCTACCGCACCACGCCCGAGGCCTACATGGCCAAGACCCAGGCGATGGTCGACAAGTACACCGTGCGCACCGTCACGGAGCAGAACATCCCGGTCGTCCACCCCGTGCCGGGCAGCGACGTGTACCTCATCGCGCGCCTGTGGAACTTCTGGCCCGTCCTCGAGCTGGAGGAGGGCCAGACCTACCGCCTGCACATCATGTCGACCGACTGGCTGCACGGGTTCTCGCTGCAGCCGGAGAACATCAACATCCAGATCCACCCCGGCTACGAGCACATCGTGACGATCACGCCGACCCGGGAAGGCACGTACTCGATCATCTGCAACGAGTACTGCGGGATCAACCACCACACGATGGCGAGCAAGCTCTACGTCGTGAAGCCGAAGAAAGGGTAGGGAGACCGCCATGGCCGTCAATCGCAATTTCCGCACCTGCCCGTCCACCGGCCTCGTCTACCACGAGCCGGCCGAGAAGCTCATCCGCTGGAACGCCGTCGCCGGGGTGGTCTCGCTCCTCGTCGGCGGGGTCCTGGCGCTGCTGGTCACGCTCACGCGCTGGCCGGCCGTGAAGCTGCTGCCGCCCGACTGGTTCTACCTCGCGCTCACCGCGCACGGGCTGGACATGCTGGTCTTCTGGATCATCTTCTTCGAGATCGCGGTGCTCTACTTCGCCGCCTCGACGCTGCTCAAGTGCCGGCTCGCCACGCCGAAGGTGGCCTGGGCCGCCTTCTGGCTCATGATCGTCGGCGCCATCATGAACAACATCGCGGTGTTCAAGGGCGACTCGAGCGTGATGTTCACCTCCTACGTGCCGATGGGGGCGCACCCGCTCTTCTACCTCGGGCTCATCCTCTTCGCCGTGGGCGCGCTCGTCGCCGTGTTCGTGTTCTTCGGCACGCTCGTGGTCGGCAAGGCCGAGAAGACCTACAACGGCTCGGTGCCGCTGGTGACCTTCGGCGCGATCACCGCCGCGATCATCGCCACCTTCACCATCGCCGCGGGCGCCATCATCCTCATCCCGACCTTCCTGTGGTCCGTGGGCCTGGTGAGCCACATCGACTCCCTCATGTACCGCACGGTCTGGTGGGGCTTCGGCCACTCCTCGCAGCAGATCAACGTCGCGGCGCACGTGTCGGTCTGGTACGCCATCGCCGCCATCGTCTTCGGCGCGAAGCCCATGAGCGAGAAGGTGAGCCGCACCGCCTTCGTGCTCTACATCCTGTTCCTGCAGCTCGCGAGCGCCCACCACCTGCTCGCCGACCCGGGCCTCACCTCCAACTGGAAGATCTTCAACACCAGCTACGCCATGTACCTCGCGGTGCTGGCCTCCATGGTGCACGGCCTCACGGTGCCCGGCGCGATCGAGGTGGCGCAGCGCGAGAAGGGCTTCAACAAGGGCTTCTTCGAGTGGCTGCGCAAGGCCCCCTGGGGCAACCCCTGCTTCTCCGGCATGTTCATTTCCCTGGTGGGCTTCGGGTTCCTGGGCGGCATCTCCGGCGTGATGATGGGCACCGAGCAGCTGAACCTCATCATCCACAACACGATCTACGTGCCGGGCCACTTCCACGCCACCGTCGTCGTGGGCACGACGCTCGCCTTCATGGCGCTCACCTACTTCCTCATCCCGACGCTCTTCCGCCGCGAGCTCATGTTCCCCGGGATGGCGAAGTGGCAGCCCTACGTGTACGGCCTGGGCATGAGCGCCTTCTCGGTGTTCATGATGGGGGCGGGGACCCTGGGCGTGCCGCGCCGGCACTGGGACATGGCGTTCTCCGGGGCGGCGATGCCGCACGAGTTCCCGGGCACCGCCTACCTCATGATGGGCCTCATGGCCGTCTCGGGCCTGGCCGCGATCGTCGGCGGCGCGATGTACCTCGCCGTCACCGTGGGCTCGGTGTTCCTCGGCAAGAAGATCCAGACCCCCGGCTTCGCGCACGTCCCGGTCCGCAAGGGCATGGCGCCCCCGCCCGTCTGGGGTCCCGCCGCCGTCGCCCCCTCGGGCGGCCACGGCACGATCGGTCTGGGCGGGTTCGTGGCCCCGGGCACGTTCGTCCTGGCGATGGTCTTCCTGGTGTCCTTCATCCTCTACTACTTCGTGAACTGGAAGTACCTGTCGACCGTCTGGCCGCTCAGCTAGCCGTCGAACCGGAGACCGCCATGCGTGACGAGGGACATGCCGCCGCGAAGCAGGGCCACGTGAGGCTCTTCTTCGACCTGTTCAAGCTGCGCATCGGGTTCGCGATCGGGCTCACCGCGCTGGCGGGGGCCCTCGCGGTCCCCGGCGGCGGGGCCCCGGCCTGGCAGGTGGCCATCCTCGTCGCCTGCGTGATCGCGGCCTCCGCTTCGGCGGGGGCGTTCAACCAGTACGTGGAGCGCGACCTCGACGCGCGCATGGGGCGCACGCGCGGGCGCGCCTTCGTCACCGGGCGGCTCACCCACGGGCCGTTCTGGCTCGCGGTGATCGGCCTCATGCTCGTGCTCTCCGTGGCCGCGGCCGCCGTCGCCGTGAACCCGGTGGCGGCCCTCTTCGTCTTCCTCGGCGCGTTCTTCTACGGCGTCGTCTACACGGTGATCCTCAAGCGCCGCACGTGGATGAACATCGTGATCGGCGGGCTTGCGGGCAGCTTCGCGGTGCTCGCCGGGGCCACCGGCGCGGCGCCCGGCGAGGTCGGCCCCGTGGCCGCCACGCTCGCCTGGGTGCTGTTCCTGTGGACGCCGCCGCACTTCTGGAGCCTCGCCATCGCCTTCCACGACGACTACCGGGCCGCCGGCGTGCCCATGCTGCCGGTGGTGGTGGGCGATGCCCGTGCCGCGCGCGCCGTTCTCGGCGGCACGGTCGTGCTGGTCGCCTCGTCGTTCCTGCCGCTCGCCTTCGGCCTCGGCCCGCTCTACGCGGCGGGTGCGGCCACCGGCGGGTTCCTTTTCCTGCGCGCCGCCTCGCGCCTCGCCGCCGAGCCGTCACGCGCAACCGCCATGCGCAGCTTCCACGCCTCCCTCGCCCAGCTCTCGCTCCTGCTCATCGGCGTGATCGCGGACGCGGCCTGGCGGGGGTAGCCCGCGTGGGCACCAGGTGCCGACCGCGCTGGCTGCCGACGGCGGCCGCGCTCGTCTTCGGGGTCTTCCTAGGATCTGCCCAGGCGCGAGCGGAATCCGAAGTCGCCACCCTGGAGCCGAGCGCGGCTGTCCAACGCAGCCAGCGCGCCATCGGTACCGCCGTGGGCAACCACGCCTTCCGGGCGGCCGACGGCTCTCCGGCGCGGCTGGCCGACCTGAAAGGGCGGCCCGTCCTCGTGAGCTTCGTCTACACCGGCTGCTCGCAGGTCTGCCCGACCACCACGCGCTTCCTCGCCCGCGCCGTCGCGGAGGCCGACCGCATGCTCGGGCCCGGCCGCTTCAGCGTGGCGACCATCGGCTTCAACTACCCGTTCGACACCCCGGAGGCCATGCGCGCCTTCGCGCGCCAGCAGGGCATCGAGCGGCGCGACTGGCACTTCCTGAGCCCCGGCGAGGGCACCGTCGAGGCCATCACGCGCGAGCTGGGCTTCAGCTACGCGGCCGCCGCGGGCGGCTTCGACCACCTCACCCAGGTGACGATCCTGGACGCGGGCGGGCGCGTGGCCGCGCAGGTCTACGGCGAGGACTTCGAGGTGCCGATGCTCGTCGGCCCGCTCAAGGCGCTGCTCACCGACGCGCCGCTTCCCGAGGTCACCGTCGAGAACATCGTCGAGCGCGTGCGGCTCCTGTGCACCGTCTACGACCCGCGCACCGGCCGCTACCGGCTCGACTACCGCATCGTGCTCGAAATCCTCACCGGAACCTCGATCGTCCTGGCCGTGCTCGGCTTCCTGTTCCGCGAATGGCTGCGCAACCGCCGCCTTCGCGCGGGCTGAGGCCCGCGCCATGCTGCGCCTCCTGCAACGGCTGCTGCAGCGGCTGTTCCTCGTGGCGGAGCGCGCCGCCAACGCGATCTTCGGCGAGCGGCTGAACCCCCTGTACCACCTCGGGGCCCTGAGCTACTGGCTCTTCTGGGTCGTGATGGCGAGCGGTCTCTACCTCTACGCGTTCTTCGACACCAGCGTGACCGGGGCGTACGCCTCCGTCGAGCGCCTCACCCACGACCAGTGGTGGGCCGGCGGCCTCCTGAGGAGCCTGCACCGCTACGCCTCCGACGGGATGGTGCTCACGATGGCGCTGCACCTCCTGCGCCACTTCGCCTTCGACCGCCACCGCGGCTTCCGCTGGTTCTCGTGGGTGAGCGGCGTGGTCGTGCTGTGGCTGGTCTACGCCTCCGGCATCAACGGCTACATGCTGCCCTGGGACCAGCTCGCGCAGTTCACCGTGATCGCGACCGCCGAGTGGTTCGACGCGCTGCCGGTCTTCAACGGGCTCCTCATCCGCAACTTCCTGACCGAGGACAGCGTCAACGACCGCTTCTTCTCGCTGCTGTCCTTCCTGCACATCGGCCTGCCGCTGGGCGTGCTGGCCCTGCTGTGGATCCACACGCACCGCGTGCCGCAGGCGAAGACGCTGCCGCCCAACCCGCTCATGGCGGCGCTGGGCGCGGCCCTCCTCGTGCTGTCGGCCCTGAAGCCGGCGCTCAGCCAGGCGCCCGCCGACCTCGCGCGCACCGCGACCTCGATCGAGTTCGACTGGTTCTACCTGCCGACCTACGCGCTCCTCTACGAGTGGTCGCCCGCCGGCCTCTGGGCCCTCACGGGCGGGCTCACGCTCCTCGCCGCGCTCGCGCCGTGGCTGCCGCCGAAGTTCGGCCGCCGCGAGCTGCGCGCCTTCCACGTGCTCGCCAACCCCGACAACCGCATCGTCGCCATGAAGGAGGACGAGACGCTCCTCGACGCCTGCCTGCGGGAGGGGCTCGCCATGCCCTTCGACTGCCGGAACGGCGGCTGCGGCGTGTGCAAGTGCACGGTGCTGCACGGCGAGGTGGAGCTGGGCCCCTACCAGGAAAACGCGCTCTCCGGCGCCGAGCGGGAGGCCGGCCAGGTGCTCGCCTGCGTGGCCAAGCCCGTCTCCGACGTGGAAATCGAGTACGAGCCGTCCGGCGCGTCCACGCGCCCGGTGAGCCTGCACGAGGCGCGCGTCGCCTCGATGGACCTCCTCGCCCCGGACGTGATGCGCGTGCGCCTGGAACCCGAGGGCGGCGGGCGCGTCCCGTTCTACGCCGGCCAGTACATCAACATCCTGCTCGACGACGGCCAGAAGCGCGCCTTCTCGTTCGCCACCGCGCCGCACGAGCCGGGCCCGATCGAGCTGCACATCCGGCGCGTCGAGGGCGGGCGCTTCACCACGCACGTCTTCACGGCGATGAAGGCCGGCGACCGCCTGCGCTTCGAGGGGCCGGTGGGGTCGTTCTTCCTGCGCGAGGACGGCGACAAGCCGGTGATCTTCGTGGCCGGCGCCACCGGCTTCGCGCCCGTGAAGAGCATGGTGGAGCACGCCTTCCACGCCGGCATCGCGCGCCCGATGGTGCTCTACTGGGGAACGCGCCGGCTGGCCGACATGTACCTGCGCGAGCTTCCCGAGCGCTGGGCCCGCGAGCACGCCAACTTCCGCTTCGTGCCGGTGCTCTCCGAGACCGGCCCCGACGACGCGTGGGAAGGCCGCACCGGCCTCGTGCACGAGGCGATCCTCGCCGACTACCCCGACCTCGCCGGGCATCGCATCTACGCCTGCGGCTCGGTGAAGATGGTGGAGGCCGCGCAGCCGGCCTTCGCGAAGCAGGGGCTTTCGCCCGACGACTGCTTCTCGGATGCCTTCAAGCTCGCGCCGCGCATCCACGCGAAGGAAGCGGACCTCGTGCGCCTGGGAGGGCGGCCATGAACCGCGCCGTCGCCTGGGGCCTGCAGGTCGTCCTCTACGGCGCCTTCGCCGCCACGCTCGGCTGGTTCTCGACCTCGCCCGCCTTCGAGCCGCTGCCGCCGGGGCACGCGCTCATCCGCGTGTCGCTCAACCACGCCGGGCAGCGCAAGGCGGCCTGCCGCACGCGCTCGCCCGAGGAGCTCGCGAAGCTCGCGCCCAACATGCGCGCCGCCGAGGACTGCCCCCGGGAGCGCGCCCCCGTGCTCGTCAAGGTCGAGCTCGACGGGAAGAGCGTCGCCGACATCGTCGCCATCCCCTCGGGCCTGTCGCGCGACGGCGCCTCCGTGGCCTACCGGCGCATCCCCGTGCCGGCCGGCACGCACCGCATCCGCGTGAAGCTCGCCGACGACGCCGCCGGCACCTTCGATCGCGTGCGCGAGGAGGAGATGCGGCTCGACCCGGGCCGCGTGCTGGTGGTCGACTTCGAGCCCGGCAAGGGCGGGATCGTGCTGCGCTAGCCCCATGGCCATGAACGCGCCCTCCCTCCCCCTTCCCGCCCCCGGCCCGGCCACGCTCGCCGTCGAGCGCGTGGACGCCCTCTTCGACGCGGCCTTCGGCCAGCGCCTGAACCCGATGCGCCACCTCGGCGCGCTCGGCTTCCTCTTCTTCTGGATCTGCTGCGCCTCCGGCATCTGGATCTACGTGGGCTTCGACACCAGCGCCACGGGCGCCCGCGAGAGCCTCGCGGCGATGGACCGGAACGACTGGCCCCTGGGCGCCTTCGCCCGCGCCCTGCACCGCTACAGTGCCGACGCCCTCGTGCTGGTCACGGCGCTGCACCTCGCGCGCGAGCTCTCGCGCCGCCACTACGCCGCGTTCCGCCGCTTCACCTGGCTCACCGGCCTCGTGGTCCTCGTGGTCATGTTCGCGGCCGGCATCGGCGGCTACTGGCTCCCCTGGGACCAGCTCGCGCAGTGGAGCCTCACGGCGACCACCGAGTGGTTCGACGCGCTGCCCGTGTTCGACGGGGCGCTCACCAGGAACGTGATCGCCGGCGACCAGGTGAGCGACCGATTCTTCTCGCTCCTCATCTTCCTGCACATCGGCCTGCCGCTCGCGATGCTGGGCGCGATGTGGGCGCACGTGCAGCGCGTGAGCCCGGCGCGCACCCACCCGCCCGGGGCCCTCGCGTGGGGGTCGGCCGCCACGCTCGCCTTGCTCGCCCTCGCCAAGCCCCTCTCCCTCATGCCGCCGGCCGACCTGGCCTTCCTGCCCGCGCGCATCCCGCTCGACTGGTTCTACCTCTTCCCGCACGCGGCGATGGCCTGGCTCGGCCCCGACGGGCTGTGGGTGGCGCTTGCCGCCTTCCTCGTGACGCTCGCGGCGCTGCCGTACGCCACCCGCGTGCCGCGCGCGCCGGCCGCCCGCGTGAGCCTCGACAACTGCAACGGCTGCGCGCGCTGCTTCGCCGACTGCCCGTACGACGCCGTGGTGATGGTCCCGCGCACCGACGCGCGCCCCCATCCGCGCCAGGCGCAGGTGGATGCGGCGCTGTGCGCGGGATGCGGCATCTGCACCGGCGCCTGCCCGTCCTCGACGCCCTTCCGGCGCGGCGAGACGCTCACCACGGGCATCGACATGCCCTCCGCCGCCATCGGCGCGCTGCGCGAGTCGCTCGAGTCCCGCACCGCGGCGCTCGCCGGCGCGCCGCGCGTCGTCGTGTTCGGATGCCGCTGGGGCGCGCCTTCCCGCGTGCTCGAGGACGGCTCCACGGCCGCGATCGAGTTCCTGTGCGCCGCGATGGCGCCGCCGTCGTTCGTCGAGTACGCGCTGCGCGCGGGCGCCGACGGCGTGCTCGTCGCCGGCTGCCGCGATGGCGACTGCGAGTTCCGCACCGGCACGGCGATCGTCGCGGAAAGGCTCGCCGCCGCCCGGATGCCCGCCCTGCGCGCGAGCGTGCCGCCTGCGCGCGTTCGCTTCGTGCACGCCGGGCGCACCGACCTCGGGGCGCTGCGCGCCCATCTCGAAGACTTCCGCGCCGCCCTCGCCCGCCTCGGGCCGCGCGCGGCCGACCACCCGCCACCGCCCAAGCGCCAGGAGAGACACCATGGCTAGCCTGCCCTCCGCGAACCTTCCCGCCACCGCCGCCCTCGCCGCGCGCCGCACGCCGGGCACCGATTTCGGGCTGACCGTCGCCCGCGACGCCTCCGCGCGCCTGGCCACGGGATGGCTCGTGCTGGGCGTGGCCGCGCTCGTGGGATCGGGGCTCTTCTCGCTGCTGCTCGTGCTCGCGCGCACGCCCGGCCTGAAGGACGTCTTCCCCGTCGCCAACCTCTTCCAGGTGGCGCTCGTCGCGCACGTCGACCTCTCGGTGCTC
>JAMPXV010000315.1 GCA_023700985.1 Lysobacter sp.
CACGGCGCACATGGCGCAGGTGGCGAGGAAGACCGGCCCGGCGCCGAGGAAGTACCAGGTCACCGCCGGCGACAGGAGCGCGGCGGTGATGGAGCCCAGGGACGAGTAGCGGGTCGCGGCGACGACCGCCAGCCAGGCGACGAGCACGGCGAGGCCGACGCGCCAGTCGATCGCCAGGACGACGCCCGCGGCCGTGGCGACCCCCTTGCCCCCCTTGAAGCGAAGCCAGACGGAGAAGACGTGGCCGAGGAAAGCCGCCAGCGCCACGACGGCCACCACCCCCGGCGCGAAGTCCAGGCGGTAGGCAACCCACACCGGCAACCAGCCCTTCAGCGCGTCGCCGGCGAGGGTGAGCACGGCGGCCGCCTTGCTGCCCGAGCGCAGCACGTTCGTGGCGCCGGGGTTGCCGGAACCGAAGGAGCGCGGGTCCGGAAGGCCCATGGCGAGGCTCACGATCACGGCAAAGGGGATCGAGCCGACCAGGTAAGCCGCGACGGCGGCAAGGAGCGCAACCATGTCGATACTCTACAATACGGCCTCGAAAACGCCCCCACCCCGCCTCGCGGCGGGATTGCCCTCCCGATGGACACGATCTTCATCCGCGAATTCCGAGTCGACGCCTGGGTCGGCATCTACGACTGGGAGAAGCTGCGGCCCCAGACGCTGGAGCTGGAGGTCGAGATCGGCATCCCCGGGGACGCGGCCGGCAAGTCCGACGACATCCGGGACACCGTGCACTACGGGCAGGTGGTCGAGCGCTTCACCGCCGAGCTCTCTGAGCACCGCTT
Organism: Lysobacter sp.; assembly: GCA_023700985.1. Classification (GTDB taxonomy): domain Bacteria; phylum Pseudomonadota; class Gammaproteobacteria; order Burkholderiales; family Usitatibacteraceae; genus FEB-7. The sequence continues at coordinate 789 of JAMPXV010000315.1, forward strand.
CGGCCTGCTCGAGGCCCTGGCCGAACACCTCGCGCGCATCGTGACCGAGGAGTTCCGCGCCCCGTGGGTGCGCCTGTCGGTGGCGAAGATCGGCCACATCCGAAACGTGCGCAAGGTCGGCGTCACCATCGAGCGCCCGCGCAAGGGCGCCGCGTGAGGACGCGATGCTGAAGTGGGCGCTGGTGATCGTGGTGGCGGTCGTGGTGCTCTCGCTCTTCGCGCCGCAGTTCTCGAGGCTCGGGCTGGGCCGGCTTCCCGGCGACATCACCGTGCGCTTCCGCGGGCGCCTCGTGTACCTGCCCATCACCACCACCGTCCTCATCTCGCTCGCGCTCACCGCGCTGGGGCGCGTCCTCTAGGGCGCTTCCCCGTCCTCCTCGGTGAACACCGACCGGTAGGACGTGTAGGTCGTCGCGACCAGCAGCGGCGTCCAGGCGAAGAGGCCCAGCCCCAGCGGGATGATCGCCACCAGCAGCAGCGCGAGCATCAGCAGGCTGTAGACCAGCATCGGCATGATGTTTCGGAAGCAGGCGGCGAAGCTCGCCTTCATCGCGGGGATGGCCGGCATGTCGTGCAGCATGGCGAGCGCGGGAGCGAACCAGTAGGCGGCCAGCAGCGGGGTCGCGAGCGAAAGCGCCACCAGGGCGCCCAGGACGAGGCGCAGGGGATCCTCGGGCAGGGACTGGACGATGGCGGCCTCGTCGCCGCTGATCGCCGCCCAGATGAGCGATGGCCCCGCGACCAGGCCGAACGCGCCCATGATCGCCACCTCCGCCAGCGAGTAGATCACGCCGATCGCGAAGAGGAGCCCGGTGTTGCGCCGGAAGCCGGCGAGCAGGTGCTCCAGCTCCAGGTCGCCTCCCGTCTCGAGCGACCGGCAGCCCAGCGCGATGCCGCCCATCAGGATCGGCGAGACGAGGTTGGGAAGCACCATCCCGACCCACGGCACCATGCCCAGCCCGAGGTGGACCAGGAACAGCACCACCAGGAGGACGATCCACATGAGGGTCGCCCGGCGGAAGAGCCGCCAGCCGTCGCCCACCCAGTCCACGCCCGCGCCGGCGCGCACCTTGCGGCCCGGCATGACGAGCGTGGCGGGCCCTGGGTCGTTGGCGGCCGGTCCGGGAAGCGGGAGCCCCGGCTCGTTGGCGTGCATGGAGTGCGTCGTCCTGCGATGGGTGCGATCGAAGGTTACTCTTCGCGCCCCACCTCAACAAGGACGGGGGAGAGCACGCGCACGACCTCCGCCGGCGGCATGCCCAGCAGGTAGCCGCGGCGCCCGCCGTTGATGTAGATGCGCGGGAGCGCGAGGATCGAGCGCTCCATGTACACGGGCATGCGCTTCCTCGTGCCGAAGGGCGAGCACCCGCCCACGAGGTAGCCGGAGTGGCGCGTGGCGTCCTCGGGCTTGCAGGGGAAGACGCGCTTGGCGCCGGCCAGGCGCGCCAGCTCCTTCGTCGCGACCTTGCGGTCGCCGTGCATCAGAACGACCATCGGCTCTCCCTTGTCCGTCTCCATCACGAGCGTCTTCACCACCTCGTGCTCGGGCACGCCCAGCGCCGACGACGACACCGACGTGCCGCCGTGCTCGACGTACTCGTAGACATGCTCGGTATAGGCCACGCCCTGCGCGGCGAGGAATGCAGTGGCGGGCGTCCCCGTGTGCTTGGCCATGTTCGACGGAAGCAAGAAAGGAAAGGCGAAAGCGTAACCCATCCGCGCAAGCGTCCCACCGTTCCCACGTCAAGGTCGTCGCGCGAGGAGTCCTGCGCCGAGACAACGACCACGATTCAGGTTTGCAGGCTGGTGAACGAAGAAGCGATGGGGTCCGGTTGGCTGTTCATTTTCTCGGTTTTTGGCCAGGTCAAATTGCTTCGGGCGTCACGGGCCGAACCTATGTCGAGGTTTCCCCGGAGTCGCGGCTGGACGCAAGTTAATCTGGCCAAAAACCG
>JAMPXV010000093.1 GCA_023700985.1 Lysobacter sp.
GAATTCCAGGCTGCCGTCCGCGTCATCGCGCTTGGACACGCGCAGCTTCCCCGCCGGCAGCGGCACGCCGAGCCCGTTGGCCGCGGCGTTCTTCATCCGCAGGTAGACGTCCACCTTGCGGTTGGAGAGTACGCCGTAGTTGCGGTCGGTCATGGGCGAGCCGTAGGACGCGAAGCCGGAGCCCTGGCCGTAGTAGAGCAGGGTCTTCTCGCAGCCCACGCCCGCGGCGGTGGGGAAGAGCTCGATCTGCTTGGTGGAGTTCTGCGCGAGCGTCGTCGGGCGCCCCAGGGTGTAGAGGTGGTACTCGAAGAAGGCCTTCTCCTCGAAGCCGGGCGCCTTGGCCTCCTGCATGCGGGCCATGGCCGCCGGCTGTGGTGCATAGGCGCGCGGCGGCTGCGCGCGCTGCACGTCGCCCGCGACGAGCTTCAGCTTCGCGTCCGCGTAGGTTGCGCCCGACTGGTTGACGATCGTGACCCAGGCGCCGACGTCCAGCCGGCACTGGCCGGGCTTCGGCTCCGTGTAGGTGACGTTGTAATCGGCCCACCAGGTCACGCCCCCCGTCTGGTAGGCGATGCGCGCGTCGTGGGCGCCGGCGCGGCCGCTCTCGATGTCCCAGACGAGCGTGGGGCGGCTGATGAGGCCGCCGGGCAGGCTGGGGAGCGTCACGCCCGAGTAGCCGTTGACCACGCGCACGCTCCCGTCGGCCGCCTTCAGGGTGAGCCCGCCCTGCGTGCCGACGAGGGTTCCGGTGAAGGCGCCCACGCCCTGGCCGCGCGGCTGCTCGACGGTGATCTCGCGCTCGAGATAGCGGGAAAGGAGCTTCTGCGTGCTGGTGAGGTCGAACTCGAAGCTCTGCTCGACGACGCGCGTGCCCTTCGGGTCGGTGAGCGAGGCGAAGGAGACGGTGGTCGGGTCGATGAGGGCCGGGACGTCGGGCACGCGAAGGAGCGTGCGGCCGGCCTGGAGGTCGAACCGGCGTTCCTCCCGGACCAGGGCGTAGCCCGGGATCGTCATGCCCTCGCCGCCGGAGCGGAAGGTCTGCGGCGACAGCGTCCCGGGCTGGGCGCTGGAGTAGATCGTCACGGCCGTGCCCGCCGCGGCAACGGGGAAGGCGAGGGCGGCGAGGGTGGCGGCAAGGATCGGGCGGAGTGCGGGAGCTTTCACGGAATGTTCCTCCATCGGGTTCGGTACCGAGTGTAACGGCCGGCGCCGGCAAAGGGGTTATCGCCCCGCTATACTTTGCGCCATGAGATTCGAAGGCACCGACACCTACGTCGCGGACGACGACCTGAAGATCGCGGTCAACGCCGCGGTCACCCTGCAGCGCCCGCTCCTCATCAAGGGCGAGCCCGGCACCGGCAAGACCATGCTCGCGGAGGAGGTGGCGCGCGCGCTGGACATGCCGCTCTACCAGTGGCACATCAAGAGCACCACCAAGGCGCAGCAGGGCCTCTACGAGTACGACGCCGTCTCGCGGCTGCGCGACTCGCAGCTCGGCGACGACAAGGTGGGGGACATCGCCAACTACATCGTGAAGGGCGTGCTCTGGGAGGCCTTCGAGTGCGAGCGCCAGGCGGTGGTCCTCGTCGACGAGATCGACAAGGCGGACATCGAGTTCCCCAACGACCTGCTGCGCGAGCTCGACCGCATGGAGTTCCACGTCTACGAGACGCGGCGCACCGTGAAGGCCCGGCACCGCCCGGTCATCCTCATCACCTCCAACAACGAGAAGGAGCTGCCCGACGCGTTCCTGCGCCGCTGCTTCTTCCACTACATCCGCTTCCCCGACAAGGAGACGATGCAGGCCATCGTCGACGTGCACTTCCCGGGGATCCGGAAGAACCTCGTGCAGGCGGCGCTGGAGAGCTTCTTCGGCATCCGCGAGATGCCGGGACTGAAGAAGAAGCCCTCGACCTCCGAGCTCCTCGACTGGCTGAAGCTGCTGCTCGCCGAGGACATCCCGCCCGAGGCGCTGAGGAGCGAGGGCCACCAGCAGTCGATCCCCCCGCTCTACGGGGCGCTCCTCAAGAACGAGCAGGACGTCCACCTCTTCGAGCAACTGCTGTTCCTGCAACGCCGCGGCCGCTAGCGCCGCGCGACCCGGGAGGACCCATGGCCACGACGCGCAAGGCGGCCGGGAGGCCGGCCACGAGGAAACCCGCCCCGGCGAAAGCCCGGGCGAAGGCGACGACGAAGACGAAGGCGAAGCCGGCGAGGAAGGCAGCGGCGCGGAAGAGGCTCGGCCAGGCCGCGGGCGAGGTGGCGCGCCTGGCAGGAGTCGGCACCGACGCGGTCGCCCGGGCCACGGGCAGGGCCTGGGACCAGTGGCTCGCGATCCTCGACAAGGCGGGCGCCGCGGCGCTGCCGCACAAGGCCATCGCGGCGCTTCTCGCCGGCAAGTACCGCGTGCCGCCGTGGTGGAGCCAGATGGTCGCCGTGGGCTACGAGCAGGCGCGCGGGCTGAGGAAGCCCCACCAGAAGGCCGACGGGTTCTCCGCCAGCGCCTCGCGCACCGTGGGCGCCGGGCTCGACCGGCTCTACGGCGCGTGGTCCGACCCGAAGCTGCGCGCCCTGTGGCTGGGCGCCGCCCCCGTGAAGGTGACCCGGGCGAACGACGGCAAGTCGCTTCGCATCGCGTGGACGGCGGGCGACTCGCGCGTGGAGGTGAACTTCGCCCCCGTGGCGCGCGGCAGGAGCCGCGTCCAGGTCGAGCACGGCAGGCTCGCGGACGAGGCGACCCGCGCCGGGCAGAAGGCTTTCTGGTCGGAGGCGCTCGACCGCCTGAAGCTGATGCTCGAGAAGGCCGCGTAGGCCGTGCTCGTCGACTTCTTCTTCACCGTGCGCAAGGCCGGCGTCCCGGCGAGCGTGAAGGAGTTCCTCACGCTGGTGGAGGCGCTGCGGGAGGGTGTCGTCACGGGGAGCGTCGACGACTTCTACGTGCTCTCCCGCGCGACGCTGGTCAAGGACGAGGCGTACTTCGACCGCTTCGACCTCGCGTTCTCGGCCTACTTCAAGGGTGTCGCCGCGATCCCCGACGAGCTGGTGAAGGACATCCCCACCGAGTGGCTGAGGAAGCTCGCCGAGCGCCGGCTCTCGGAGGAGGAGAAGCGCCTGGTGGAGTCGCTGGGCGGCTGGGACAAGCTCATGGAGACGCTTCGCCAGCGCCTCGAGGAGCAGAAGGGGCGCCACCAGGGCGGCAACAAGTGGATCGGCACGGCCGGCACCTCGCCCTTCGGCGCCTGGGGATACAACCCCGAGGGCATCCGCATCGGGCAGGACCGCTCGCGCAACCGCCGGGCGGTGAAGGTCTGGGACCAGCGCGAGTTCCGCGACTACGACGCCGACCGCGAGCTGGGGGTGCGCAACATCAAGCTGGCGCTGCGCCGCCTGCGCCGCTTCGCGCGCACCGGCGCCCCCGAGGTGCTGGACCTGCCGGACACCATCCGCGCCACGGCGAGGAACGCCGGCTACCTCGACCTGAAGATCGTCCCGGAGCTGCACAACGCGGTGAAGGTGCTCCTGTTCCTGGACGTGGGCGGCACGATGGACGACCACATCCGGGTGGTCGAGGAGCTCTTCAGCGCCGCGCGCACGGAATTCAAGAATCTCGAGCACTTCTACTTCCACAACTGCGTCTACGAGTCGGTGTGGAAGGACAACCAGCGGCGCAACCGCGAGCGCATCCCCACGGTGGACGTGATGCGCCGCTTCGGCCACGACTACAAGGTGATCTTCGTGGGGGACGCGGCGATGAGCCCCTACGAGCTCGAGCAGCCCGGCGGCAGCGTCGAGCACTGGAACGACGAGCCCGGGCGCGTGTGGCTGGAGCGGCTGCTGCGCACCTGGCCGCGGGCTGCGTGGCTCAATCCCGCGCCGGAGGAGCACTGGGGGTGGACGGTGTCGACGGAGAACATCCGGCGCATCTTCGAAGGAAGGATGTTCCCGGTAACGCTGAGAGGGCTTGAAGGGGCGATGCGAGCGCTGTCGTAGCTCGCCACGCCTTCCGCCGGGGTGGCAGTGGGTTCGGGAGGGCTCATGCGCCAAGCTTCAGACTGTCGATGCGGCCTCGTCCGATCGGCTCGCGTCTCGTGCGTCACCGATCTTCTCCACATCGGGGCAGCCCTCCCAAACCCACTGCCACCCCGTCGTAAGGCTCGTGTCGTCCGCGTCGATTCCGCCGCCATCGACTCTTTTGCACCGAGCGCCCTGTCGTGCCGCGGGGGGCGTCGTCGCGAGCTTCCGGCAGCGACGAACCTGCGACCGGCAGCAGGTTCGTCATCGCCTGAAGTTCGCGGTCGCGACCGACGTCAGGTTCCGCATTGCCTGAAGTTCGCGGCTGCGACTGGCGGCAGGTTCGGCGCCACCTGACGTTCGTCGCGATGCCCCCCGCGGCACGACAGGGCGCTCGGTGAAAAGACGTTGCGGCGACGGGGGATATGGTCGTGCCGGAGCGGGCAGGGTGGTGGCGGGAGGGGATTTGGGAGGGCTTCCCCGGTGCGGAGAAGATCGACAGTGCACGAGACGCGGCCGATCTGACGAGGCCGCAGAGACGGTGGGGAGCTTGGCGCATGAGCCCTCCCAAACCCCTCCCGCCACCACCCTGTCCGCGTCAGGCGCGGACGAAGCGCCTCAACCCATCCTCGACCACTCTCGTGACCTTCCCCTCGGCCTCGAGGTAATGCAGGTGCGCGATCGCCTCGCCCATCGCGAACGCCATCTGGTGCTCGTCGAGCTTGCGCCGGAACAGCACGGGCAGCACCTCGTACGCGGTCACCGGGCGATCGCAAGCGGCCAGCAGCTTCTCGAGCCGCTCGGCGTGGTGCTCCGCGAGCTGGAGGATCCTGGCGTGCAACCCCTCGAAGACGCGGTCGTGCGAGGGCAGCACGCGCACGGAACCTGGGATGTCGGCGAAGCGCGCGAAGGAATCGAGGTACAGGCGCAGCGGGTTGGCCTCGGGCTGGTTGCCCCACACGCCCACGTTGGTGGTGATGCGCGGCAGGACCTGGTCGCCGGAGATGAGGACGCCGAGCGAGGCGCAGTAGAGCGCCGCGTGCTCCGGCGCGTGGCCGTGCACGCAGATGACGCGCCAGTCGTGGCCGCCGACGGCGAGCGTGTCGCCGTGGATCATGCGCCGGTAGGTGCGCGGCAGTTCCGGCACTCCCTTCCGGTAGCGGTTGCCGGTGCGCGCCTTCTCCGGGATGGCCGAGACGTCGAGCCCGTTCAGGCCGAAGAAGGCGATGCCGGTGGGGCGGTCGAAGCCCGCGGTGTCGTCGCGCGCGGCGTGCGCCGAGAGGAATTCCCCCGTCGTCATCCACACCGGCGCGCCGGTGCGCTCCGCGAGCCAGGCGGCGCTGCCCACGTGGTCGGGGTGGTAGTGGGTGACGACGATGCGCCTGACCGGTCGCCCGGCCATGGGCCCGGCGAGGAGCGTCTCCCACAACGTCCACGTCGCCTCCAGGCCGATGCCCGTGTCGACGACCGTCCAGCCGTCGCCGTCCTCGAGCAGCCACAGGTTGATGTGGTCCAGCGCGAAGGGCAGCGGCATGCGGATCCAGCGCACGCCGGGCGCGACCTCAAGCGTGTCGCCGGGCGCGGGAAGGGTGTCGCCGAAGGGATAGCGGACCGCGTGCTTGTCGGTCATGGCGGGTGCGCCGCGGCGCGGCGCCTGCGGCTCACTTGGTGGTGAAGACGAACACGCCGTCCCAGCCGGCGGGCGGCGGGTTCGCGCGGAAGTGCGCCACGCGCTGCAGGTAGAGCTTGTAGAGCTTCGACTCGGGCGCGGCGTAGGCGAGGTTCTTCAGGAGCTTCTCGGCCTCGTCCCAGCGCTGGGCGCGGTAGGCGTCGACGGCCTTCTGGAAGCGGTCCATCTCCTGGAGCGTCTCGGCACCGACCTCGCCCTTCCTGCCGACGGGCTCGAAGATCGCCACACCCTCGAGCTTGCCCTTCACGCGGACCTTGTCGATCTCGCGGTACACGTAGTCCGGCGCCGCCTTCACGATGTTGATCGTGACGAGGATGCCCACGCCGTACTCCTTGGTGAGGCCCTCGAGGCGCGAGGCGAGGTTCACCGAGTCGCCCATCACCGTGTACGAGCGGCGGAACTTCGAGCCCATGTCGCCGACGCTCATCATGCCGCAGTTGAGGCCGACGCCGATGTGCAGCGCGGGCCACCCGCGCTTGGCGAAGGGCGCGTCGAGCTCGCGCAGGCCCTTCTGCATCGCCATGGCCGTCTCCATCGCGTGGGTGGCGTGCGCGGGGTCCGCGAGAGGGGCGCCCCAGAACGCCATGATCGCGTCGCCGATGTACTTGTCGATCGTCCCGCGCTTCTCCTGCACCTTCTCGGTCATCGCCGTGAGGTAGGTGTTCATGAGGTCCTTCAGGCCCTCCGGCGAGAGGCCCTCGGAGATGGACGTGAAGTCGCGCACGTCGGAGAAGAGCACCGTCATCTCCCGGCTCTCGCCCTTCATCGAGTACTCGCCGGGGTTCTTCGACATCTCGGCGACGAGTTCCTTGGGCACGTAGGTCCCGAAGAGGCCGGTGATGAGCCGGCGCGAGCGCGCCTCCGAGAAGAAGCCGTAGACCATGTTGAGGAAGTAGAGCAGCACCAGCATCAGGAGCGGCGAGGCGATGGGCACCACCCAGCTCTTCGACTGCCACAGGTAGAGGTTCGAGGCGACGACGAGGGCGAGGAGGATGACCACCACGACCGTGGACCACACCGCGGAGAGCCGCGGCAGGGCGAAGGCGAGCGGTATGCCGATGGCGCAGATGAGGAGCACGACGATCCCCAGCACCTCGGGAGGGCGGTTCTTGATGGTGCCGTCGAGCATGCCCGCCACCAGCGCGGCGTGCGCCTCCACGCCCGGCAGGTCCTCCTGGACCGGGGTGGCGCGAAGGTCGACGAGGCCGGCCGCGGAGGTGCCCACCAGCACGATCTTGTCCTTGAGCTCCTCGGTGGCGAGCGTGCCCCGGATCACGTCGGTGGCGGAGATGTAGCGGAAGCCGCCGGTGTCGAGGTAGGGGACCATCGCGGTCATCGCGCGGTCGAGCGGGATCTGCAGCTCGCCCACCTTGATCGAGCGGATCCAGCCCTCCAGCCCGCCGGCGAACTTGCGCGGCTCGTCGATCACCAGCCGCACCGGGGCGTTGCTGAGGTAGGTCCGGGTGACGGCGAGCGACAGGGCCTCGTAGAAGCCCTCCTTGTAGCGCATGAACATCGGGACGCGGCGCGTGAGGCCGTCGATGTCCAGGGCGGGGTAGATGTGCCCGGTCGCGGTGGCGGCCTGCTGCAGGATCTCGATGTTGCCGCTGTACCCCGTGGCGTCGTAGTGGCGGTAGAAGACGTCGCCCAGGGCCTTGGTGTCGAAGACGGGCGGGGGCAGCACGCCCGCCTGGTCGTCCTTGCCGCGCAGCGACACGCCCAGGACGACGGGCCACTTGGCGATCTCGTCGGCGAAGATCCGGTCGTAGTCGAGGGAGGCGCGCGACTCCTTCAGGAAGGCCAGGTACTGCGCGTTGTCCTTGAGGTCGCGCTCGGCGAGCATCTCGAAGATCGGCAGCCCCGAGCTGGTGTCCGGCTCGGGGAAGGCGATGTCGAACCCGACCACGCGCACCTGGTAGCGCTCGAAGAGCTGCTTCACGAGCGTGGCGAGCTTGACCCGGGGCCAGGGGAAGCGCCCCTCGGCCTTCAGGCTCTTCTCGTCGATGTCGACGATGACCACCCGCATGTCGCGCTGCTTCGGGAGGAAGAGCCTCAGGCGCGTGTCGTAGGCCCACAGCTCGAGCTGCTGCAGGAAGCGGAATTCCTTCCACTCCGCCTCGTGCGCGAGGAAGAAGAAGACGAGCGCCAGCCCGATCGCGGCCCGGGCGAGGTCGTTCAGCGTGAATTTCGGGATCCAGCGGGCGTTCAGGGCCACGGGCTCTCGCTGTTGTTGTCCGTCGGGGGGTGTGGCTTGCCGCAGTGGCGAAATGATACACCCGCCCGGCGCGGCGCCTGCCGGGCGGCCTCAGCGCCCGAAGAGGCGCGCCAGCGCGCGCAGCGGCGCCGTGAGGCGCCACGAGGTGCTCGCTTCCAGGTCGGCCGCGTGCCGGGCGGCGCGCAGCGCCTCGTCGCGCAGGGCGGCAAGCTCCGCGGCGAGCGACTCCTCCCGGGCGCGCGCCTGCGCCAGGGCCGCCTCGGCGTGCGCGGCCCGCTCGCGCGCGGCCCGCGCGGCCTCGATCTCGCGGTCGGCGGCCGGAAGCCGCTCGCGCAATTCCGCGGCGGAACGTCCGTTGCCGCTGCGCACGCCGTCGTCGAAGAGCTCGACGAGCGTGGCGCGCGGCAGGGTCTCGTCGGGCGCAAGCGCTCGCCCCCCGGTGAAGGCCAGGCACGCGGCCGCGTCGCCCGGAACCGGTTTCACGCCTTCCAGGAGGCGGTCGCCGTATATCGCTCCATCGTCACCTGGGGCGCGGCCGCTTGCCGGCGGGGTGTCGCCCGCCATGGCGAGGAGCGCGTCGTTGATACTCGCCGCGGGGGCGTCCCAGGCGACGATGCGCGCGCCGGCCACGCCCGCCAGCCGCTCGGGAAAGGCGCCCAGGTCGGTCGCGAGGATGGGGAGGCCTGCGTCGATGGCGGCACTCAGGGTGTAGGACCAGGTCTCAGGCCACTGCGCGGGGAAGAAGACCGCGTCGGCGCGCTCCTGTTCCACGAGGGTGGCGAGCGCCCCTTCAGGATATTCCCCGGTGAACGACACCGGGAGGTCCTCGCCGTCGACCGGCCACGCGAGATGGCCCACGACGCGGAAGCGAAGCGCCAGGCCGCGTTCGCGGGCGTCCCGCGCGCAGGCGACCAGCGTCTCCATGCCCTTGGCGGGCGACAGCCCCCCCAGCACGAGCACCTTGCGCGCCGCGGCCGGCAGGGCGCGCGGTTCCGCGTGCGGCCACGTCACCGGGGAGACGTGCGGGAAGTGGCGGGCGATGCGCGTGGCGGCGTCGCGCGACGGTGTGATCACGCGCGCGGCCTCGCCGAGGAGGCGGCCGAAGGCCGCGCGCCACTGCGCGATGTCCATGGACCACTGCGCCGGGCTCGCGGCGAGGCAGCGCGCGCAGCCGGCCGCGTCGGGCTCGCCGCAGTAGCGGCCGGTCGCGTCGGTGAGCTGGTACTGCGGGCAGATCGGGTAGTAGTCGTGGACGGTCACGTCCCACGGGCAGCCGACCGTGCGCCCGAGGTCGAGGACCTGCGGCGGCAGCCCCTGCACGTGGTGGAAGTGCAGGCGCGCGACCCCGAGGGCGCGCAGGATCTCCGTGAGCGCCGCCCAGTCTTCGTCGCGGTGGAACCACAGCCGCGCCTCGCGGTGCTCGCCCGTGCCTTCCAGCGCCACGAACGAGCGCCGGTGGGGGCGCAGCACGAGGACGTCGGCATGGGGCGCCAGCTGCGCGGCCAGCTCGCGCACGTGCCGCGCCACGCCGCCGCCGCGGGCGTGGGTCGCGAAAACGAAGAGGGGCTTCGGGGAGCGCGCCAGCCGGGCGAACGCAGCCAGGGCGTGCGGGCGGGCCTCGCCGTCGCCGTCGGGGGCTGGAATAATGGCGTCGGCAGGTGGGGGCATGGATCGCGGGGCCGGACCGCCCGGATTCTACCGGAGGCCACCCCGGCCCGCACCGCTTCCCTTCGCCCACCGCCGCCCACCGTGACCGACTTCCTCTCCCGACTGTTCGCCGCGCGCCCCCGCAGGCTCCTGCTCTCGCAGCTCCTCGCCGCGGAGCCGGGCCTCGCCTCGGCGTTCGCCTGGAAGGCCAACCGCCTGCCGGAGGAACTGCCCGACCCGCTGTGGCTGCACCTGGGCTGCGGGGAGAACGTCCTCGACGGGTTCCTGAACCTCGACTTCCTGCCGCACGACGCGCGCGTGGCCGAGTGGGACCTTCTCGACCCGTGGCCCGCGCCCTGGCCGCGCCCCGCGAGCGGGGCCTTCTCCGAGGACACGCTCGAGCACTTCTTCCTGGCCGAGCAGCTCTACATCCTCTGCGAGCTGAACGGGGCGCTGGCGCCCGGCGCCGTGGCGCGCACCCTCATGCCCTCGTTCGCGCGGCTGCTCGAGTACTGCCGCGGCTTCAGCCCGCGTCCGGAGGAGTTCCTGCACGCCACCTTCGGCGTGGAGACCGAGGCCGACGCGGTGAACGCCGGCATGCGCTTCTCCGGCCACCGCTGGCTGCACGACGACGCGAGCCTCGCGCACCTCGCGCGGCTGGCGGGCTTCGAGGCGGTGAAGACCACCTGCACGCAGTCCACCGTGCCCTTCCTCTCGAACCGCAACCTGCGCGCCGAGGAGGGCAGCGCCGCGTTCGCGCACGACCTCGTGAAGCGCCGCGGCCTCGCGCGCTCGAGCATCGAGCCCGCGCGGCTGGAGGGCATCGAGGTGCTGGAGACCGTGGGCGAGGCGATCGCCTTCGCGAAGCTGCGCGACGCGGCATCGTGCATCGTGTACCGGCTGCCGCGAGCCGTTCGCGCGGATGGAATCGCGTGCGTCAACGCGCGCGGCGCCAACCTGTCGTCGTTCCGCGAGCACAGCCTCAAACGGCTGGTCTTCCGCGGCGCCTGGGGCGAGGGCGCGTGGGCCCTCGACGAGACGCTCAAGTCGAAGGCCTGCATGAACCTCGCGATGCCGGCGGCCGTGGCGCTCGCCTGCGGGGGCGCGGACCGTCTGGTCGAGGAGATCGTGCTCGAGCCCGGCCGGCCGGGCGACCGCGTGACGATCGGGCCGCTGGAGCTCTTCGCCTACGAGCCCGCGCCCGGCTGAGGCACGCGGCGGGCGAAGAGGGCGGCGGCGCGGGCGTAGTCCTCGGGCACGCCGATGTCGAGGAAGCGCGCGCGCGAGCACAGCCCGGCAAGAAGCCCGTCGGCGCACCACGCGGGGAGCGCGTCGCGCTCGAGCGAGAAGGCGGCGGGTCCCGAAGCGAGTGCCTCGGCGGCCACGCGCCCCAGGACGTAGGTCCCGGCGTTGATCCACCCGGGCCCGGCGCGGCCCTTCTCCAGGAAGGCCTCGACGCGGCCGGCGCGCGCGCGCACGGTCCCGAAGCGCGCGGCATCGGCCACCCTCGCGAGGGCCATGGTGGCGCCGGGACGGCGCGCGCGGTGAAACGCGAGGAGGCGGTCCAGGTCGAGGGTGAAGAGCGTGTCGCCGTTCATCGCGAGCACGGGGGCGGCCGGCTCGAACCGGCGCAGCGCGTGGCGAAGGGCGCCGCCGGTCCCCAGGGGGGAATCCTCGTGCGAGTAGTCGAGGCGCAGGCGCCCGAAGCGCGACCCCAGCGCGCCTTCCACCGTGTGCGCCTTGTGTCCCACGCACAGGATCACCCGGCGCACGGCTGCACAACGCTCGAGATGCTCGAGCAGCAGCGCGAGGAAGGGCCGTCCCGCCACTTCCGCCATGGGCTTGGCGCGGTCGGAGACCACCGGGGCGAGGCGCGAGCCCAGCCCGCCGGCGAGGATCAGGGCGTCCACGGGCTGCCGCGCGCGCGGCGCGTGGGGTCGGGGTACCACGCCTCGGCGCCGCGCTGCACGAAGTGGAAAGGCACCACGCGTCCGGGCAGGCCCGCGAGGGCCGCGAGGACCGCGGGCTTGAGCGCCGGGTCGACGAGGAACATCGCCACGCCGCCGCCGCCCGCGCCCGACACCTTGCCGGCGTGGGCGCCGGCGCCCAGGGCCGCGGCGAAGGCGCCCTCGATCGTCGCGTTGGTCACCGAGTGGGCGAGGCGCTTCTTCGCCTCCCACGAGTGGCCCAGGCGCTCGGAGAAGCCGCGCAGGTCGCCGGTGAGGAGCTGCTCCTTCATCACGACGGCGTCCTCCTTGAGCCGGTGCATCGCCTCGACCGACTGCGACGAGGGGGAGGCCACGTTCGCCACCTGCTCGTCGATGATGCGCGCCGAGTCGCGCGACTGCCCCGTGTGGTAGAGCACCGTCGAGGCCTCGAGCTCGTTCACGATCCAGTCCTTCACGCGCAGCGGGTTCACCACCACGCGCCCGGCCTCGCCGAACTCCATGAAGTTGAACCCGCCGAACGCGGCGGCGTACTGGTCCTGCTTGCCGCCGGAGAGCCCGACGTCCTCGCGCTCGATCTCGTAGGCGAGGTGCGCGACGTCGTACTCGCCCAGGCCGAGGTGCAGCCACTCGTTGAAGGCCTGCAGCATCGCGACCACGAGCGTCGAGGAGGTGCCCAGGCCCGACCCGGCGGAGACGTCCGCGTGGGTGGTGATGCGCACCGACAGCGGCCCCGCGCCCGGAAACTGGCGGGCGATGCGGTTCACCAGGCCCTTGTGCAGCTTGAGCGGCCCCGTGGTGTCGAGCACGTCGCCCGTGCCCGCGCGGAAGGCCTCGCCGAGGTCCGTCGCGCGGATCTCGAGCGCGCCCTCGTCCGAAGGCTCCAGGGTGCAGTAGGCGTAGAGCCCGATGGTGGCGTTGAGCACGCGCCCGCCGTAGCGGTCGCTGTACGGGCTCACGTCGGTGCCTCCGCCGGCCAGCCCCAGCCGCAGCGGCGCCCTCGCGCGGACGATCACGGCCTCGCCTCCCGTCGCGGCATCATGGCGAAGGTCTCCTCGAGGGAGTGCCGCGCGGCCTCCGGGGAGAAGTGCCGGCGCACGTTGGCGAGCCCGGCGGCGGAGAGACGGCTCCACAGCGCCTCGTCGCGGTAGAGGCGGGCGATCGCCTCGGCGAAGGCGCGCGGGTCGTCGGCCACGAGGATCTCCTCGCCGTCGACCAGGTGCATGCCCTCCACGGAGGGCGTGGTCGCGACCACCGGCAGCCCGAAGCTCATGCTGTGGTTGATCTTGCCCTTCACGCCGGCCCCGTAGCGCAGCGGCGAGACGGAAAGCCGGCAGCGCCGGAACCACGGCTCGATCTCGGGCACGAAGCCCACGAACTCGATGCCCGGCCCGGCGAGGTCCTGCAGCACCTGCGGCGCGTTGCTCCCGATCAGGTGGGTGGTGACCCCGGGCAGGAGGGCGCGCAGGTGCGGCGCCACCTCGCGCGCGTAGAAGAGGGCCGCGTCCACGTTGGGCGGGTGGCGGTAGCCGCCGACGAAGACCACGCCCTCGCGGGAAGCGAAGGGCGGCACGTCCTGCTCGGGATAGTGGATGTTGGTGGCCACGACCACGCGCGCCTGGGGCACCTCGCGGGCCAGCACCTCCTGCTCCACCGGGCTCACCACCCAGGTCACGTCCATGCGGCGGATGCAGTCCATCTCCTGCTCGTACATCGCCTGCGCGCTCTGCGCC
>JAMPXV010000316.1 GCA_023700985.1 Lysobacter sp.
AGTGGGTCAAGGCGGGCGCCGGCATCGCCTTCGCGGAGCTCGCCGGGGAGCGGCGCCTCTACTCCCGCGGCGCCGACGGCGCACGCGCGATCGAGGTCGAGGATGCCGCGGCGACAGAGCTGCGCTCCCATCCGCTGGTCGCCGGCGAGGCGCGCGTGCGCTTCCTGTGCGCCGTGCCCCTGGTGACGCCGGACGGCCACGCGGTGGGTGCCCTCGCGGTGGCCGACCGCGTGCCGCGCCGCCTTGCGCCAGCCGAGCGCACCGCGCTCGAGAACCTCGCGGCGATCGCGATCGCGCGGCTCGAGGCGCGGGCGGGATCCGCCGCCGGGGCCTCACCCGCCAGGGCGCCGGCGGCGCGGCGGGCAAGGGAGCTGCCTGCCCAGGAGCGCCAGCTCCTCGATGCCGTCGTCGAGAGCCTGCCCGACGCCTTCTTCCTTTGCTCGCGTGACGGCGGGATGCTGCGCTGGAACGCCCGGCTCGAGGCGGCCACGGGACGCGCCGGCGCCGAGATCGCCGCGCTGTGCCTGCACGATCTCATCGCCCCCCCGGACCGCGACGCGGCGCAGGCCGCCCTGCGCGAAGTCCTCGACGGGGGCCGCGAGGCCACCTTCGAGGCGCGAGTCGGCGACCGGGCGGGCGTGCACCCGCCGTTCCTCTTCATGGCGAGGCCGCTTCGCCTGGCGGGCGAGGCCTGCGTGATGGGCTTCGGGCGCGATGCCTCCCGGGGCCGGCGCGCCGAGGACCAGACGCTCCTCGCCAAGGAGCGCCTCGACCTCGCGCTCACCGGCTCGCGTCTGGCCCTCTGGGACTGGGACCTGGAAGCCGACCGCGTCTACTTCAGCGAAGGCTGGGCCGCGATGCTCGGCGAGGAGCGGCGCGAGTCCACGGTCGCGTGGGAGGCGGCGCGCGCCGGGATCCATCCCGACGACGCGAACCTGCACGCCGCCGCGGTCGCCAACGCCGTCCGGGGCGTGAGCGAGGAGTTCGAGTGCGAGTACCGGGTGCGCCACGCCTCGGGGGACTGGATCTGGATCCACGCGCGCGGCAAGGTCGCCCAGCGCGACGAGGCGGGCCGCGCGCTGCGCATGACGGGCACCTCCACGAACGTCACCAAGCGCAAGGAAGCCGAGGAACGCGCCGAGTTCCTCGCCACGCGCGACGGCCTCACGGGGCTCCCGAACCGGGTGCTGCTGCACGACCGCCTCGAGCAGGGGATCGTGAACGCCGCCCGGCACCGCGCGGGCTTCGCGTTCATGTTCATCGACCTGGACCGCTTCAAGACCATCAACGACTCCCTCGGCCACGACGTGGGCGACGAGCTGCTCAAGGGCGTGGCCGCGCGGCTCACGGCCTGCGTGCGCGCCTCCGACACCGTGGCGCGGCTGGGCGGCGACGAGTTCGCGGTGATCCTCGAGAACCTGCGCGGCGCCGACGACGAGGGCGCGCAGCAGGTGGCCGACAAGATGATCGCCGCGATGGCCGAGCCGATGCTCATCGGCAACCAGCACCTCAACACCTCGTGCTCCATCGGCATCAGCCTCTACCCCGCCGACGGCAGGGACGGCGCCACGCTCATGAAGCACGCCGACGTGGCCATGTACTACGCCAAGGAGCGGGGCCGCAACAACTACCGCTTCTTCTCCGCGGAGATGAACCAGCGCGCGCAGGAGCGGCTGTCCATCGAGAACTACCTGCGCCTGGCCCTGCGCAGGAACGAGCTGGTCCTGCACTACCAGCCGCGCGTGCGCATGGCCGACGGCGCCATCACGGGCGTGGAGGCGCTGGTGCGCTGGTCGCACCCGCGCCGGGGGCTCCTCGCGCCGGGCCGGTTCATCGACGTGGCCGAGGATTCCGGGCTCATCGTCCCGATCGGGGAGTGGGTGCTGCAGCGCGCCTGCCTGCAGGTGGGCGAGTGGCAGCGCGCTTTCGGCGGGCGGCTGCGGCTTTCCGTGAACCTGTCGGTGGGGCAGGTCGTGGACGCCGAGCGCCTGTACCGCGCGGTCGAGGGCGCCATCCGCGAGGCGGGCATCGAGCCCTCCACGCTGGAGCTGGAGCTCACCGAGAGCATGCTCATGCAGAACCTCGGCGACAAGGCCGCGCTGCTGCACCGTCTGGGCGAGCTCGGCGTGGGGCTCGCGATCGACGACTTCGGCACCGGCTACTCGTCGCTCTCCTACCTCAAGACGCTGCCCGTGGACGCGATCAAGATCGACAGCTCGTTCGTGCGCGACATCGGCGTCGACCCGAACGACGAGGCGATCGTGCGCGCCATCATCGCGATGGCGCACTCGCTCAGGCTCTCGGTGGTCGCTGAGGGTGTCGAGACGGCGGCGCAGCACGAGGCGCTCAAGGCCCTGGGCTGCGACGAGTACCAGGGCTTCCACGCGAGCCCGGCGCTGCCGCCGGCCGATTTCGAGCGCCGCTACGCCCCGCAGAAAAGGGATCTGACCCCTTTTCCCCTAGTCCTTCGCGTCGATCCTCAGTTCCTGCACCTTGCGGGTGAGGGTGTTGCGGCCGATGCCCAGGAGGCTAGCCGCCTCGATGCGCCGGCCGCCGGTGTGGGCCAGCGCCCGCGTGATGAGGGCGGTCTCGAAGTCACGCGTGAGCGATTCGGCGATGCCCGTCTCCCCGCGCGCCAGGCGGGCGGTGACCTCGCGCTCGAGCGCCTCGCGCCAGCTCCCCGCCTCGCCGCCGGCCGCGCCCGGCGCCTCGCCGCGGA
>JAMPXV010000094.1 GCA_023700985.1 Lysobacter sp.
CGGTCTATTCAGCAATTGTTGCACTGACCTCGCCGATCACGGAATAGACCGGTTCTGTAGAACCGTCCCAAAAAGGCTCTGTAGAACCGTCCCAATAAAGGGATCTGACCCCATTTTCAGACCTCGCGCCAAAAGAAAAAGCCGGCCCGAAGGCCGGCTTTTTGCTGACTTGAAGCCCGGTTACTTCTTCGGGGCTTCGGCCGGCTTCGCGTCGGCCTTGGGGGCTTCGGCAGCGGGGGCCGTGGCCGGGGCGGCGGCATCGGCCGGCTTGGCGGCGTCAGCGCCGGCGGCGGGCGCAGCGACGGGGGCCTCGGCGGGCTTCGGCGCTTCGACCTTCGGCGCGGGGGCCGGGGCGGGCTTCGGGGCTTCGGTTTTGCCGCAAGCGACGACGCCGGCAGCGAGGAGGGTGGCGAGGAGGTAGGAAATCTTCATTTTTTGGTGATCCTTCGGGACATGGTCAATGGGAGCTCTCTTGGCCCGGCCCCCCGACGAATGGTGCAGCGCAAGATCACTTCGCCGTTGGCTCGAACCAACTCGAAATGATATCACCGCCGCCCCGTTCCCGGAAGGCGATGTTGACGACAATCCCTATGGATTCAAAGGCCCGTGGTCGACGAGCCGACGGCCGGCTCGGACAGTTCCCAGATCTCCTCGAACCGGTCGCGAAGCGGCGCGGCGTCCGGCGGGGAGTGCAGTGCAACAATCGCGCGGAAGCGGTCGTGGTGCAGCTGGTGCCACACGCTGTGGTCGTCGGCCAGGACGAAGGGGTCCGTCGCGTTTCGCGCCTGGCCCATCGTGCGGTGGATGGCGATGGCGTTCGGGAACTGGCGCAGCAGCGTGATGAGGCGCGGCTCGTGGCGCTCGAGGACCTCCGGCTCGTGCAGCGCGATGCGCAGCCGGTGCGCCCGGCCGGCGAGCAGGAACTGGCGCATCCTCTCGATGCGGGCAGCGTCCGCGAAGCCGCGGTTGCCCAGCGTGTAGTCGAAGATGCAGAGGCTCTTCTGTGCGGCGCCGATGACCTCGTCGATCGCGGCGCGGGATTCCGCCATGCCCTCGATCTGGCGGTAGGAGGCTTTCGGTTCGGGCGTCCCCGGGGTGCTCATGGTTTCCTCTCCTCGGCGATGTGCAGGAATCCGCGCGCGTACCAGTCGTGCGCCAGGTCCAGGAAGGTTGCCGGCGCGCCGGCCACGGAAGCAAGGGTGCGCGAGTCGGCCAGGCGGCGCAACCACGCCGCGCAAGCGCCGCGCGCGGCCACGGGCTCCCCGTTGAGGAAGAACCTGCCCCTGGCGTAGTAGAGGCGGGCGCGCCCGTCCAGCCCCAGCCCGCGACGCCGTGCGGCGGCGTCGAAGCGGGTGCGCGCGAGCGGCCGCGCCGGAGGCGTGAAGTAGACGTGCGCCTTGGGCTCCGACAGGAAGCGGCCCGCGAAGTCGAGCGCATCGCCCGGGCGCCAGCGGATGCGGCCCAGCGTGCCCGCGACGTGCGCGAGGATCTCCTGCGGGATGCGCCCCGGCGCCCGGGTGGGCGCAAGCCCCGGGTCGGCATAGCGGCCCGCGAGATCCAGCCGCTCGCCGAGGTAGTCGAGGAAGCCCGAGGCCAGTTCCTGGTCCGACGGCGCGCGAAAGCCCACCGACCACGTGAGGCATTCGGTTTCCGCGATCCCGTAGTGCGCGACGTCGGGCGGCAGGTAGAGCATGTCGCCGGGCTCCAGCACCCATTCCTCCTCGGGCTCGAAGCGCGCGAGGATGCGCAGGTCGAGGCCGGGCACGAAGCCGAGGTCCTTCTGCCGCGAGACCTGCCAGCGCCGCCTCCCCGTGCCCTGGATGAGGAAGACGTCGTAGGAGTCGACGTGCGGCCCGACGGTGCCGCCGGGAACGGCGTAGCTCACCATGAGGTCGTCGACGCGCGCGCGCGGCACGAAGGCGAAGCGATCGAGGAGTTCCGCGGCCCGTTCGCTGAAGTGGTTGGTGTCCTGGACGAGCACCGTCCAGTCCCTGCGCGGCCGCCTTTCGAGCACGGCGCGCGCAAAGGGGCCGTGCTCGAGGGACCACCGGGCACCCGCGCGGCGCACCACGCGCGATTCCGCGTCGGGCGACTGCGCGAGGGCCAGCACCTCGCGGATGCCCAGCGGGTCGCGGAACGCGGGGAACGCGCCGCGCACGAGCAGCGGGCGTTTCTGCCAGTGCCGGCGCAGGAACTGCGCCGCGCTCATCGGGCCGGGAAAGCCGGCGACGTCCTTCTGCGGCCGCCCGGGGCGCGGCCCGTCCTTGCTCGCCATAAATCCGCTAGAATCGATTCGAGTCTCGAGGATAACCATGTTACAGGTAGGACACCCGGCCCCGTCCTTTTCGCTGCCCGACGCGAGCATGGAGATGATGCATCTCTCCAGCTACCGCGGGAAGAAGAACGTCGTCCTCTATTTCTACCCGAGGGACGGCTCGCCCGGCTGCACGATCCAGTCGATCGACTTCAGCGACCGCGAGCAGGAGTTCTCCCGGCTCGACACCGTGGTCTTCGGCATCTCGCGCGACGACGTGCTCTCGCACGCCGCCTTCCGCGACGAGCAGGGGCTGTCGGTGCAGCTGCTCTCCGACACCGACGCCGTGGTGAGCCGCAAGTACGACGTGCTCGAGAAGAAGGTGGTCGACGGCAAGCCCCGCGAGAGCCTGTCGCGCTCGACCTTCATCATCGACAAGAAGGGCATCCTGCGCCACATCCTCCGCGACGTGAGCCCGAAGGACCACGCCGACGAGGTGCTGAAGAAGGTCAAGTCGCTCAATGGCCGAACGGATTGACCGCGGCACCGTCGTCACGATCGCCTACGAGCTGCGCGACGTGGAAGGCGCCCTCCTCGACGAGGAAGGCGCGACGGTCGCCTACCTGCACGGCGGCTACGGCGGCATCTTCCCCAAGGTGGAGGCCGCGCTCGAGGGCCACGGGCCGGGCCACGAGGTGACGCTCACCCTCGACCCGGAGGACGCGTTCGGCGACTACGACCCGGAGCTGCTGCGCGTCGAGCCGCGCGAGGCCTTCCCCGACGTCCTGCAGGAGGGCATGCGCTTCGAGGGCGTGCCCGGCGAAGTGCCTTCCGAGGACCTGCGGGTCTACACGGTCACCGGCATCGCGGACGACAAGGTCGTCGTCGACGGCAACCACCCCCTCGCGGGCGAGCGCATCTGGTTCCGCTGCACGGTCCGGGAGATCCGGCCGGCCACGGCCGAGGAGCTTCGCCACGGCCACGCGCACGGCGAGCACGCGCCGGAGAGCGAGGAAGGCTAGCCGCCCGGCGTCGCGGGAAGCCTCGGCTCGAAGCGGAAGAGCGCCGAGTCGTTCGGGTCCACCGTCACTCGCACCCAGCCCACCTGCGGGCTTCCGGGGGGCTCCAGCCGCTGCGCGTTCTCCACGACCTTGCCGCGGCCGTCGCGGAACGGCCGGTCGACGCGGTACGTGTGCGTGTCGCCGTGCACGAACAACACCGGCTTCGCGAGCCGGGCGGCGCCGGCGGCCACCTGCGCGACGAGCCCGGCGTAAAGGGCGGGGTTGCCCGCGTCCCACGGGTTCACGTGCGCGAACACGACCAGGCCCCGCCGGCCGGGAGCTTCCGCGAAACGCACGGCGCGCTCGAGCCAGGCGCGGTCGGCCGTCGAGCGGCACGCCTGCTCCGCGTCGTTCGCGGCGTCGACGCCGCGGTTGTCGTTGCTGCCGACCACGTGCAGCGTCGCGAAGACGACGCCGTTCTTCGTCCAGAGGCGGTTCTCCGGGAGGCCCGGGCAGCGGCACGTCGTGCCGCTCCTCTCGGCGCATTCGTCCTGGCGTGCGAGCGGCAGCCGCGCGCGCCCGAGGGACCACGCGTCGCCGAAGAAGACCTCGCGAAGCTTCGCGAGGCGCTCGAGGGGATCCATCCGGCCGTTGGACTCGCGGCGGCAGTCCGTCCAGTCGTTGTCGCCGGGCGTGAGGATCAACGGGTGCGGCGAGGCCTGCAGGCGCGCCTTCGCGGCCGCGTAGAGCTCGTCGGTGCAGGGCGAGTTGCCGCCCGCCTTGAAGTCGCCCACGTGGACGACGAAGGCGAGGGGCTCGGCGCGCATGGCGCCGAGCATGGCGTCGAAATCGAGGGCTTCGCGGTCGCTGTAGGGCGTGTCCCCGACGACGCCGAACGAGAATGCCTCCGGGTGCGGCGGCTTCGTCGCGCAGCCGGCGGCGGCGAGGACGAGGAGGGCGGCCAGGAGGCGCCGCACGGTCAGCCCTCCCCGTCCAGGCGGGCCTTGAGGCGGTAGAGCGCCTCCTGCGCCTCGCGCGGCGTGAGCGCGTCGGGGTCGATGGCCGCGAGCTCCTCGACCACCGGATGCGGCGCGGCCGGCGCCGCGGAGGCCGGGGCGGCGAAGAGGTCCGCCTGCGCGCCCGCGGGCCGAAGGTGGGTCTCCAGCTCCGCGAGGTGCTTCCTCGCCGCGCGCACGACGTCCTTCGGGATCCCGGCGAGGTGCGCCACGTGGATGCCGTAGGACTTGTCCGCCGGGCCCGGCTCCAGGCGGTGCAGGAAGACGATGCGGTCCCGGTGCTCCACCGCGTCGAGGTGGACGTTGGCGATGTTGGGGAGCTCGGAGGCGAGCTGCGTGAGCTCGAAGTAGTGCGTCGCGAAGAGCGCGTAGCAGCGCACCTTCTCCGCGAGGTGGCGCGCGATGGCGTAGGCGAGCGCCAGCCCGTCGAAGGTGGACGTGCCGCGCCCGATCTCGTCGACCAGCACGAGGCTGCGGGGCGTGGCGTTGTTGAGGATGGCGGCGGCTTCCGTCATCTCCACCATGAAGGTCGAGCGCCCGCCGGCCAGGTCGTCGGAGGCGCCGATGCGCGTGAAGATGCGGTCCAGCGGCCCGAGCGTGGCGGCGGCCGCGGGCACGAAGGCGCCGCTGTAGGCGAGGAGGGCGATCTGCGCGACCTGCCGCATGTAGGTCGACTTGCCGCCCATGTTGGGCCCGGTGATGAGCAGGAGCTGGCGCGAGCGCGTGAGGCTCGTGTCGTTGGGGATGAAGTCGTCGACCTGGCTCTCGACGACCAGGTGCCGGCCGCCGGCGATCTCGACGAGGTCCTCTCCCGTGAAGGCCGGGCGCGTGAGCCGGAGCGCCTCGGCGGAGGCCGCGAGCGCGGCGAGCGCGTCCAGTTCCGCGGCCGCCCCGGCGATCTCCTGCAGGCGCGCAAGCCGCGCCTGCAGCCGCGCGAGGAGCGCCTCGTAGAGCTCCTTTTCGCGGGCGAGCGAGCGCTCCCCGGCGGCGAGAGCCCTGTCCTCGAACGCCTTGAGCTCGGGCGTGATGAAGCGCTCGGCGTTCTTCATCGTCTGCCGGCGCCGGTAGTCCGCGGGCACCTTGTCGAGCTGGCCCTGGGTCACCTCGATGAAGAAGCCGTGCACCCTGTTGAACTCGACGCGCAGGTTGGCGATGCCGGTGCGTTCCCGCTCGCGCTTCTCCATCTCGAGCAGGAACGAGCCGCAGTCCGACTGGATGGCGCGCAGCTCGTCCAGCTCGCGGTCGAAGCCGTCGCGGATGACCCCGCCTTCGCGCACCACCGCCGCGGGCTCCTCCCTGAGCGCCGCGTCGAGGTCCGCATGCACGTCGTCGACGGGGGCGAGCGGCTCGGCGAGGCGGTCGAGGGCGGGCATGGCCGCGGAGGAAAGCAGGCCGTGCAGCGCGGGGAGCGTCGCGAGCGTGTCGCGCAGCCCCGAGAGGTCGCGCGGGCGCGCGGTGCCGAGCGCCACGCGCGCGGCGATGCGCTCGACGTCCGACCAGCCCGAGAACGCCTGCCGGATCGCGGGATGGCGCACGCGCGAGTTGGCGGCGACGAGGGCCTCGATGCCGTCGTGGCGGCGGGAGACGACCGCGGTGTCGCGCAGCGGGTGGTGCAGCCAGTGGCGCAGCCGGCGGCTGCCCATCGCGGTGGCGCAGCGGTCGAGGAGCGAGGCGAGGGTGGGGGAGTCGGCACCGGAGAGCGTCTCGCTGATCTCGAGGTTGCGCCGCGTGTGCGCATCCATCTGCACGAACTCGCTCTCGCGCTCGACGGCAAGCCCGGTCACGTGCGGCAGCGCCGACTGCTGCGTGTGCCTCGCGTAGGCGAGCAGCGCCCCGGCGGCGCCCAGCGCAGCCGTCAGCCCCTCGACTCCATAGCCGGAAAGGTCGGCGGTGCCGAACTGGCGGGCGAGCTCGCGGTTGGCCGAGGCGGGGTCGAACTGCCAAGACTCGATGCGCTTCACGGGCGCCCTCGTGGCCGTGGCAGGGTAATCGCCATCGTCCGGGACGAGGAGCTCCGCCGGCTGCAGGCGCTCGAGCTCCGCGTCGAGGCGGCCGGCGGGAACCTCGGTCACGCGCAGGCTGCCGCTCGCGAGCGAGAGCCAGGCAAGGCCCGCCGTGCCCGCGACGACGAAGGCGGCGACCAGCAGGCTCTCGCGCGTGGCGTCGAGGAGCGCGGAGTCGGTGAGCGTCCCCGGCGTGACCACGCGCACGACCTTGCGCTCCACCGGGCCCTTGGCGAGCGCGGGGTCGCCCACCTGCTCGCAGATGGCGACGGACTCGCCCAGCCTCACCAGCCTGGCGAGGTACTGCTCCACCGCGTGGAAGGGCACGCCCGCCATGCGGATGGGCTGGCCCGCGGAGGCGCCGCGCGTGGTGAGCGTGATGTCGAGGAGCTTCGCGGCGCGCTCGGCGTCGCCGTGGAAGAGCTCGTAGAAATCCCCCATGCGGTAGAAGAGCAGCATGTCGGGGTACCCCGCCTTGAGGGCGAGGTACTGCTGCATCATCGGGGTGTGGGCGGTCGACTTCGCTTGCGCCCGAACCGGGTCTGATGCCGGAGGTCGTTCAGTCATGGCTTGCCCAGATAGGACGCCAGAGTCATGAGGGGAATGCCTTCGAAGGACTTCAGTGCAAGGAGGGCCTTGTCTCCGGTGACGATCGCCTGCGCCCTTCCCGCCAAGGCGCATTCAAGAATCCGGTTGTCGGGATCATCCTTCACGACGCGCAACCTGCGCTTCGGAGCGACGACCGTTGCCAGGTCGGAGACGAACACGGCGACGTGGGCGAGTTCCTCCGCATCGCGGGCAAACTTGCGGCCCAGGACCTCCAGGAACTCGTCGAGGATGGCCCTGGAAAGCACCAGTTGATCCTTTCCCTCGATGACGCGCCGAAGCGCCGCGTCTCCCTGTCCGCCGGGGAAGACCAGCGCGGCAACCAGGACATTGGTGTCGAAGACGACTCGCATGCGCGCCTGGTCTGCCTTGTCCTGGCGCGCAGGCTAATCGCGCAGATAACGCGCAAGATCCTTTTCGGTGAGAATTCCTTTCGCCCGAGCCTGTTGGCTCCAGAAGGCCTGGATGCCGCGCAATTCCTGCAGGCGGCGTTCGATGCCGGCCTGCCGAAGCGCGTCCTGAATGACGCCACTCAGGGACTTTCCCTCGGCCTGGGCAAGGGCCTCGGCCTGCCGTGCGAGGTCAGCGGGCAGCGAGATGGTCTTCTTGACGGCATTGCTCATGGCGCGGGATTCCCGGAAAGTATGAATAAATCATACTCTGCGCCCCGTGAACGCGCAATTCCTCTCTCGAGGGCGCGGCGCGCCCGGCGTGGCGGCGCGACAAGTGCCGACTGCAACCGGCGGACGGCTGCCGCCTCGTCAGGTCGCGCCCGTCGCGATCGACGTCGATCCCGTGTCGACGAGCACCACCAGGAAGCGGCCCGGGGCCGCATCGTTCGCGACCATCGCGTGCAGCGCGCCCGTGGCGGCGGCCAATGACGCGGGCGGCAGGAGGCCGTTGCAGGCCGAGGGGTCGCGCGCCACCTGCGCGAGAAGGTCGCCCAGCGCGGCGGCACCTTGCGGCGAAAGGCCCGCGGCGAGCGATCGCCCGGGCAGATCTTCCCGGTCGGCGCCGAGCAGGCGCGCGGCCGCGGCATTCGCCTCGTGCACGACCAGGCCGGCGTCGACGGTGAGGTAGGCCACCGGCGCGCGGTCGTAGAGCGCCGCGTAGCGGGCGAGCGATGCCTCGGTTTCGAGGCGCGAGCGCCTGAGCTCCTCGTCCTGGAGCTCGAGTTCCACCTGGTGGACCTGGAGCTCGTGCAGCAGCGCGAGCGCGTCCGGCGCCGTCTCGGCCGCCGAAGCCAGCTCGAACAGCACGGTGAGCGCCTTCATCGGGCTCGACCGGGCCGCGATTTCCGAATGGTCATCCGCCAGACGGGACAGGGCTTTCAGGCGCAGTTGCGCCTGGGGATCGGTGCCGGCGAGGGGGAGGGTCATGGCGCTTCCGGAAGGGGAGGAGGTTGATGATGCGTGGTCACTGCTTGGCACGCAGCCGGGATTCGAGTTCCTTGGACGCGGTGATGTCGATCAGCGTGATCACGACGCCCTGGATCACGTTGGCGAGCGTCCGGTAGGGCTTGATGCGGACCAGGAACCACAGCCCGTCGGTGGTCGCCACCTGCTTCTCGATGAACGACAGGGTGCGAAGCGTCTCCTTGGCGTCGTCGTAGAGGCCCGGGTAGACGAGGGTCGTGGACAGGTCGGTGAGCGGGCGCCCGATGTCCGCCTCGCGCAGGTTGACGATGCGCTTGATCTGGTCGGTGTAGCGGCGCACGTTCAGGTCGCTGTCGAGGAAGAGCGTGGCGATCTCCGTGCTGTTGAGCAGGTTCTGCATGTCGCTTTGCGCGAGCTCCAGGGCATCGAGCTTGGACCGCAGCTCGCTGTTGAGCGACTGCAGTTCCTCGTTCATCGACTGCGATTCCTCCTTGGACGAGGTCAGCTCCTCGTTGGCCGCCTGCAGTTCCTCGTTGGTGGACTGCAGCTCCTCGTTGGCCGCCTGGAGCTCTTCCGCCGAGGCGCCCATCTCCTGGCGCAGGGCGCGCACCTCGGCCTTCCAGCGATCCAGCTCGTCGGCCATGCGCGGGTCCGCCCCGGCCTCGCCGGGCTTGCCGCGGCGCCGGCGGGGCGGATCGTCCAAGCCCGGGCTGAAGACGATCATCACCAGGCCGGCCAGCGCCTTGGGCTCCGCGAGTGGCTGGATCGTCACGTCCACCGTCCCGGGGGCCTCGCCCTCGAGCCGCAGCCCGCGCAGCGCGACCGGGGCCTTCGCCTGGATGGCCTCGCGCAGTCCGACGACGACCTGCGCCCGGATGGAAGGCTTCGCCATGACGTGGATGTTCCAGTTCGCCTTGCCGGAGGCGGGCTCGAGGAAACGGCCGACGCTGCCGTGGATGTAGACGACGTCGCCCTCGGCGTTCACCAGCACGGCGGGCGGCGCGTGATCCTTCAGCAGCGCCTGCTCGGCCAGCGACTGGAGGTTGGCGGGCGGGTTGCCGGGTTGCGGGGGCACATTCGTCTCCTGGTCGGCCCTGCCCCGGGATCGGGGAAAACCGATGGGGAAATCTACCATTGTGTGGGGGAGGGCGTTCTCGCTTCGCCAGTAGAGCCGCGACTTCGGGCTGATGGGCGTGTACTGCGCCTGCACGATGCCGAGCGATTCGGAGGTCCCCAGCAGCAGCACGCCGCCGGGGCGAAGGCTGAAGCTGAAGAGCGGCAGGAGGCGGTGCTGCAGCTTCGCGTCGAAATAGATGAGGAGGTTGCGGCAGGAGAGGAAGTCGAGGCGCGTGAACGGCGGGTCGAGGATCACGTCGTGCTGGGCGAAGAGCACCATTTCGCGCACGCCCTTGTCGACCAGGTAGCCCTCTCCCTGCGGGACGAAAAAGCGCGCCAGGCGCTCCTCGCCCACGTCGGCCGCGATCGAGCGCGGATAGCAGCCCCGCCGGGCCGCCGCGATCGCGTCCGCGCTCAGGTCGCTCGCGAAGACCTGCATCGTGCGCGGGACGCCGGTCATCGCGTCGGCCACTTCCCGGAAGATCATGGCGACCGAGTAGGCCTCCTCGCCCGTGGAGCATCCGACCACCCAGGCCCGCAGTTTCGCCCCTTCGGCGGCACGGGAGATGAGGACGGGCATCACCTCGTCCTTGAGCTCCTGCCAGACCGCCGGGTCGCGAAAGAAGCTCGTGACGCCGATGAGGACTTCCTTGAACAGCATGTCCAGCTCGTGCGGGTTCTGTTTCGCGAACGCCGCGTAGGCGGCCGTCGTCGCGATACCGTGCACGTCCATCCGCCGCTGGATCCGGCGGCGCAGGGTGCTGGCCTTGTAATCGGACAGGTCGTGCCGGTGGTGCTCGTGCAGCAGCGCGACGACTGCCTCCAGCGACGCGCGCTCGTCCACCGCGCTTCCTGCGAGCGGCGGGGAAAAGCCCTGGCCCGTCGCCACGCGAAGGATCTCGACCGCCATCGCGGAGGGAAGCGCGACGATGTCGACGCACCCTGCGTCGATGGCGCTGCGGGGCATCGAGTCGAATTGCGCCGATTCCGGCTCCTGCGCGAGCGTGAGCCCGCCCTGGGACTTGATCGCCTGCAGCCCGAGGGTGCCGTCCGACCCCATGCCCGAGAGCACAACGCCGGTGGCCCGTTCGCTCAGCTCGCGCGCGAGGGACGAAAAGAGGCGGTTGATGGGAAGGCGGTGGCCGCGCGGCTCGGCCGGGGGCTCCAGGTGCAGGATGCCGGCCGCCAGCGTGAGGTCGCTGTTGGGCGGGATGACGTAGACGGCATCCGCCTCGAGCCGCATTCCCTCGGCCGCCTGCCGCACGGGCATCGGCGTCGATCGTTGCAGCAGTTCCACCAGCATCGCCTTGTGCGTCGGGTCCAGATGCTGCACGACGACGAAGGCCATCCCGCTGCCCGCGGGCACGCCGGCCAGGAACTCCCCGAGCACCGTGAGACCGCCGGCGGAGGCGCCGAGGCCGACGACGCGGACGGCGGTCATGGCCGCTCCCGCGGCCGGGCCGGCAGCCATCGCGCGGGCGCGTCCTCCGGCAGCGCCGCAAGGAGCCGGTTGGCCTTCGGTCCTGCGGGCGTGTCCATCGGGGAGGGGGAGTGGGGACGAACGTACGGCTTTGTCGACCCACTCTAGCACCTTCGGACGGGGCCCCGGCGCGCCGGCTACTTCTTCCCGGGCGCCTTGTCCTTGTCCTTGTCCTTCCCCTTGCCCCAGATCAGCATGGAAGGATCCTCCGAGATCTTGTTCGTCAGCCCGCCGACGCCGGTCACCACCTTCTTGACCTGGTCCTCGAGGGCCGAGAACTTCTCGACCACCTTGGGCAGGTTGTCGAGCATGGCCTTGAGGCCGGACTTCTCCGAAGGAATCTCGGGGACCTTGTCCGGCGGCGTGGCCTCCAGCAGGGTCCTTGCCGCCGGGTCTCCGCCATTCAGCTCGATGAAGACGACACCGGTGATGCCCTTCATCGTGAGGGCGGCCCGCGTGTCGGTCTTGACCGGCGCATCCTTGCGCAGCCGCACGTCCACCAGCACCAGGCGCGAATCGTCGGGGTCGATGCCCATCGACTTGACCGTGCCGACGTCGATGCCCCGGTACTTCACGGAATCGCCTGCCGTGAGCCCGCTCACCGAATCGGGAAAGCGGATGCGGTAGGTCACGTCGTCGCGGTGGCCGGGACTTCCCAGCCACACGGCGACGATGGCCGCGGCGACGCAGAAGACGATGATGAACAGCCCTTCGAAGAAGTAGTGCCTGTCAGTTTCCATGGCTTGCCTTCCTTGCCTTCATCGCGCCATCGGCGCGAGGGCCGTGAAAAAACTCGTGGATCCACGGATGGCCGGACTTCACCAGCCTGTCCGCCGTGTCGACCGTCACGTTCCTGTCGACCAGCACCGCGATGCGGTCGCAGATGGTGAGCAGCGTCGTGAGGTCGTGCGTGACGATGACCACGGTGATTCCGAGGCTTTCGTTGAGGCTTCGGATCAGCGCGTCGATGCCGCTCGCGGCGATCGGGTCGAGGTTGGACGTCGGCTCGTCGAGGAACAGGATCTTCGGGTCGAGTGCCAGCGCCCGCGCGAAGGCGGCGCGCTTCACCATGCCGCCCGAAAGCGCCGAGGGAAACTTGATGCCGGCATCCGCCGGCAGCCCGGATAGCGCCAGCTTCATCGCCGCGATTTCCTGCTGCTCCCCGTCCGGCAGCGCCGTGTGCTCGCGCATCGGCAGCATGATGTTCTGGGCGACCGAGAGCGACGAGAACAGCGCGCCCTGCTGGAACAGCACGCCGATCTGCGAGGCCTTGTCCGCCGCGCTCATCGATCCGACGGCCTCGCCGTTGAGCAGGACTTCCCCGGCATCCGGCTTGCGCAGCCCCACGAGCGTCTTGAGAAGGACCGACTTGCCCGACCCCGATCCGCCGGCGATGCCGATGATCTCGCCGCGCTGGATGTCGAGGCTAAGTTTGTCGTGCACCACCTGCTTGCCGAACCGGTTGACGATTGCGCGCGCGGACAGGATCGGCTCGGCAGGCGCCGCTTTTCGAGCGGTCATATGCCGAGCTTCTCGAACAGGATGGAGAACAGCGCATCGAGCACGATGACCATGAAGATCGACTTCACCACCGCGCGGGTGGTCTCGCGGCCGACGCTCTCCGCCGAGCCGGTGACCCGCAGCCCGTGCATGCAGCCGATGGCGGCGATGAAGAATGCGAAGACCGGCGCCTTGAGGAGGCCCACGAACAGGTCGGCTCCGTCGACGATCGAGGGCAGGCGTGCCAGGTACTGCGCCGGCGACACGTTGAGCAGGGCCTGGGAGATGGCCGCGCCGCCGACGAGGCCCATGATGTCGGCGAAGAACGCGAGCAGCGGGAGGGTGATGACAAGGGCGATCACGCGCGGCACCACGAGCACCTGCATGGGCTCGACGCCCATCACCTTGAGCGCGTCGACCTCCTCCCGGGTCTGCATGACGCCGATTTCGGCGGCGAAGGCCGACCCCGAGCGGCCGGCCACCATGATGGCCGTGATCAGCACGCCCATCTCGCGAAGCACCGACACCGCCACCAGGTTCATGGTGTAGTCCTCGCCGCCGAACGGGCGCAGCTGGGCCACGCCCTGGTAGCCGAGGACGATCGCGATCATCACGGCCATGAGGCCGATGATGGGCAGCGCATGAATGCCGGTTTC
>JAMPXV010000317.1 GCA_023700985.1 Lysobacter sp.
CGAGAAGTTCCTCGAGAACCCGCGCCACGTCGAGATCCAGGTGATGGCCGACGAGCACAAGGCCGCCGTCTACCTGGGCGAGCGCGACTGCTCGATGCAGCGGCGCCACCAGAAGATCATCGAGGAGGCGCCGGCACCCGGGATCAAGCCGCGCCTCATCGAGCGCATCGGCGAGCGCTGCGCGGACGCCTGCCGCAAGCTCGGCTACCGCGGCGCCGGCACCTTCGAGTTCCTGTACGAGAACGACGAGTTCTACTTCATCGAGATGAACACGCGCGTGCAGGTCGAGCACCCGGTGACCGAGATGATCACCGGCATCGACATCGTGCAGGAGCAGATCCGCGTGGCCGCGGGCCACAAGCTGCGCTACCGGCAGCGCGACATCGTGAAGCGCGGGCACGCGATCGAGTGCCGCATCAACGCCGAGAACCCCGTGACCTTCGCGCCGTCGCCGGGGCGCATCACGCAGTACCACACGCCCGGGGGCCCGGGCATCCGCTACGACTCGCACGCCTACAACAACTACTACGTGCCGCCGCACTACGACTCGCTCGTGGGCAAGCTCATCGCCCACGGCGACACGCGCGAGCAGGCGATCGCGCGCATGCGCATCGCCCTCTCCGAGATGGTGATCGAGGGAATCCAGACCAACATCCCCCTGCACCAGGAGCTCATGAACGACGCCGCCTTCATCGCCGGCGGCATGAGCATCCACTACCTCGAGCAGAAGATGGCCGCGCTCAAGCAGATCCAGCCGGAAGCCTGAGGCCCGGGCGGACCATGGCCTGGCGCCGCTTGAGCGTGGTGGTGCCCGGTGCCTGCGCGGGGGAGCTCGCCGAGGCCCTGGAGGCCGCCGGCGCCCTCTCCACTGAACTTGCCGATGCCGACGCCGGCACGGCCGAGGAGAGCGCGATCTTCGCGGAGCCCGGCGCCGACCCCGGCGTGTGGCCGCGTTGCCGCCTCGTGGCGCTCCTCGCCGAGCACGCCGACGCAGCGGCCGTCCTGCGCAAGGCCCTCGCCGAGGCGGGCTGCGAGAGCCTCGGGGAGCCCGCCATCGACCGCCTGGAGGACACGGACTGGGTGCGCGAGACGCAGCGCCAGTTCGAGCCCATCCGCGCCGGCGACCGGCTGTGGATCGTCCCCACCTGGCACCGGTCGCCCGACCCGCAGGCCGTGAACCTCGTGCTCGACCCGGGCGCGGCCTTCGGCACGGGCAGCCACCCCACCACGCGCCTGGTCCTGGGCTGGCTCGAGCGCGAGATCCGCGGCGGCGAGGCGGTCCTCGACTACGGCTGCGGCTCCGGCATCCTCGCCATCGCCGCCCTGAAGATGGGGGCGGCGCGCGCGACGGGCGTCGACATCGATCCGCTCGCGCTGGAGGCCGCTCGCTATAATGCGTCGGCCAACGCGGTCGGGCTCGAGGTACTCGCCGCCGACGCCCCGCTCGACATCGTGGCCGACCTCACCGTGGCCAACATCCTTGCCAATCCGCTGCGCATGCTGGCTCCTCTCCTCGCCGCCCACACGCGCCCCGGCGGGCGCATCGCCCTCTCGGGCATCCTCGCCGCGCAGTCGGCCGGGGTGATGGCGGCCTACGCCCCGTTCTTCGGGATGGGCGAGGCCGGCGCCGAGGGCGGCTGGGTGTGCCTGGCCGGCACGCGGCGACAGGGCGCATAGCGATGCTCGTCACCACCTGCAAGAACTGCGGCTCGCGCTTCCGCGTCACCCCCGACCAGCTCAACCTGCGCCAGGGGCACGTGCGCTGCGGCCAGTGCCAGGAGGTCTTCAACGGATTCGAGTCCCTGGAGCGCTTCCCGGGCGACGACACCGGCGCGCACCTGCTCGCCGCACGGGCGGCGCGAAGCCCGCACGCCGACCTGGTCGAGGCGCTGGGCGACCTGGAAGTCGGGCAACGCGTGCAGCCCGCACCGGCCGCCCGTGGCAGCGCGGAATCGAGCGCCCTCGCCAACCTTTCCGACGTGCCCGACCTGCTCCTGGAGGCCGGGGAGCCACTGCCTGCGGCCACACCGGACCCGGTGGAGTCCGTCCCGGCGGCGGCCACCGCGGTGGAGCCCGCGCCCGCCGGCCTGTCCCCCGGTTCGTCCGCCGGCCGGCGCAAGGGCCCGGTCCCGCAGGAGCTTCCGGCCCCGATGCTGTTCGAACCGCCGCCGCCCGCGCGCCCGTCGCGCGCCTGGGCCTTCGGCGTGGTGCTCCTGGTGCTGCTCCTGGGGCTGCAGCTCGCCTACGGGTGGCGCGCGCACCTCGCGCAGCAGTACCCGCCGCTGCGCCCGATCCTCGAGTCGGCCTGCGCCCGCGCCGGCTGCACGGTGCCCTGGGTGAACGACGAGGCGGCCCTCAAGCTCGAGGATTCGGAACTCCTCGAGGTGCCCGGCCGTCCCGGGCAGATCGCGCTCCAGGCGCGCATCCGCAACCTCTCCGCCTCGGCGCAGGAGTATCCCCACGTCGAGCTCACGCTCACCGACACCTCCGGCCAGACGGCGGTGCGCCGCGTGCTGCGCCCGGCCGACTACCTCGGCCGCGCCCCGCTGGCCGGCGAAGTGCTGGGCGGCTCGTCCGAGGTGCTCATCAGCGTGCGCCTGGACACCGGCAGCGTCCGGCCGACGGGCTACGAGCTGCTGCTCTTCTACCCGTAGCGGCAACGCCTGCCGGACAGCGCGGGCCGCGGC
>JAMPXV010000318.1 GCA_023700985.1 Lysobacter sp.
CGGGGTATCACTCATGGCAAAAGTAGCCTTTCTTGGAACCGGATTGCTCGGCGGCGCGTTCGCCGAGGCTGCAGCGAAGCGTGGCGACATCGTCACGGCCTGGAACCGCTCGCCGGAGAAGACCCTCGCCCTCGCACAGTTCGGCGTCAAGGCCGCCGCGACCCCGGCCGAGGCGGTTCGGGACGCATCGCGGGTTCACCTGGTGCTGCGCGACGATGCCGTCGTCGAGGAAGTCCTCGCGGCCGCGCGCCCGGGCCTCGCCGCCGACGCCGTGCTGCTGGACCACACCACGACCCTTCCGAAGCTCACCGCGGAACGCGCCCAGCGCCTGGGCTCAGAAGGACTGAAATACCTGCACTGCCCCGTCTTCATGGGGCCGGCGGCCGCGCGCGATGCCAAGGGCTCGATGCTGGTCGCCGGGCCCCGGGATCTCTTCGCGCGCGTGGAGGCAGACCTGGCCCGCATGACGGGGCGCCTGGAGTACATGGGCGAACGCCCCGACCTCGCCGCCCTGAACAAGCTGTTCGGCAACGCGATGATCGTCGGCATCATCGCCGTGACGTCGGACGTCCTCGCGATGGCCCAGGCGAGCGGCGTCGAACCTGAAATGGCCATCAAGCTGCTGCGGCAGCTCGACCTGAACGAGATGGTGGCAAGACGCGGCGGAAACATGCTGAAGGGCAACTTCGCCGCGAGCTGGGAGCTCGCCATGGCGCGCAAGGACGTCGGGCTGATGCTCCAGACGATCGGGGACGGGCCCATGGCAGCGCTGCCTGCCATCGCGGCCCGGATGGATCAACTCATCGATGCCGGGCATGGCGCCAAGGATGCCAACGCGTTGGCGATCGAGGCCATCGGCGGCCCTAGGACAGCCACTTGATGGCGGTGTACGCGATGCCCAGGGCGTAGAGCGGGCCGAAGATCTCCTTGTTGTACCTGGCCAGCCACCGCGGCAGGTAGATGTCGAAGTTCTCGGAGCGGTCCTGCGTGTATCGCGCCGCGATCGCCGTGAGCGGGCAGCGAAGCCGGTTGGCGACGAGGATCGCCACCTCGACGGCGACGATCGCGATCAGGACGGACGCGAGCCGCAGGTTGTCCGCTTGAGCGGCCACGAACACGCCGACTATGCAGCCCGCGAAAAGGGCCCAGACGAGCGTGTGAACGACCTTGATCAGTACCAGCATCCCTTCCCTCGCGGCCGTTTCCTCGCCCTGCAGCTTTCGCCCGACCGGCCTCGCGCAGCCGCTACCCCGGCTTGCCGTCCAGTCGCGGCCGTGACAGCACCGGCCAATAGCGTACTGCGTAAATCGCGAACGCGGCCGACCAGCAGATGCCCGAGACGACCACGGTGGCCAGGTAGGCGCCGGGCAGCAGGATACCGCCGAAAACCCGTACCAGCGCGGCAACCAGGACGAGCACGTAGCAGGCGACCTCGAAGCGGTCGACCACCAGCAGGCGCCCGGTATGGCCGCGCGCCGTGCGCGTCATCATGCCAATGGTCATGCCCCCGATGGCGCCGACCGTCAGCGCATGGACGGCGAGGGACTCGCTCCCGATGCCCATCGCGGCGAACCCGCGCAGCGCAAGGTGGATGACGATCCACCCGTAGGCCGCGTGCAGGACCCAGACGATCGGCGTCCCGAGCGTCCGCCAGGGCTGCCACATGTGGAGTCGCACGGCGTGGACTGCGGCAACGACGAGCGCGAGCACGGCGAACGCCGCGGCGGGAATCTGAACGAGGTCGGCCGCGAGCAAAGCGAGCAGCCCGCCGAGGGCGAGCTTCTCGACGACGGGGTGGCGCGTGGCCTGGGTTCCCGGCACGCCGTTGTTGGTGAACATCGGGATCACCCGCCCGCCCATCACGGCGACGATGAAGAGGACGACGTCGAGGCCCGCCTGCAGGGTCACCCGTTCCGGCCACGGGAGGAGGCCAAGGGGCGCGAGGTGGAACGACAGCACGGCGAAACCCATCAGCACGAGCAACGCGATGAAGAAGTAGTTGCGCTTGTTGCGGCTCTGCACGATGGGAATGCCTATGCCGATCGCGACGGCGACCGGGAACGCCGCATTGACGATCGCCGCCACGGTGGCAAACGGCGTCAGGACCAGGACGCGCCCGGCAATCCACAACGCCGCGAGCGCCATCAGCGGCGCGCCTTCGGGCGTGGGCTTGCCGGTCCAGTTGCGCACGGCGGTCAGCAGGAACCCCGCCACCACCGCCATCGTGTAGCCATACAGCATCTCGTGGCCATGCCACGCCGGGCCCCGGACATAGGCGGCCGGCAGGTGGCCCGTGAATTGAAGCACCCAGAGCGCGATCGACAGCGCGGCGAAGAGGCTCGCCAGCAGGTAGAACGGCCGGAAGCCCAGGTTCCAGAGCGCGAACGCGGCGGGAACGGGCTTGGGCTTCGGTTGGCGGGGGTCCTCGATCTCGAGCATCTTCAGTCCATTAAGCTGCATTGGCTATGCAGTTTAATGGAACCCGCGGCCGGCAGCACGAACTAACCCGCCTCCGGCTCCCAGCGGTCCACCGTGTAGGCCCCGTCCAGCCAGCGCACCACCTCGGCGGCCATGGGGTGGTCGACAGCCTGGTAGCGGGCCCGCAACCGATCGCGGTCCGCGTGCAGGTGGTCGATCCCCAGGTCCTGGAGGGCCAGCAGGTCTTCCTCGAGCATGGCGGCGA
>JAMPXV010000095.1 GCA_023700985.1 Lysobacter sp.
CGACGAGGCGGTTGACCACCTCCTCGCGACCGGCCGGCAGGTGGAAGCTCGTGATCCAGCTCGCCGGGTAGCGCTCCAGCAGGCCCGGGTTGGCGATCACGAAGAAGTTGGCCTTGAAGCTGTCCCACTCCACCTTGCGAAGGCTGGTGACGCGGGCCGAGAAGCGCGTGCCGCCCACGTCCCAGGCGAGCGTGTCGCCCACGCGGATGGAAAGCGTCTTCGCGATGCCCTCCTCCACCGAGAACTGCGGACCGGACTCGCCGGGGGCCCACCAGCGCCCGGCGACGATCTTGTTGTCGGGCCGCAGGGCCTCGGCCCAGGAAAGGTTGAACTCCCGCTCGACGAGCCGGCGGGCGCGCTGGTCCTCGTAGTCCGCGGGCGACACGGGCCGCTCGCCGATGGCCACCAGGCGGCCGCGCACCATCGGGTAGAGGTCGGGCGTGGCGAGCCCCAGGTCGGCGAAATAGGCCTTCACGAGCGGCAGCTGGTCGCTCTGGACGTTGATCGCGAAGCGGTTGGGCATGTCGGCCGGCATCGACTTCTGCCACTTCACGATGAGGTCGGAGCGCACCAGCGTGAGGAGGAGCATCGCCATGATGCCCACGCCCAGCGCCATCACCTGCACCAGGCTCGCGCCCGTGCGCCGCCGCAGGTTGGCCAGCCCGTAGCGCCACGGCCCCGAGGCGCTCGCGCGAAGCCGCGAGAGCGCGCGGATGAGCGCATAGCCGGCCAGCGCCGCCACGCCAAGCGCAGCGGCGAAGCCGCCGAGGGACAGCGCACCGAGCTTCAGGTCGCCCGCCTGCCAGATGATCAGGCCCGACAGCGCGGCGAGCCCCAGCGCGTAGGCGAGGAGGCTCGACGGCTCGGCCACGGCCACGTCGCTGCGCAGCACGCGCAGCGTGGGCACGTTGCGAAGCCTCAGGAGCGGCGGGATGGTGAAGCCCAGCACCAGCACCAGGCCGATCACGGCACCCTGCACGGCGGGCAGCCAGCCCGGCGCGGGCAGCGCCACGTTGAAGAAGCCGGCGAGCCAGTAGGCGAGCACCGCCTGCGCGCCGAAGCCGAAGAGCGTGCCCGCGGCGCAGCCCGCGGCCGCGAGCGCCAGGAACTGCCACGCGTTGATGGCGAAGATGTCGGCCTGCGCGGCGCCCAGGCAGCGCATCATGGCCGCGCCGTCGGTCTGGCGCATCGAGAAGCGCCGCGCCGCGAGCGCCACGGCCACCGAGGCGAGGATCACCGAGAGGAGGGAGGCGAGACCCAGGAAGCGCTGCGCGCGCTCGAGCGAGACGCGCACCTCGCTCCTCGCGTCGCGCACGCCCTCGATGCGCTGGCCCCGGCCCAGCCCCGGGCGCATGGCCTCCTCGTAGCGGGCAACCGCGCGCGGGTCGCCGGCGACGAGCAGCCGGTAGCTCACGCGGCTCCCCACCTGCACGAGACCCGTGGCCGCGAGGTCGGCCTCGTTCATGAGGACCCGCGGCGCGATGCCGAAGAAGTCGAGCACGTTGTCGGGCTCGCGGGTGATGACCGCGTCCACCCGCAGCGGCGCGTTGCCGACCCGGATCGTCTGGCCGACCGTCGCGCCGATGCGCGAGACGAGGGGGCCGCCGACCCACACAGTGCCCGGCGCCGGCGAGCCTTCCGCCTCACGGTCCGCCCCGGTGGGGGCCTCGGCTACCCGGAGCCGCCCGCGCAGCGGGAAGGAACTGCTGACCGACTTGATCTCCGAGAGGCTCACGCCCGCGGAGCCCGAAACCATGCTCGGGAAGGTCGTCGTGGAAGCGATGGACAAACCCTCGGCACGCGCCCGCTCCACGAACGGCGCGGGCACCGGCTGGTCGGCGATCACGACCAGGTCGCCGCCCAGCAGTTCGTTGGCCTGGCGGTCGAGCGCAGCCTTCACGCGGTCGGCGAAGAAGCCCACCGTGGTGACGCTCGCCACGGCCACGAAGAGCGCGACGGCGAGCACGCGCGCCTCGCCCGAGTGGACGTTGCGGCGCAGCATCCGCATGGCGATCGCCAGGTTCCTCATGCCGCGACCACCCCCGCCGAGATGGCGATGCGCCGGTCGCACCGGGCGGCCAGCGCCTCGTCGTGCGTCACCAGCACGAGCGTCGTGCCGCGGTCGCGGTTCATGCCGAAGAGGAGCTCGATCACCTGCGCGCCCGTGGCGGAGTCGAGGTTGCCGGTGGGCTCGTCGGCGAACAGGAGCTTGGGCTCGGTCGCGAAGGCCCGCGCCACCGCCACGCGCTGCTGCTCCCCGCCGGAGAGCTGGCGCGGGTAGTGGCCGACGCGGTCGGCGAGCCCCACCTGCCCGAGGACGCCGGCGGCGCGCGAGGCGGCGTCCCCCTGCCCGGCGAGTTCCAGGGGAAGCATCACGTTCTCGAGGGCCGTGAGCGCCGGCAGGAGCTGGAAGGACTGGAACACGAAGCCCACGAGCCGCCCGCGCAGGCGCGCCCGTCCGTCCTCGTCCAGCGCGAAGAGGTCCTCGCCGTCGATCCAGACGCGCCCGGACGAGGGAACGTCGAGGCCGGCCAGGAGTCCGAGCAGCGTGGACTTTCCCGACCCCGAGGCGCCGACGATGGCGACCGACTCGCCCGCCCCGACCGCGAAGGTGGCCCCGTTCACGATGACGAGCTCGTGGTCCGGGGTGGACACTTGTTTGGTGAGCCCCTCGGCCCGCACAATCACGGGCTGGCTTGCGGCGGCCGGGGCGACCCGGCGGTCTTCCGATTTGCTGATGGCGTTCATGTTGCTCCGATGCGCGCCGGTTGGTTGGACATACCCGACGTGAAATCCTCGATCCCGCTCCCCGGGCGCGTGGCCCTCGGCCTCGCTGCCCTCGTTTTCGCACTCGCGGCCGCGCCGGCCAACGCCGCGCGCACCGTCCTCGTCTTCGGCGACAGCCTCTCCGCCGCCTACGGGCTCGCCACCCGCCAGGGATGGGTGTCGCTGCTGGGCGATC
Organism: Lysobacter sp.; assembly: GCA_023700985.1. GTDB lineage: Bacteria > Pseudomonadota > Gammaproteobacteria > Burkholderiales > Usitatibacteraceae > FEB-7. Next base: position 2,963 of record JAMPXV010000095.1, read on the forward strand.
GCATCGCCCGCGACAAGCTCGACTGGCGCGTGGTGAACGCGAGCGTCTCCGGCGAGACCACCGCCGGGGGCCTGAGGCGACTGCCGGCCGACCTCGCGCGACACAGCCCGGCGCTGGTGGTGATCGCGCTCGGGGCCAACGACGGCCTGCGCGGCCAACCCGTGGCAGCCGCCCGCGCCAATCTCGAGGAGATGATCCGCCTTGCCCGCGCCGCCCGCGCCGAACCCGTGCTGGTGGGGCTCATGATTCCGCCCAATTATGGCATCGATTATGCCCGGGAGTTCCGCGAGCTCTATCCGCAGCTCGCGAAGAAATCGCGCGTGCCGCTGGTGCCGTTCCTCCTCGACGGCATCGCCGATCGGCGCGAGCTGTTCCTGCCCGACCAGCTGCACCCGTCCGCGGCGGCGCAACCGCTCATCCTCGACAACGTCTGGCCCACCCTCGAGCCGCTGCTGAGGCGGCCGGCGCGCCGATGACCCGCGTGCCCGTCGCCCGGGAACGCCCGGCGCCGCTCGCGAAGCTCCCGCTCACCGCGTCGCAGTTCGCCGGCTGGGACGCCATCCTCGACGCGAGGAGCCCCGCGGAGTTCGCCGAGGACCACCTGCCGGGCGCGGTGAACTGCCCGGTGCTCGACGACGGCGAGCGCGCCCTCGTCGGCACGGCCTACAAGGTGCGCGGCTCCTTCGAGGCCAAGCGCCTGGGCGCGCCCCTGGTGGCGGCCAACATCGCGCGGATCATCGCCGGGCGCTTCGCGGACCGGCCGAAGTCGTGGCGGCCCCTCGTGTACTGCTGGCGCGGCGGCTCGCGTTCCGGCGCCCTCACCCACGTCCTGCGCCAGGTGGGGTGGGACGCGCTGCAGCTCGAGGGCGGCTACAAGGCCTTCCGCCGCCAGGTAGCCGCCGACCTGGAGGCGATGCCGGAGCGCTTCTCGTTCCGCGTGGTGTGCGGGGCCACCGGTTCCGGCAAGAGCCGCCTGCTCGAGTCGCTCGCGACGATGCCCGTCCAGGTGCTCGACCTGGAGCTCCTGGCGGCCCACCGTGGCTCGGTCCTGGGCGAGCTGCCCGGGGCGCCCCAGCCTTCGCAGAAGGCGTTCGAGACCGCGATCTGGGCCGCCCTGTCGTCTTTCGACCCGGCGCGACCGGTGTTCGTGGAGTCGGAAAGCAAGAAAGTGGGCAACCTGCGCGTGCCCGAGGCGCTCATCGCGCGGATGCGCGAGGGTTCCTGCCTGCGGCTGGAGGCCGCGCCCGGGGTGCGGGTGGAGCTCCTCCTCGAGGACTATGCGCACCTGGTGGCGGACCCGCCGCTCCTGCGCGAGAAGCTCGAGTGCCTGGCCCCGCTGCACGGCCGCGAGCGGATCGACCGCTGGCACGCCCTGGCGGGCGCGGCCGACTGGCACGGGCTCGTGGCGGACCTCCTCGAGGCCCACTACGACCCCGCCTACCACCGGTCGATGTTCCGCAACTACGCCGGCGCCTCGTCGGCGGAAGTGCTCACGGTGCGCGACCCGTCGCGCGGCGCGTTCCTCGCGCTGGCGCACGCCCTGGCGCAAGCCCCGGGCGCCTGAGCCCCCCGGGGCTCCCCGGGTCAGGGGGTCTTCTTGAGGAAGGTGACGACCTGCATGCCGGGGGCGTTGCGCGTCCCGCAGCTCTCGCCGCCCAGCGCGAGCTCGGCCTCGTGCAGGAGGTTGATCACGTCGACGTAGTCGCGGTCCTTCACCATCATGAGCGCGGTTCTCCCGCCCTCGTTCTTCGCCGCGGGGTCGGCGCCGGCCCCGAGCAGCACCTCGACCACCCCCGCCTCCCCGTTGCCCGCGGCGTACATGAGCGGGCGCACCCCGTAGCCGATCGGGGCCTCCTTGTCCGCCCCGGCGTCCAGGAGCGCCTGCACCACCTCGGGGTAGCCGCGGTCCTCGTCGCCGTCGTAGCAGGCGTGGAAAAGCGCCGTGAAGCCGCGCGCGTCGGCCGCGTTCACGTCCGCCCCCGCCGCCAGGAGCGCGCGCACGGCCTCCAGGTCGCCCCGCCCGGCCGCTGCCATCAGCGGCGTCTTTCCCTCGTCGTCCATCCCTTGCGTCTCCGTGTCCTTTTCGTCCGGCATCCATTATCGCCGCCAGTCGCTGGCCCTATCAACGCCACGGTGCGCAGGGGCTTCGCCGGGACAATCGCCGGCCCCCACGAGTTCGGTTACACTGCCCGCAAAACGCAGGATAGCGACAACCCCCTCTCCCGGTGTCCGAACGACCCCAAAAAATCGGCAAGTACAACGTCCTGTCCGAGATCGGCCAGGGGGCGTCGGCCAACGTCTTCGTCGCCGAGGACCCGTTCAACGACCGCAAGGTGGCCGTCAAGGTCGCCAAGAGCGACGCGGACATGTCGGAGGAGGAGGCCGTCCGCTTCGAGAAGCTCTTCCTCAACGAGGCCTCGCTCGCCGGCAAGCTCAACCACCCGAACATCGTCGCGGTGTACGACGCGGTCGTCGACGGCGAGACGCGCTACATCGTGATGGAGTACGTGCCCGGGGGCTCCCTCAAGAAGTACTGCACCGAGACCAACCTCCTGCCGGTGCGCCAGGCGGTGCTCGTGATCTTCAAGATGTGCCGCGCGCTCGACTACGCGTTCCAGAACGGCGTGATCCACCGCGACATCAAGCCCGCCAACATCCTTCTGTCGGAGCGCGACGACATCAAGATCAGCGACTTCGGCACCGCCAAGATCTCGCACGCGACCCACACGCAGATCGAGGGCTTCCTCGGCTCACCGGCCTACATGTCGCCGGAGCAGATCAACGAGGAGTCGCCCTCCGTCCAGACCGACATCTACTCGCTGGGCGTGGTGATGTACGAGCTGCTCACGGGCAAGCTCCCGTTCCGGGCCGAGAACTCGGTGGCGATGATCAACAAGATCCTGAACGAGGAGGCCGTTCCCCTCGAGCAGCTGCGCCCCGACCTGCCCGACAAGCTGGTGGACATCGTGAAGAAGGCGATGGCGAAGGACCCCCGCCGGCGCTACCAGACCTGGTTCGAGATGGCGAGCGACCTCGCCGACACCTTCCCCCAGCTCGAGCGCTACTCCACGGAGATCAGCTCGACGGAGAAGTTCAACAAGCTGCGGGCACTCCCCTTCTTCCGCGAGTTCCGCGACGCGGAGCTCTGGGAGGTCCTGCGCGGCGCCATCTGGGAGGTCCACTCGCGCGACGAGAACCTGCTCCTGGAGGGCGAGATCGGCCAGGCCTTCTACATCATCGTGTCGGGGCAGGTGAAGGTCGTGAAGGACGGCAAGCTCCTCAACGTCCTCAAGGAAGGCGACTGCTTCGGCGAGATGGCCTACCTCTCCGGCGACCGCGCGCGCCGCTCGGCGTCGATCATCTCGGTTTCCGAGGTGCACCTCCTCAAGATCCAGGCCGCGCACCTCGACAGCCTCACCGAGGGCTGCCAGCTGCGCTTCAACCGCGTGTTCCTGAGGACGCTCATCGAGCGCCTGAGCTGGACCACCTCGGTCCTCGCCCAGTTCCGGCGCTAGCCGCGCCCGGTTTCCAGGAGGCACACCGCCTGCGCGGCGATCCCCTCCCCGCGCCCGGTGAACCCGAGGTTCTCCGTGGTGGTCGCCTTCACGTTGACGCACCCCTCGTCGAGCCCCAGGTCGGCCGCGATGTGCGCGACCATGGCCGGCACGTGCGGCGCCATGCGCGGCGCCTGGGCGATGATCGTCGCGTCGACGTTCACGGGCACGAAACCCTCCTCGCGCACCAGCCCCGCCACGCGGCGCAGGAGCTCGCGGCTGTCGATGCCCTTGTAGCGCGGGTCCGAGTCGGGGAAGTGCCGGCCGATGTCGCCCAGCGCCGCCGCGCCCAGCAGCGCGTCGCAGATCGCGTGCAGGAGCACGTCGGCGTCGCTGTGGCCGAGGAGGCCCCTGTCGTGCGCGATCTCCACGCCGCCGATCACGAGCCGGCGGCCCGCGACGAGCTGGTGCACGTCGAAGCCCTGGCCGATGCGCAGGGCGCTCACGAAGCGCGCCCTGCCTGCCGGGCGAGGATCATCTCCGCAAGCGGCAGGTCGTCGGCGAAGGTGACCTTCAGGTTCGCGTTCTCGCCCTGCACGATCCGCGGCATCTGGCCCAGGGACTCGACGGCCTGGGACTCGTCGGTCGCGTCCCTGCGGCGCGCGAGCCCGCGGCGCAGCAGGTCGTAGCGGAACATCTGCGGCGTCTGGGCGCGCCAGAGCCCCGCGCGCGGGATCGTCTCGGCGACGCGCAGGCAATCCTCCGCCGCGCGCTTGAGCGTGTCGGCGACCGGCATCGCGAGAAGCCCGCCGACCGGGTCGTCGCCCACCTCGTCGAGGAACTGCTCGACCAGCGTGGCGGCGATGCAGGGGCGCGCCGCGTCGTGCACCAGCACCCAGTCCTGCGCCGTCGCGCGCCCCTCGAGGCGGCCGAGCGCGTTGGCCACGCTCTCGCCCCGCGTGGCGCCGCCGGCGAACATCGCCTCGATCTTGTCGGGAAAGGCGCTCCAGTCGTGCGCGCCCCAGTGCCGGTCCAGCGGCGACAGGATGGCGATCACGTGGTCGATGCGCGGCACCGCGGCGAGCGCCTCGAGCGAGTGGAACATCATCGGCCGGCCCGCGACGGGAAGGTACTGCTTGGGAAGGGCGTCACCCATGCGCGTGCCCTGGCCGGCGGCCGGCACGATTGCGAAGATCTTCGGCATCGTCGTCTTGTTGTCCTCGCGCCGATTATCGCCGATTTCGGCGTGCCGCCGGGCGATGCGGCGGCGCAGATTGAATCGGTGCCCCCGACCGGTCACACTTCGGGCCATGATCGGGCGGATCCTCCTCGTCGTCCTGGCGGTCCTCGCGGCGGGGTGCGATTTCGCCGCGAAGCCCGTCCTCCCGCTGGCCGAGGGCGGCAAGCTCGTCGTCCTCACGATCAACGGCCCCGCCACCTGGTACGAGGACGCGCAGGGCCACCCCAGCGGGTTCGAGCACGACCTCGTCGAGCTCTTCGCGAAGGACCTGCACGTGTCCTTCGAGTACATCTTCGTGGACAGCCCCGAGAAGGCGGAGCAGGCGCTCGCCGGCCAGCGCGCGCACCTCGCGGCAGCCCTGCTCCCGAAGCGGTTCGACCTGCCCGGCGGGCTCGCGTGGGGGCCGTCCTACCGCTCCGCGCAGTACCAGCTGGTGTGGCGCGCGACCTTCCCGCGGCCGCGCAGCGCCGCCGACACGGCAGGGCGTCGCGTGGGCATGGTGGGCGACTCGTTCGTCGACCCGCTGGCGGCCTCCGGCGCGACGCTGCCCGCCGTCATCGAGCGCCTGCCGCCCGACACGTCGCCGGAGGATCTCCTGCAGCGCGTCGCGGACGGCAGGCTCGACGGCGCGCTCGTCGATTCCGCGCGCTTCATCGTCGCGCGCAAGCACTTCCCGGAACTCGACGTCGCCTTCGACGTGGGCAAGCCCGTCGACTTCGCGTGGCGCGTGGGCGGCGTCGACCAGAAGCGGCTCCTCGACCGCATGAAGGGCTTCTTCGCGAGGATCGCCAAGGACGGCACCCTCAAGCGGCTGGCCGACCGCCACTTCGCCCACGCCGCGCGCCTTTCCGCGATCGACGCGGGCACGCTCCTCGAGCGGATCAACACGACGCTGCCGCGGCTGAAGCCGCATTTCCTCGAGGCCGAGCGCGTCTCGGGCTTCGACTGGCGGCTCATCGCCGCCATCGGCTACCAGGAGTCGCACTGGAATCCGCTCGCCACGTCTCCCACGGGCGTGCGCGGGCTGATGATGCTCACCGAGGACACGGCCGACCGGCTCGACGTGAAGGATCGCCTCGACCCGCGCGAGAGCATCCTCGGGGGCGCGCGCTACCTGGGGCTCCTCGCGGACACGCTGCCGCCGCGCATCCGCGAGCCGGACCGGACCTACCTCGCGCTCGCGGCCTACAACCTGGGCATCGGGCACCTCGAGGACGCGCGCGTCCTCGCGCAGCGGAAGGGACTGTCGCCCGACGCCTGGCAGGACGTGAAGCTGGCGCTTCCGGGGCTCGCGGACCCGCAGACGTGGCAGAGCCTCAAGCACGGCTTCGCGCGCGGCCACGAGGCCATGCAGTTCGTGGACAGCGTGCGCAACTACCGGGACATGCTCGTTCGCGTGGAGCCGCGCGAGGATCCCCTGCCGCCGCGCCCGGTGCCCGCGCCTCAGGGCTCGACGAAGGGCGCCGTCGCCGGCAAGTGAGCGGTGTCGGCCCAGGCCTCCACCGTCCAGCGCCCGCCTTCGAAGACCAGCGCGTTGTACGAGGCGTTGGGAATGGGAATGGCCTGCACGGCCCCCACGGGGATGCCGTGGACGTGGCGGTAGAGGGCCGCGAGCACGCCGCCGTGGCAGACCACCGCGACCCGCTCGCCCTCCGCCCCGCGCGCGAGCGCCTCGAAGGCGTCGCGGACGCGCTCGAAGAGCTGGCGCCGGCTCTCGCCGCCGGGCACCGCGTAGTCCGGGTCGGTGTCGCGCACGCGCGAGAAGATCTCCGGGTAGCGCTCGCCGATCTCGCCGTAGGTGAGCCCCTCGGCCACGCCGTAGTTGCGCTCCCGGAAGCGGGCGTCGGTCACGACCGCGTGCCCCGTGCGCGCGGCGATGGCGCGCGCCGTCTGCAGCGCGCGCCCGAGGTCGCTGGAGACGAGGCGGTCGAAGCGTTCGCCCGCGAGGCGCCCGCCGATCGCGGCCGCCTGCGCCTCGCCCGCCGGGGTGAGCGGGCTGTCCCCGTGCCCCTGGATGCGCGCGGCGACGTTCCAGTGCGTCTCGCCGTGGCGGACGACGACCAGGCGCGCGCTCAAGGGCGCGCGGCCGGCACGGCGGCGGCCAGCCGGTCGACCCCGCCCACGTAGGGCGCGAGAGCGCCTGGTATCGCGACCGATCCGTCGGCCTGCTGGCAGTTCTCCAGGATCGCGACGAGCGTGCGCCCGACCGCGAGCCCGGAACCGTTCAGCGTGTGCACCGGCTCCGGGCGCCCCTTGTCGCCGCCCTTGAAGCGCGCCTGCATGCGGCGCGCCTGGAAGGCCTCGTAGTTGGAGCACGACGAGATCTCGCGGTAGGCCTGCTGCCCCGGCAGCCACACCTCCAGGTCGTAGGTCTTGGCGCTGGCGAAGCCGAGGTCGCCCGTGCAGAGCATCATCGTCCGGTAGGGAAGCTCGAGCCGCTGCAGGATCGTCTCCGCGTGGCGCGTGAGCTCCTCGTGCGCCTCGGCCGACTTCTCCGGGTGCACGACCTGCAGGATCTCCACCTTGTCGAACTGGTGCTGGCGGATCATGCCGCGCGTGTCCTTGCCGTAGCTGCCAGCCTCCGAGCGGAAGCACGGGCTGTGGCAGACGAACTTCAGCGGCAGGTCCCTCGCCTCGAGCAGCGTGTCGCGCACGAAGTTCGTCACCGGGTACTCGGCGGTCGGGATCAGGTAGAGGTCGCGCCCCTCCAGCTTGAAGAGGTCGTCGCGGAACTTGGCGAGGCTCGAGACCCCGTCGGCGCACTCGCCCGTGACCATGTAGGGGACGTAGACCTCGGTGTAGCCGTGCTCGCCCGTGTGCACGTCGAGCATGAACTGGGCGAGCGCCCGGTGCAGGCGCGCGAGCCCCCCACGCAGCACGGAGAAGCGCGCCCCCGAGAGCTTGGCCGCCGTGTCGAAGTCGAGCATCCCGAGGCCGGCACCCAGGTCGACGTGGTCCTTCACCGGGAAGTCGAACGCCCGGGGCGTGCCCCAGCGGCGCACTTCCACGTTGTCGTCGCTCGACTTGCCGGGCGCGACCTCGGGACGGGGAATGTTGGGGATCGTGCGCAGGAAGGCGTTCTGGCGATCCTGGACCGACGCCAGCGCCGTCTCGTTGGCCTTCAGCTCGTCGCCGATGCCGCCCACCTCGGCGAGCACGGCGGAGGCGTCCTCCCCCTTGCCCTTGAGGATGCCGACCTGCTTCGAGAGGGCGTTGCGCCTCGCCTGCAGTTCCTCGGTGCGCGTCTGCAGGAGCTTCCTCTCGTCCTCCAGCGCCCGGAATCCGGTTTCGTCGAAAACGACGCCGCGGCGGCCGAGGCCGGCCACGACGGCGGGGAGGTCCTTGCGAAGCAATTGGATGTCCAGCATCGGGAGGTCGCGCGCGAAGTCAAAGCGTGATTATATTCGGTCTGCCCCCTCTCCCCGTTCCCGCACCATGTCCAAGCAAGGCGAAATCGACTACGTGAGGCACATCGGCGAGGCCGGCCTCGCGCACGCGGTCGACAAGCCGTTCTCCGACGGCGGATGCGCGCAGATGCTCGTGGACATCGGCATCGTGATGCACCTGCTCCCGCCGCCGCCGGCGCGCCTGCTCGACCTGGGCTGCGGCACCGGCTGGACGAGCGCCTTCCTCGCCCGCCGCGGCTACGACGTGACCGGCCAGGACATCGCGCCGGACATGGTGGCCGCCGCGCAGGCCGCGCGCGACCGCCAGGGAATCGCCAACCTGCGCTTCGTCGTCTCCGACTACGAGGGGCTCGCCTTCGACGGCGAGTTCGACTGCGCCCTCTTCTTCGACTCGCTTCACCATGCCGTCGACGAAGAGGCCGCGCTGCGAAGCGCCTGGCGCGCGCTGCGCCCCGGCGGGATCCTCGTCACCCACGAGCCCGGCGAGGGCCACGCCGCGAATCCCGCCACACAGGCTGCGGTAGCGCGCTATGGCGTTACCGAGAAGGACATGCCGCCCCGCCACATCGTGGCAGTGGGACGCAGGATCGGTTTCTCCCGCACGCGCATCCTCGTCAACTCGGAGCGCCTGGTGCGTCTCGGGCTGGGGATCGGCGAGGCGGGGCTGCTCGGCAAGCTCGCCCGCTACCGCGCACTCCAGCCGCTCGTGGCCGCCGCGATGAACTTCTCGCGCTGGGGACGGCTGGGCAGCATGGTGGTGCTGGTGAAGTAGCCGGCCGGCGCTCAGGAGCCGCCACTCGACTTCTCGTCGCGCCGCCGCAGCCAGGCCAGCTTCTCGCGGATCTTCGCCTCGAGCCCGCGGTCGGTGGGCTGGTACCAGCCCGGGGGCTGCATGCCGTCGGGCAGGTAGCGCTCGCCGGCCGCGTAGCCGCCCTCCTCGTCGTGGGCGTAGCGGTAGCCCTTGCCGTAGCCCAGGTCCTTCATGAGCCGCGTGGGCGCGTTGCGCAGGTGCATCGGCACCGGCCGGCTCGCGTCCTTCGACACGAACTCGCGCGCCGCGCCGTAGGCGGCGTAGACGGCGTTGGACTTCGGCGCAACCGCGAGGTAGACCACGCCCTCGGCGAGCGCCAGCTCCCCCTCCGGGGAGCCAAGCCGCTCGTACACCTCCGCGGCGCGCATCGCGATCTCGAGGGCGCGCGGGTCGGCGAGCCCCACGTCCTCGGTGGCCATGCGGATCATCCGGCGCGCGAGGTAGCGGGGGTCGGCGCCCCCGTCGAGCATGCGCACCATCCAGTAGAGGGCCGCGTCCGGGTCGCTGCCGCGCACCGACTTGTGCAGCGCGGAGATCTGGTCGTAGAAGTTCTCGCCGCCCTTGTCGAAGCGCCGTCCGGCGCGCGTGACGACGCCGTCGACGAACTCCGCGTCGGCCCCGCGGCGCGCCGCCGCCCGCGCGGCGTTGGCGACCTGCTCCACGAGGTTGAAGGCGCGCCGGCCGTCCCCGTCGGCGTACTCGGCGATGCGCTTCCTCGCCTCCTCGGTCACGTCGATCCCCTCCGCCTCGAAGCCGCGCACGACGAGGCGGTCGAGGTCCTCGGCGCCGAGGCTCTCCAGCACGTAGACCTGCGCC
>JAMPXV010000096.1 GCA_023700985.1 Lysobacter sp.
CCCAGCATCACCGGGATGATCGGGTGGCCGCCCGGCACGAGGTCGAAGCCGAGCGCGGACATCTCGCGGCGGAAGTGCTCGCCGTTCGCCCGCACGCGCCGGCGAAGTACTGCGCCCTCGTCGCTCGCGAGGAGCTTCAGCACCTCGAGAGAGGCCCCGGCGATGGCGGGCGCGAGGGAATTGGAGAAGAGGTACGGGCGGGAGCGCTGGCGCAGCAGCTCCACGATCTCGCGGCGGCCCGCGGTGTAGCCGCCGGAGGCGCCGCCCATCGCTTTCCCGAGCGTCCCGGTGAGGATGTCGATGCGGCCCTCGGCGCCGCAGAGCTCGGGGGTGCCGCGCCCGGCCTCGCCGACGAAGCCCACGGCGTGGGAATCGTCCACCATGGTGAGCGCGTCGTGGCGTTCGGCGAGGTCGCAGATCGCGGGCAGGTTCGCGACGATGCCGTCCATGGAGAAGACGCCGTCGGTGGCGACCAGCTTGAAGCGCGCGCCGGCCGCGTCGGCCTCGCGCAGCTTCGCCTCGAGGTCCGCCATGTCGTTGTTGCGGTAGCGGTAGCGCTTTGCCTTGCACAGGCGGATGCCGTCGACGATGCTCGCGTGGTTGAGCTCGTCGCTGATCACCGCGTCCTCCTCGCCGAGCAGCGTCTCGAAGAGGCCGCCGTTCGCGTCGAAGCAGCTGGAGTAGAGGATGCAGTCGTCGACCCCCAGGAAGCCCGCGAGGGCCGACTCGAGCTCCTTGTGCACCGTCTGCGTGCCGCAGATGAAGCGCACCGAGGCCATGCCGTAGCCGTAGCGCTCGAGCGCCGCCTTGCCGGCGGCCACCAGTCGCGGGTCGCCGGCGAGGCCCAGGTAGTTGTTGGCGCAGAAGTTGAGCACCTCGGTGCCGTCGGCCAGACGTATGGCGGGCGCCTGCGGGCTCGCGATCACGCGCTCGGCCTTGTGGAAGCCGTCCGCCCTGATCTGGGCCAGCGTGTTCCTGACGTGGGACAGATAGCGGTCGCTCATGGCGGGCCTGTCCTTCCCCGGGGGTGGTGGGTTGCCGCTATCGTATTCCGACGCTGCGGCGCAGCAACTTGCGTTTGCGCAAGGTTTGCGCCGGTCACGGGGAGATGTAAGCGTAGCCCCGGGACTGGTAGGCCATGAGCGAGATGAAGGTGTTGCCGACCACCTTGACCGCGGGGATCACGTTCTCCGCCTTCGTGCCCTGCCCGCGGATCGCCACCTCGCAGAGCTCGATGCCCTCCACGCCCTGCGCGTCGCGCATCTCGTCGAGCTTGGTGGCGATCACCGCCGCGATCTCGCGGTCCTCGGGCCGGATCTTCGCGGGGTCCGTCTGGATGAGCTTCGTGGCCGCGCCCCGGAAGGCGAGGATGAGGCGCGGCCGCACGCCCTGGGCGAGGAGCGCCTCGCGCGTCTCCTCGATGACCATCAGCCGGTTGAGGAGCGTCTTCCCGTCGCCCTCGCGGATGTCGAAGACCGCCTTGAGCTCCCGGGCCCCGGCGATGGCGCCGCGGTCGTCCGCGCACGGGGCGGGGACCGACCAGGCGAGCGCGAGGGCAAGTGCCGCGAGAATCCTCTTCGTCCTGTTCATTCGCAATGCCTCCTTCGCGTGGCGGCCGGTGCCGCGGTCCGAGGCTACTTCGCGGCGGGGCACCGGGTCAAACCCGGGCGCCACGGCGGCGGCGGCGGTGTTTGCGCCAACCGTGGTCGCCGCCGGCGCATAGCCGGTAATATGCCGTGCCTTCGACCAATCCGGACTCCCATGCCCCGTCCCCGAATCCTCACCGGTTTCAAGGGCCGCCTCCTCATCGTCGGCTTCGGCTGCATCGGGCGCGCCGTGCTGCCGCTGCTGCTGCGCCACACGGGCCTGGGCCGCGACCGGATCCGCATCGTCACCGACAAGTCCAGCCATCGCGACGTGGCCGAGGAGTTCGGCGTCGGCCTGCGCGTGGAGAAGGTCACGCCGGAGAACTACGGGCGCATCCTCGCGGAGGAACTGCGGGAGGGGGACTTCCTCCTGAACCTCTCGATCGGCGTGTCCAGCGTGGCGCTCATCGCCTGGTGCCGCGACGCGGGCGTCCTGTACCTGGACGCCTGCATCGAGCCCTGGGAAGGCGGCTACTACGACACGACGAAGACCGCGTCGCAGCGCTCCAACTACGGCCTTCGCGAGGAGGCGTTCGCGCTTCGCCGGCCGGGGCGCGCGCCCACCGCCGTCCTCACCCACGGCGTGAACCCGGGGCTCGTCTCGCACTTCGTGAAGCAGGCGCTGCTCGACGTCGCGAGCGCGACGGGAGGGCTCGCGGGCGGCGAGCCGCACGACCGCGCCGGCTGGGCGGGGCTCGCGCATCGCCTGGGCGTGAAGGTGATCCACGTCGCCGAGCGCGACACGCAGGTTTCGGCCCGCTCCAAGCGCCCCGGCGAGTTCGTGAACACCTGGTCCGTGGAGGGGTTCGCGGGCGAAGGCTGCCAGCCCGCGGAGCTGGGCTGGGGCTCGCACGAGCGCCACTTCCCGGCCGACGGCCACCACCACGGTTACGGGTGCGACGCCGCGATCTACCTCGACCGGCCGGGGGCCGGCACGCGCGTGCGCAGCTGGACGCCGCTCGAAGGCCCGTACCACGGCTTCCTCATCACGCACGGCGAGTCCGTCTCCATCGCCGACTACCTCACGGTGCGGGAGGGCGATCGCATCGCCTACCGCCCGACGGTGCACTACGCCTACCACCCGTGCGACGCCGCGGTGCTTTCGCTGCACGAGCTGGCGGGGAAGGGCTGGCAGCTGCAGGAATGGCGGCGCGAGCTGGGCGCCGACGACATCGAGTCGGGGATGGACGAGCTGGGCGTGCTGCTCGCGGGGCACCCGCGCACCGCCTACTGGTACGGCTCGCGCCTCACCATCGGGCAGGCGCGCTCGCTTTGCCCCCACAACAACGCGACGAGCCTGCAGACCGCGGCCGGCGTGCTCGGCGGCGTGGTGTGGGCGATGCGCCACCCGGATCGCGGCATCGTCGACCCGGACGAGATGGACTTCCGGGAAGTGCTGGAAGTGGCGCTGCCCTACCTGGGCGAGATGGTCGGCAAGTTCACCGACTGGACGCCGCTGGACGGGCGCGGGGTGCTCTTCCCGGAGGACGTGGATCCGGACGACCCCTGGCAGTTCCGCAACGTGCGGGTCTAGCCGGGGCGAGTCGGGAGATGGGCCGGGAAGGCGCCGTCTCGAACCGGCTCGCGCGGCACGGCGCCGGCTGCGCGGTCTATTTCGTGCTTTTCGCGGGCCTGGCCTGGGGCATCGATCGCTTCCTCGGCACGCAGGTCGCCGCCGAGGCGAGGCCGTGGGTGGGCATCGCGGCGTCCGTCTTCTTCACGATCGGCCTGGGCTCGGTGTGGGGGATCGTCTCGGGGTACGCGGTCGGCGATCCGAAGGCGGGGCTTGCCGCCGGGGCGGCCGGGGCCGGCTTCCCGGGAGAGGACGCGCCGATGCTCGCGACGGGCACCGTCCGCCCGGCCGGCAGCGCGCTGCGCGCGCCCATCTCGGGCATCGAGTGCGTGGCCTACATGTACCGGATGTACTACCTCACGACCAATTACGACGTGGTCACGACCGGCGGGGTCAACCGGCCGAAGATCGAGGTGCCCGTCTACTGGGGCCAGGCGTGCCGGCCCTTCGTCGTCGACTCGTCGAAGCGCGTGGTCCGCGTGCTCGCGGTGCCGCGGCTCGTGGATGCGCCGCTCAGGCGCGAAGGGGAGTCCGACATCGAGCGCGCGAGGCAATGGGTCGGCGCCACGCGCTTCGAGCGGGCCTCCGGGCTCGCCGGCGCCCTCGGGACGGCGCTCGCGATGGCGGACGACATCCTCACCGACGACGATGCCGAGTGCCGGCGCGACTGGATGTCCGAAGGCGAGGCCCGCGACCCGGCGACACTCATCCTCGAGGAGACCGTGCTGCCCGTGGGCGCGAGCGCCTCCCTCGTGGGCCCGTGGTCGGCGAGCCGGCGGGCGATCGTGCCGCACGTGGCCGCGGCCGAGACCCTCGGGGCGAGCGTCACGACGGATCCTGCGGATGCGCTGCTCGCCTCGTACGCGGGGCTCCCGCCGTCGCGGTTGGCCGCCGCCCTGTTCGCGTTGGTGACGCTCGCCATCGGCGCGGCGATCGTCTGGGGCGCGATGTCGCTGGCTAGTTGATCCCCAGCACCACGTTGACCGCGTTCACCAGCCCGCTCATCTTGAAAGGCTTGGTCACGTAGCCATCGGCTCCCGCGGCGAGCCCGGCCAGCACGTCCTCCGGCGCGACCTTGCCGGTCATCATGATCACCGGCAGGTCCGCGAGCCGCGGGTGCTCGCGCACGCGCCGCAGCACCTGCAGCCCGTCCGCGTCCGGCAGCACGATATCGAGGAGGACGAGGTCGATGCCGGCGCGGTGCAGCTCGGCGTTGATCTCCGCGCGGTTCGCCGCCCAGCGCACCTCGAATCCCGCGGTCATGAAGATGTCGATCACGAGTTGCGCGAGATCGGCGTCGTCCTCGACCACGAGGATCGCGTACCGGTCGCCGCGGCTCGGCGTCCGCCTCCCGCGCATGCGCCGGTTCATGCTGAGATAGAAGCCGACCTTCAGCAGTTGCGGGCTGCCCGTCTCCGCTTCGAGCCGGGCCTGCGCCTCGGCTTCCGGCGTGGTATTCGGCTCGGCGACCGGCTCGGTGAAGTCCACGCCGGGGCTGGAGGGGGGCTTCTCGGGTGGGGTCACGGTCGCGTCCGCGGTTCCTAGGCGAGCCCCAGGACCTGCTGCACGGCCTTCACCAGCCCGCTCATCCTGAAGGGCTTGGTGACGTAGCCGTCCGCGCCGGCCGTGAGCCCCGCGGCCACGTCCTGGGCCGTGGAATTCCCCGTCATCATGATCACGGGGAGCTTCGCGAGCTTGGGGTGCGAGCGGATGCGCTTGAGGATCTGCAGCCCGTGTGCGTCGGGAAGCAGGATGTCCAGCAGCACCAGGTCCACGGACGGCCGGCGGTTCATCTGCTGGTTGATCTCGTCTCGGTTGGAGGCCCAGTGCATCTCGAATCCCGCGGTCATGAATATGTCGATCACGAGCTGCGCGAGGTCGGGGTCGTCCTCGACCACGAGGATCGCATACTTCTCGCCGTTGCGCGGCAGGATGCGCTCGGACGCGCGGCGGGCGATCGCCACCATGAAACCCGCGGACTCGAGGTGCGGAAGGCCGGCCGAGGCCTCGGCGCGCGCGCGCTCGACCTGCTCGCGCGGGGGCGGGGGGACGGCGGGCTCGTGGGTGAAGTCGAGGTCGTCGCCGTTGGAGGGGAGCGGAGGGACGCTCATGGGCGGCTCTGCGATCGTCGGGTCTGCGTGCCCCCGGGGAAGGGCGTCCCGGGCAAGTGGTCATTCTACCGCCCGGCCCGCACCCGGAGGCGATAATGCCGGGGTCACCTGCGGAGGAAGCGATGAGCCTTTCGATTCACGAAGCCTGCGTGCCCGTGTTCGTCCGGATGCTCCAGAACCTTGCCCGCATACTGGAAAAGGCCGCGACCCACGCGGAGTCAGGGAAGGCGGACCCTGCGACACTCCTGGCGAGCCGGCTGCATCCGGACATGTACCCGCTCGCCCAGCAGGCGAAGATCGCCATCGATGCGGCCGTGGGCGGCGCCGCGAGTCTTGCGCAGGTCGAGCCGCCCGCATTCGCGGAGGCGGAGGACTCGTTCCCGGCGCTGCAGGACCGGATCCGGGGCGCGATTGCGTTCCTGGGTGCGCTGGAACCGTCGCGTTTCGAGGGGGCGGAGGGTTGCGCGGCGAGCTGGTCCCACCGCGGGACGGCAATTTCCGTCGGCGGGGCGCAGTACCTCCTCAACCACGCCATGCCCAAGTTCTACTTCCACTTGACGATGGCCTACGCGATCCTCCGCCACGAAGGAGTGGCTCTGAGGAAGGGCGACTACATGGGCAAGGCCGAGGATTAACCGAACGGCCGCACGCCGATGAGCGTGCCGTGCAGGCTCATCGCGAAGACGGCCCACGCCGCCAGGCCGATCACGACGACCACGAGGTCGCGCACGAAGCCCCGTGCCGGGTAAGTGGTGCCCTGCTGCTTGTCGCGCAGCCGCGCGGCGCGGTAATCCAGGATCGCCCAGACGAGGAACGCGCCGAAGAGGACCACGTCGCCAAGCCTGCCGTTCGAGAGCAGGTGCGCGAGTGCCCAGGCCTTCACGCCGAGGATCATCGGGTGCTTGAGCGCCGCCTTGATGTGCGTGCCGGGCACGTAGGCCGCCGCGATCAGGATGAAGACCGGCAGCGTCAGGAGCGAGGCGAGGTGGCGCGTGAAGCGGGGCGGGTTCCAGAGGTCGATGGGCGCCTCGCGCGTGAGCCCGTAGCCGTAGACGATGAAGACGAGCCCGGCGATGGAGACCACCGAGTAGACCGCCTTCCAGCCCAGCAGGCCCATGGAGGAAACACCCGAGGTGCGAAGGCCGTCGGCGAAGATGCGGACGGAATGGATGCCGAGGAAGAGGGCGAGTCCGACGAGGAGGAGGGTCATGGGGGCGGCGCGCAGGGGGAGATGGCGCATTGTGCCATTGCGCGCGCAATGCCCCTTGCGCGTGGCCCGCGCCGAGCCAGCCGGGATATGGGCTAATCTGGCAGTCTGACCGAAGCAATCCTTTCGCAGACCGGAGAAACCGATGACGATTTCCATGTACCAGGCGTCCGTCCCGACGTTCATTCGCATGCTCGACAACCTGGCCGCGATCCTGGAGAAGGCCGCCGCCCACGCCGAGGCGAAGAAGATCGATCCGGCGGTCCTGGTGGGCAGCCGTCTCTTTCCCGACATGTTCCCGCTGGTGAAGCAGGTGCAGATCGCCACCGACGCGGCCAAGGGCGGGGCCGCGCGACTCGCGGGCCTGGAGCCGCCGGCGTTCGAGGACAACGAGGCCACGTTCGCCGATCTGGTGGCGCGCGTGCGCAAGACTGTCGCCTACCTGCAGACCCTCGAGCCCGGGCAGATCGACGGCTCCGAGGACCGTACCGTCACCTGGAAGACGCGGACCGCCACCAAGTCGATGCAGGGGATGCCTTACCTGCTCAACCATGTCCTGCCGAACCTGTACTTCCACATCACCACCACGCACGGCATTCTCCGCCACAACGGAGTGGAGATCGGCAAGGGCGACTATCTCGGGAGGTCGTGACGTGGAGCGGGGCACCGCAGCCCGCGGCAGGTTCGCCGGGGCGGTGGCGGGGGCCGAGGCCATCGAGATCAAGGCGACCATTCCGGACCGGCAGGTCGCGGAGGCGCTGAAGCGCTTCCGCATGACCACGGGCAACGACGAGGAGCGGTTCATCTATTTCTTCGACACGCCCGGGCTCGACCTGCTCGGCGCCGGGATGATCGCGCGCGCACGCCGCGTGGTCGGCGGCGACCACGACTGCACGGTGAAGCTCCGGCCGGTCGATCCGAAGGACGTGGCGCCGAAGTGGCGCAAGTTCCGCGACTTCAAGATCGAGGTGGACGCGAGCGAGTCGGGCCTGGTCAAGTCCGCGTCGTTCTCGATGCCCGTGAAGAAGGGGCTCATCAAGCGGGTCGTCGCGGGGAAGCAGCCGATCGCGAAGCTCTACGGAGCCGAGCAGGAGGCGTTCCTGGTGGGGATGGCGGGCCACGCGATCGATTTCGCGGGGCTTGCCGTGCTCGGGCCGCTGACGGCCCGGCGCTGGGAGTTCAAGGACCCCGCCTGCCCCTGGCCGATCACCGCCGAGCTGTGGAAGCGCGGCGACGGCAAGCAGCTGATGGAGCTGTCGATCAAGGCGCCCATCGCGCAGACCGCGGTCGCGGTGGGGGGCTTCATGGCCCTTCTGGCGGAGGTGGGCGTGGAGCGCGACAGGAGCCCTCAGACGAAGACGCGGTGGGCGCTCGGGCATTACGCGGCGAAGCTTGCGCGGCCGCGGGCTCGCGCAGCCGCCTCGAAGAAGCGGGCGTAGAGCGGTACCGCGTTTACTGGCGACTAGCGGCGCAGCTCGTCGAGTTGGTCAGGGTGCCGGTCGAGCAGCCGGAGCAGCTGGACGAGCGCGAGTGGTGGCTTCGTCCGGCCGGTCTCGTAACGGGAGAAGGCGTTCACGCCGCCGCCGAAGATCTCCGCCGCCTGCTTCTGGTCCAGGTCGAGCTTCCGGCGGACGCGGGCGATGAACGTCGGGTCGACGATCGCGGCGTTCACTCGCTTGTTGAAGGCGAGCATGGCCGCGCTCGTCCGGTTGGACTCCTCGCGGTCGAGTACGGTCTCCCCGCAGGCGGGGCAGTAGTCTCCCTTCACCCGGCGAATCGTGGTCGTCTCGCCCTTGTAGGTGTAGGGAAGGTCGCGCGTTTCGCGGACCAGCTTCGCGGCGCCGCAGCTCGGGCACTTCATGGACCGAGTTCCTTGAATGAGACGATCAGTACGTCGTCGATGACAGTCAGCTTCAAGTAGACCCGCCCTACCCGTGTCAGTGGGCGGTACACATCCTGCCTGATGCGGTGGTCGGCATGTGTGGTCATGCTTTTAAAGAAGTCGGTCGAGGAAAGTCCGAGAATCACCTCGATCACCTGGTCAAAGCTCAGCCCCATCGCGGCAGCACCTTCGAGCGCCGTCCGCGTGGCACGAACCCGCCCTGCATCGACGAGCCGGCGTATTGCGGCAAGGCAGCAATGGGGCGTCCGCTTTTCCATTTGAAGAATAACCTACTTGGTTATTCTGGGCAATCACAGAGGCCTGAGTAAGCTCTCGGGGGCCGGTGTGGGCAAGGCGGATACCTAGTCTGACTGGCCTGCTGTCTTGGTTGCCGCCTTCCCGAAATGCGGCTAGAGGCGCGATTCTGCAGATAATAAATCCCAAGACTCGAGGTCCGAAAAGCACTAGCAGGAATCGAGGTACCGCGATCGTAGGAACTCGTTCTCGCGATGAAAGGCGAGATAACGCCTCTGCCCCTCGGAGAAGCCCCCGACATTTAGGGTCTTGTCAGGATTGACGCCCATTCGACGGAGCGAGTCCGCATGTGCTACTGGTGACACGAGCAGGGTTCCATCGTCCTCGAAACTCACAAATCCGCGGTCGAAGAGGTGGTCGATGCTCGGAGTCAGGAGTAGACCGTTCTCCCCATCTAAACGCTCGTTGTTGCTTGCTACTCTCCAGGGCTTGCAGTGGCTGGCCCGAAGATGCTCAGGACGATTGACGCCGGTGACGCGGCAGTGGTCCTCGATGCTCATGACACGGCTCTTGAAAAGCCCCTGTCCGCGACGCGCGAGAACAATGGCCTGCTTCTCGGTTTCCACAAGGACGGCACTGGAACTGATGAGTTCCAGTTCATGCTCCTCCCACTGCATCACACCAATGGCGGGCTGGACGATCGCGGGCTCTTGGGCTAAGTAGCCTTTCACGAGAGCATGTGCCTCGCTACCGATTAGGTCGATTAGGGCTCCAGCTAGTTCCTCGGGAAGGCGTGTGAGATACACGCTTTGGAGCCCGTCACCATTCGGTCTTAGGGGCGCGTACTTGCCGGGCAGCAACGGGGCGAGGATAGGCATGTGGTCGGACGGCCGAGTTGGATTCCTGATGGCCGTGAACGCCACATCCACTCTCCAGCCGATCATTTCCCAGTAAGCGCCCGTAGTCCCGAACTCGACGGGTTTGGGAGACTCGTACCCGTGCGATCGCGCAATTCCGATTGCTTTGATGTAGGTGTCGGCAAAAGAGAACACGACGTCGCCAGGCGCCACTTCGCGCATGAAATCGTAGAAGGGATTTGCCCCTCCGTTTTTCTTCTTCTTGGGAGACCAGAGATATCCCCCCGACACTTCGTGGCGGTAGGTTTGATTCTGGTTCACCCACCAATATCGCATTGATGCGGGTCAGCTTCGAGATGACTGACCGCCCCACGAATCCCGCAGCGTCACCGTCCGAGTGATCCACTTCCCCGCTGCGGACTCGTCCACAACGAAGTATCCGTGCCTCTCGAACTGGAACCTGTCCTCCGCCTTCGCCTCCTTGAGTGAAGGCTCCAGGCAGGCCCGGATCACCTTCAGGGAATCCGGGTTGAGGTCGTCCAGCATGTTCCCCGTCGCTTTCCCCGGAACGGGTGCCTTGAACAGCCGGTCGTAGAGCCGCACCTCGGCCTCGTAGGCCTGCGCCGCCGAGACCCAGTGGATCACGCCCTTCGTCTTGTAGTGGTCCGAGCCCGGCGTGCCCGACTTCGAGTCGGGGAAGTACTCGCACATGACCTCGATCACCTTGCCGTGCGCGTCCTTGGTGCACCCCGTGCACTTCACGACGAACCCGTACTTGAGCCGCACCGTGTTGCCGGGGAAAAGCCGGAAGTAGCCCTTGGGCGGCTCCTCGTTGAAGTCCTCGCGCTCGATCCACAGCTCGCGGGAGAAGGGCATCGACCGTTTCCCCCAGTCCGGCTTCTGCGGGTGGTTGGGCGCGAGGCACTCCTCGGACTTGCCTTCGGGGTAGTTCGTGACCAGGAGCTTGAGCGGGTCCAGCACGGCGATGCGCCGCGGCGCCACCTCGTTCAGGTGCTCGCGCATGCAGTCCTCGAGGACGGATGGGTCGATCGAGTTGTCGGCCTTGGATACGCCGATCCGGTCGGCGAACATCCGGAAGCCCTCCGGCGTGAAGCCGCGGCGGCGCGCGCCCACCAGCGTCGGCATCCGCGGGTCGTCCCAGCCGTCCACGTACTTCTCCTGCACGAGCTTCAGGAGGAATCTCTTGCTCATGACCGTGTAGGTCATGTTCAGCCGTGAGAACTCGATCTGCTGCGGCAGCGGGCGCTGCAGCATGCCGTGCTGCGCGAGCCTCTCCAGCACCCAGTCGTAGAACGGGCGCTGGTCCTCGAACTCCAGGGTGCAGATGGAGTGCGTGATGTTCTCGAGCGCGTCCTCCACCGGGTGCGCGTAGGTGTACATCGGGTAGATGCACCACTTGTCGCCCGTGCGGTGGTGGGTGGCGCGCTTGATGCGGTAGATGGCCGGGTCGCGCAGGTTGATGTTGGGCGAGGCCATGTCGATCTTCGCGCGCAGCACGTGGGCGCCGTCGGGGTGCCTGCCGTCGCGCATCTCGCGGAAGAGCGCCAGGTTCTCCGCCGGCGCGCGATTCCGGAACGGGGAATCCTTGCCCGGCTCCTGGAAGCTGCCGCGGTTGCGCTGCATTTCCTCGGGCGACTGCGAATCGACGTAGGCGTCGCCGTGCTCGATCAGGCACTCGGCGAACTCGTACATCAGGTCGAAGTAGTCGCTCGCGAAGTAGAGATACTCGTCGTTGCTGCCGAAGTCGAACCCCAGCCACTTCACCGCGCCGATGATGGAGTCGACGTACTCCTGCTCCTCCTTCTCCGGGTTGGTGTCGTCGAAGCGCATGTGGCAGATGCCGCCGTACTCCTTCGCCAGGCCGAAGTTCAGGCAGATCGACTTCGCGTGCCCGATGTGGAGGTAGCCGTTGGGCTCCGGGGGGAAGCGCGTGCGGATCCTCGCGGGGTCGAGGGGCGCGTCCTTGTGCGCGTCGAGCTTCCCGGGCCGGCCGCCCCATCGGCGCTGGGCGTACTTGCCGCTTTCGAGGTCGGCGTCGATGCGCTGCTTGATGAAGTTGGTGATGTGGGCGCCTTCCGGCGTCTTCGTATCGTTGGGCATGGCGGCTCGAGGCGGTTGCTGCGTTGCGTAAACCGGCATTTTGGCCGATTTCCAGTCAGCCGTCCTTGCGCGTGGCGCGTTGAGGGGTGAGGGCGCGGAAGGCCGGGCGGAAAGACCGGTCCTTGGACTGGCGCATTACCGTGGTAATCTATGACATGGCCATCGCACATTCCAAGCTCACCAGCCAGGGGCAGATATCGGTTCCCGCGGAGGTCCGGCGCAAGCTGGGGCTGGGCCCCGGCGCGGTCATCGAGTGGGTCGAGGAGGGCGGGCAGATGGTCGTGCGGCACGCCGGCCGCTACTCCTCGGAGGAAATCCACCGCGCCCTGTTCCCCGAGGGCCCACCCGCGGCGGTCCCGGTCGAGGACCTGAAGGCGAGCATCGCCAGCCACATCCGCAAGCGGCATGCGCGCGGTCGATACTAACGTCCTGGTGAGGCTGATCGTCCGGGACGACCCGAAGCAGGTCGCGGCCGCGGAGGCGTTCGTCGCCAATGGAGCATGGGTATCGGTGCTTGCACTGGCCGAAGCCACCTGGGTGCTGTCGTCCGCCTACGGGCTGGACAGTCGGCGGATAGCCACCGCCGTCGAGATGTTGCTCGAGCACGGGCAACTGGTTTTGCAGGACGCCGACGTCGCCTCGGCTGCGCTCGGCCGCCTGCGCCGCAATCCATCGCTCGGCTATTCGGACTGCCTGCTGGTGGAGATGGCGCGCAAGGCGGGGCACGTTCCCCTAGGCACGTTCGATCGCAGCCTCGGCAGGATCGAGGGGGCCATGCGCCTCTAGGCAGCCGGGCACGATTTCGCCTTCCTGTACCTCTCACGCCGGGTTTCCCGCCCGGCGCGCCGGCTCTAGAAGTCAGCTTCCGGCTCGGCTTCGCGGTCCCGCCGGAGGCGCTCGGCGCGGCGGTGCTGCCAGACGGAGAACGCCACCGAGGCCACGGAAAGGCCGAGCAGCGCGCCGGAGATCGGGCGCGTCACGAACAGCCACGGGTCGGCGTCGGTCATGATGGAGCGCAC
>JAMPXV010000097.1 GCA_023700985.1 Lysobacter sp.
CGCGGCTGCGATCACCCACATGCCATACGCATCCTCAGCCGTGCCTGGCTGCGCGTCCTGTGGCGCGCCTGGGTCGATCGCAAACCCTACGATCCCCAGCTCCACAACGGAGCGCTTGCCATGGGTTGACACAGGATGTCTCATGCGCCTTCCTCCAGGGTGGAGAGGTCGCCCTCGGGCAACCCCAGCTCGCGCGCCTTCAGCAGGCGTCGCATGATCTTGCCGCTGCGCGTGCGCGGCAGCGTCGTCGAGAACGCGATCTCCTTGGGCGCGACCGCGGCACCCAGGCGCTTCCTCGCGTGGCCCAGGATCTCCATGCGCAGGTCCTCGCCGGCCGTGAACCCCGCCTTGAGCGAGACGAAGGCCTTGACCACCTCGCCCACCACCGGGTCGGGCTTGCCGATGACGCCGGCCTCGGCCACCGCAGGGTGCTCCATGAGCACGCTCTCGACCTCGAAGGGGCCGATGAGGTGGCCGGCGGACTTGATCACGTCGTCGGCGC
The DNA here is from genome assembly GCA_023700985.1 of Lysobacter sp. Classification (GTDB taxonomy): domain Bacteria; phylum Pseudomonadota; class Gammaproteobacteria; order Burkholderiales; family Usitatibacteraceae; genus FEB-7. Next base: position 503 of record JAMPXV010000097.1, read on the forward strand.
GGCCCACGAACCAGAAGTACCCGTCGGCGTCGCGCTTCGCGAGGTCGCCGGTGAGGTACCAGCCGTCCACGAAGCACTTGCGGTAGCGCTCCTCCTGGTCCAGGTAGCCGCGGAACATCGAGGGCCACCCGGCGCGCAGCGCGAGCTCGCCCTCCGTGTCGTTGCGCGACTCCAGCTCGATGCCGGTCTCGCGCCGGTGCGCGATGGCGGCCTCCACCCCGGGCAGGGGCCTGCCCATCGAGCCGGGCTTCACGTCCATCGCGGCGGTGTTGGCGATCATGATCCCGCCGGTCTCCGTCTGCCACCAGTTGTCGTGGATCGGCATGCCGAGCGCGTCCATGCCCCACCAGACGGCCTCGGGGTTGAGCGGCTCGCCGACGCTCGCGACGAACCGGAGGCTCGGGAAGGCGTGCTGCTTCGCCAGCTCCGCGCCCGCCTTCATGAGCATGCGGATCGCCGTGGGCGCCGTGTACCAGACGCTCACGCGCTCCTCCTCGAGGATGCGGTACCAGCGCGCCGCGTCGAAGTCGGCCTCGTCGACGATGCTGGTCACGCCGTGCACCAGCGGCGTCACGATGCCGTAGGAGGTGCCGGTGACCCAGCCGGGGTCGGCCGTGCACCAGAAGACGTCGCCCTCGTGCAGGTCGAGCGCCACCCGCCCCGTCGCGCAGTGCATCACGACCGCGCCGTGAACGTGCACGGCGCCCTTCGGGCTGCCGGTGGTCCCGCTGGTGAAGTGCAGGAAGGACGTGTCGCCCGGCTCCGTGCGCACGACCTCGCAGGCGGGCGAGGCCGCCTCGAACTCGCGCCGGAACTCCGGCGAGTCCACGCGCAGCACGTGCTCCAGCGTCGGCATCGGCACCGCGATCTTCGCGACCTTCTTCTGGAAGAGCGCCTCGGTGGTCACCAGCACCTTGCCGCGGCCGAGGTTCACCCGCGTGGCGATGGGCTCCGGGCCGAAGGCCGAGAAGAGCGGCGAGACCGCCGCCCCCACCTTGAGCCCGCCGAGCACGGCGAAGTACAGCTCCGGGATGCGCGCGCAGAGCACGAACACGGCGTCGCCCTTGCGCACGCCGCGCGCGCGCAGCAGGTTCGCGAACCGGCTGGAGGCTTCCGAGAGTTCACGGTAGGTGATCGGCCGCGCGGCCCCCGCGGCGGGAAGCCACCGGATCGCGACCTGGCTCGCCTTCGGCCCCCGCGCGTGGCGCTCGACCGCCTCCCACGCGATGTTGAGGCCGCCTCCCGGCAACCCGTCCAGGGAGCGCCTGGCCTCGTCCCACCCGACCGGCGCGTTCGGCGCGAGCTTCAGCGCGGCAACGTCCTTGCGAATCACGGGCGGTCTCGTCACGGCTGCCAATCTTTCCGCAGAGATCCTGCAAATCCAGTATCGGCGCGACCGGCCCGCCTTCCTTGACCGCGATCAACCCGCTTGGAGGCACCGGCGGGACACTGGTCGCAGGCGCCGCAACACCCCTTCCCGAACGGACAAAGCCATGGTCACCCGCACCGCCACAAAGGCACGCGCGAAGCGCGCGCGCGCCGCCGCGACCGAAAAATGGGTCTACCTCTTTTCCGAGGGCAACGCCCGCCGCAAGGATCTCCTCGGGGGCAAGGGTGCGAACCTCGCCGAGATGACGCGCATGGGCTTGCCGGTGCCGCCCGGATTCATCGTCACCACGCGCGCCTGCAACGCCTACCTGGCCGCGGGCGGCTTCGCCGAGGGCATGTGGGCGCAGGTCGAGCGCGCGCTCGCGAAGGTCGAGCGCCTCGCGGGCAAGCGCCTGGGCGACGCGGACGATCCCCTCCTCGTCTCCTGCCGCTCCGGGGCGCGCTTCTCGATGCCGGGCATGATGGACACGGTGCTCAACATCGGGCTGAACGACGCCGTCGCCGCGGGCCTCGCGAAGCTCACCCGCGACGAGCGCTTCGTGAACGACGCCTACCGGCGCCTGGTGCAGATGTTCGGCACCGTGGTGCTGGACCTCCCCGACGAGCCCTTCGAGGCGGTGCTCGCGCGCCACCGCGCCGTGCTCGGCGTGGCCAACGACGCGGACCTCGCGGCCGCCACGCTCCTCGAGATCACCGCGGAATTCAAGGCCATCGTGAAGGCGCGCGCGAAGCGGCCCTTCCCCGAGGACCCGCTCGAGCAGCTGAAGCTCGCCACCGAGGCCGTGTTCAGGTCGTGGAACGGCAAGCGCGCCATCGACTACCGCAACGCCGCCGGCATCGCCCACGACCTGGGCACGGCGGTCAACATCCAGACCATGGTGTTCGGGAACATGGGATCGGACTCGGGCACCGGGGTCCTCACCACCCGGAACGTCACCACCGGGGAGCCCGTGCTCGAGGGCGACTGGCTCACCAACGCGCAGGGCGAGGACGTCGTGGCCGGCACGCGGGCGACGAAGGCGATCGCGGCGCTCAAGACCGAGATGCCGCGCATCCACGCCGAGCTGGTACGCAACTGCCGCACCCTCGAGAAGCACTTCCGCGAGGTGCAGGACGTGGAGTTCACCATCGAGCGCGGCAAGCTGTGGATGCTGCAGACGCGCGACGCCAAGCGCACCGCGCAGGCCGCCGTGCGCATCGCCGTGGACCTCGCCGGCGAGCGCCTCATCACGCGCGCCGAGGCCGTCGAGCGCGTCTCCCCCGACCACGTCGACGCGTTCCTGCACCCGCAGTTCGACGCGAAGGACAAGGCGGCCGCGAAGAAGCGCGGGGACTTCCTCGCCTCGGGCCTCAACGTCTCGCCGGGCGCGGCCAGCGGCATCCTCGCGTTCGACGCGGACACCGCCGAGCAGTGGGGCGCGAAGGAGCGCAAGGCCGTCATCATGGTGCGCCCGGAGACCAAGCCCGACGACGTGCACGGCATGCTCGCCGCGCGCGGCATCCTGACGAGCCGCGGCGGCCGCACCAGCCACGCCGCGCTGGTCGCGCGGCAGTTCGGCAAGCCCGCGGTCGTGGGCGTGTCCGCGATGGACGTGGACCCCGACAGGCGCGAGTTCACCATCGGCGCGCGCGTCTTCCGCGAGGGGGACGCCGTGTCCATCGACGGCACCACCGGCGAGGTGTTCGCCGGCACCCTCAAGACCGTCGTGCCGGAGTTCACCGATCCGTACCTCGCGAAGCTCCTCGGCTGGGCCGACGGGTTCCGCCGCCTCGAGGTGTGGGCCAACGCCGACTACCCGGTCGACGCCGCGCGCGCGCGCGGCTACGGGGCGCAGGGCATCGGGCTGTGCCGCACCGAGCACATGTTCTTCGAGACCGAGCGCCTGCCGCTCGTGCAGCAGATGATCCTCGCGACGACCGACGAGGAGCGCGCCGGCCCGCTGGCGAAGCTGCTTCCCTTCCAGCGCAGGGACTTCATCGGCATCTTCCGCGCCATGGACGGCCTGCCGGTCACCATCCGCCTCATCGACCCGCCGCTGCACGAGTTCCTGCCGAGCCACGACGACCTGCTGCGCGACGTCACCGAGATGGAAACCCGCGCCGAGTTCGCCGCCGGCAAGGACCCGCTGGGACTGGCCGGCACGCTGGCGCAGAAGAAGCGGCTGCTCGCCGCCGTGGGCGCGATGCGCGAGGCGAACCCGATGCTGGGGCTGCGCGGCGTGCGCCTGGGCATCCACCTGCCGCAGCTCGTGCGCATGCAGGTGCGGGCCATCATCGAGGCCGCCTGCCAGTGCAAGCGCGAGGGCGTCCGGGTGAAGCCCAAGATCATGATCCCGCTCACCGCCCACAACAACGAGCTCAAGGTCGAGGAGCCGATCCTCGACGAGGAGGCGCGGGCCGTGATGAAGGAGCAGGGCGTGCGCGTGGCCTACCAGTTCGGCACCATGATCGAGATCCCGCGCGCGGCCCTCACCGCGGGCGAGATCGCGCGCTACGCCCAGTTCTTCTCCTTCGGCACCAACGACCTCACGCAGACCACCTTCGGCATCTCCCGCGACGACGCGGAGACCGGGTTCCTGCGCGAGTACCTGGAGAAGCGCATCCTCCCCGACAACCCGTTCGCGACGCTGGACCAGGCGGGCGTGGGCAAGCTCATGGAGATGGGCGTGCGCCTCGGCCGCGAGGTGCGCCCGGACCTCGAGGTGGGCATCTGCGGCGAGCACGGCGGCGACCCCGCGACCATCGCCTTCTGCCACCGGATCGGGCTGGACTACGTGAGCTGCTCGCCCTACCGCGTTCCCGTCGCGCGCCTCGCCGCGGCGCAGGCGGCGCTGGCGGCCGGAGAGGGCGTCGCGGGGAGCGGCAAGAAGGCGGTCCGCCGTTAATGTTGGTTAGCCCTCGGCGGGACGGGATTGATTTTTCCGGGGAATGTGAACTGGTTCACAGAAACCTCTCCGGATAGGGCGCAGGTTGCAGTTGTAGCGCCACCCGGCCCCGAGGGGACCGCAAGGCGCCAGGAGGCCAAAATGAGCCAGGGCGCGCATCCCGAAGCAACGATTCCCCGTATCGGCATCTACGGGATCTTCGACCGCATACCTTTCCTCAAGGGCAGGTACGCCCAGAAGTTCGCGGCGGCGACCGTCATCGCGGTGGTGCCGCCCCTCATCATCCTGCTCGCGTATACCGTCTTCGCGAACGACGTCTCGGAGACCGGCCGGCGCCTGCTTCCCGCCCTGGGGCTCACCTACCTGGGCGGCTTCATGGCGATGCTCTGGCTGCACCAGGGGCTGCTCGCCCCCGTCGCCATGTCGTCCGCGGCGATGAAGCAGTACCTCGACGAAGGCAAGGCCCCGCAGATGCCCGTCGGGTATCACGACGACGCCGGCCGCCTCATGGGCCGCACGCAATACGTCCTGGAGCTCCTCGAACGCTGGGGCACGCGCATCGAGAGCCTCACAGACCTGGACGACATGACCGGGGTGTACACGCGCCGCGCCGGCGAGAAGCGGCTGGGCGAGGAGATCGCCCGCAGCGAGCGGGACAAGACCGCCTTCCACGCCGTGCTCGTGGACCTGCGCGGTTTCCGCCGCATCCGCGAGGATCACGGCTACGGCGCCGGGGACATCTGCCTCATCCAGCTCACCGCCGACCTCATCGCCAACACGCGCAAGGGCGACTGGATCGCCCGCTGGGGCAACGACCGGTTCCTCCTCGGCCTGCATCGCAACCGCAACGCGAAGCTCGTGACCGACCGGATCCTGCACGCCATCGACTCGGTGCCCTGCAAGGTGGCGCCGGACCGCGAGCTGGCGCTGCGCGCCTCCTGCGCGGTCATGGAGTACCGGCTGGGCCTCGGCCCCGACATGCTGCTCACGCGCCTCGAGGAGGCGCTGACGGAGGCCAAGTTCAAGAGCGTCCCCGGCGGCCCGTCGCGTGCCGTGTTCCGCCTGGCCGGGGAACACTAGCCCCGCCGATACCTACTCCGGGGCCGTCGCGGGCGGAGGCCGCCTGCGCTCGAGGTGGAAGCGCACCAGCGCGGCGAAGCGGTACAGGCCGTGCACGAACTTGCCGTACGGCATCGTCACGAAGAGCGCCAGCACCACCCCCAGGTGCGCGACCAGCAGCATCCCCATCGCGCGCGTCTCGCGGAAGGCGAGGAGCGCGAGCCCCGTGAGGCTGGTGAGGAGGAGGAGCGCGAGGAAGCCCGCCTCCATGCCCTTCTGGTCGGGGTCCGCCAGCATCGGGTCGCGGCGCCACTTGAGCCAGAGGAGCCCGGCCGGGCCCGCGAGGAGCCCGATGCCGCCCACCGTCCCCAGGAGGACGGGCAGGCTCCAGAACGGGTACGGCGCCTTGAGCCCGAGGACGTAGTGGTACACCGTCGCCGTGCTGGTCGCGGCGAAGCAAAGCATGAACCCGTAGAAGGTGAGGTGGTGGAAGCGCCGGCGCGCGAACGAGGGCGTGTCGTCCGGGTAGGTGCACCCGTCCCCTCCCCCGTCCAGGTACTTGAGGGTGAGCGCGTCGCCGAGCGCGCCGGTCGCCGGTTCCGCCGCTTCCAGCCCGATGCGCCCTTCCCCCGTGTCCGCCCAGAACCGCGCGAAGCCCGCGACCAGCGCCACGAGCACGAAGGCGGAAACGGTGCCGAACACGGCCACCATCGCGTCGTGCGGGATCACCGCGTAGAAGGAGCCCTGCGCGTCGGACCAGGCGGCGAAGAGCCGCGCCGGGCCGTCCAGCAGCGCCGCGAAGAGCAGCATGAAGGCGAGGCTCGCGGCGGTGGCGAGGCTCGTGACCAGGCCGTTCGCGTCGAAGGCGCGCGCGAGGAACCCGGGCCAGGCGTACTTGCGCCAGCTCTCGCGGCGCACCTGCGCGAGCAGGCGCGGGAAGTTCAGCTGGAACTCGTGCGGCGGCGCGTACTGGCAGGCGTAGAGGCAGGAGCCGCAGTTGTGGCAGAGGTTCGCGAGGTAGTGGATGTCGCTCTCCGTGAAGGAGAGGCGGCGCTGCAGCGTCGGGAACACCGCGCAGTATCCCTCGCAGTAGCGGCAGGCATTGCAGATCGCGAGCACGCGCTGCGCCTCCTCGACGAGCTCCGGGAGCGTGCGCCTCGCCTCAGCCGCGGACATGGCGCGCGGCCTCCTCGCCCGCGATGCGCCCGAACGTGGTGCCGATGGCCATGCCGATGCCGGCGAGGTAGCCCTTGCCGAGGATGTTGCCGGCCATGATCTCCCCGGCGGCCCAGACGTTGGCCGCGGGCCGGTCGTCCTGCAGGATCATTCTTGCCCTTTCGTCGACGGCCACCCCCAGGTACGTGAAGGTGATGCCCGGCCGCAGGGGGTAGGCGTAGAAGGGCGGCGTATCGATGGTGCGCGCCCAGTGGGTCTTGGGGGGTACGAGCCCCTCGGTGCGGCAGTCGTCCTGGATGGTGTGGTCGAAGGTGCCGGGGCGAACGGCCGCGTTGTACTCCGCGATCGTCCTTTCCAGCGCCTGCGCGTCCACGCCGAGCTTGCCTGCGAGCTCGCGCACGCTGTCCGCCTTCTCGGGCGGGAACACCGGCGGCATGAACTTGCCCATCGACTTCGCGTCGATGATGGAATAGCCGATCTGGCCGGGCTGCCCGGCCACCAGCCGCCCCCAGATCGCGTAGCGCTTGGGCCAGAAGTCCTCGCCCTCGTCGTAGAAGCGCTGCGCGTCGCGGTTGACGACGATGCCGAGCGAGACGGCATCGACGCGGGTGACGATGCCGCCGTCGTAGCGCGGGCTGCGCGCGTCGATGGCCACGCAGTGGCCCTGCGTCGGGTCGCTCACCCGCCTCGCGCCCTGGTCGAGCAGCAGCTTCAGCACCTTGCCCATGTTGTAGGGCGTGCCGCGCACGATGAAGTTGTCCGCGGGCGGCCCCCACGCCTCGCGCAGCCACTCGAGGTTGGACTCGAAGCCGCCGGCGGCGACGACGACCGCCCGGGCGCGGATCGCGCGGCGCTCGCCCTTGCAGTCGACGGTGACCGAGTCGATGCCCCGGCCCTCGAGCGCCAGGCCCACCACTTCCGTCTCGTAGGCGATCTCCACCCCCATCGCCGCCGCCGCGCGGTAGTAGGCGTTCATCAGGGCCTTGCCGCCCCCGAGGAAGAACGCGTTGGTGCGCGACAGGTGCAGCGTGCCGCCCAGCGGCGCCTGGAAGCGCACGCCGTGCGCCTTCATCCACGGCACGTGGCGCTCGGTCTGGCGGATGGTCATGCGCGCGAGCCGCTCGTCGGTGAGGCCGCCGGTCACCTTGAGGAGGTCCTGCCAGTACTCCTCCTCGGGATAGGCGTCGGTGAGCACGTCGAGCGGCCCCTCGTGCATGGTGCGCATGTTGCGCGTGTGGCGGCTGTTGCCCCCGCGATAGGCGAAGGGGGCCGACTCGAGCAGGAGCACGGTGGCGCCGGCCTCGCGCGCGGTGAGGGCGGCGCACAGGGCGGCGTTGCCGCCACCCAGCACCAGCACGTCCCAGGTGCGCGTGGAATCCATGGCCCGTCAGTCCTCCAGCATCAGCCCGAGCCGCGCACGGTAGGCGGCGCGGATGTGGGCGCGGGCGGCCGCCGAGGCCGCCTCGGCGTCGTGCCGCGCGATGGCGTCCACGATGGCGTCGTGCTCGGCGCGCGCCGTCTCCGCCCGGCCCGCGATGGCGAGCGTCGTGCGCCCGAGCAGCACCATGGACTGGCGCAGCGCGTGCACGGCGCGCATGAGGAAGCGGTTGTGCGCGCTGCGGAACATCGCCTCGTGGAACAGGCGGTTCAGGCGCGCGAGGCGCGCGGGGTCGTCGCCCACGCTGCGGTCGCGATGGGCCAGCTCGCGCAGCGCGTCGATCTCCGCCTCCGAGGCGTGGCGCGCGGCGAGCCCCGCGGCCGTGCCCTCCAGCACCTCGCGCATGTCGTAGAGCTCGGCGACGAGGCCGTGGTCGAGTTCGGCCACGATCATCCCTCGCGAGGGGTCGCGGGCGATGAGGCCCTCGCCCTCCAGCCGGCCCAGCGCCTCGCGGATGGGCGTGCGGCTGGCGCCAAGCCACTCGGAGAGCTCGATCTCGCGCAGGCGCGCGCCGGGCTTGAGGGTGCCGCCCTCGATGGCGCCGAAGAGCGAGTCGTAGGCGAGGTCGGCGCGCGACTGCCGGGCCGGGCCGGGCTCGGCCACGGGTGCCTTGCGGGCGGCGCTCTTGCGGGCGGGCGATTTCTTCCGGACCATGGGGTTCGCGTGAGGGCGTCGGGTTGACATTGGACCTTGGTTGTATACAATCGTATACCGCTTTCGCCGCCCCGACAACAAGCCCCGAGGAGAGTACCCCATGAAACGCCTGTCCGCTGCCGCCGCCGCCCTGCTGTTCGCCGGCGCCGCCGCCGCCCAGTCCGACTTCCCGAACCGCACCGTCACCATGCTCGTGGGCTTCGCCCCGGGCGGCGCCACCGACACGGCCGCGCGCATCATCGCGAAGAAGATGTCGGAGAACATCGGCCAGACGGTCGTCGTGGAGAACAAGCCCGGCGCCGGCGGCAACATCGCCCACCAGCACGTGGCCAACGCCACGCCGGACGGCTACACCATCCTCCTGGGCTCCGTGGGCCCGCTGTCGGTCTCGCCGCACATCTTCGCGAAGCTCCCCTACGACCCGCTGAAGGACCTCGCCCCGCTTACCATGGCGGTCACCTTCCCGAACGTGCTCGTGGTGCACGCCGGCGTGCCGGTGAAGAACCTCGCGGAATACATCGCGCTCGCCAGGCAGAAGTCCGGCGGCCTCGACTACGCCTCCACCGGCGTGGGCAGCGCCTCGCACCTGGCCGGCGAGCTCTTCAACCAGAAGGCCGGCGTCAACATCGTGCACATCCCCTACAAGGGCGGCGGGCCGGCGATGACCGACCTCCTCGGCGGCCGCGTCGGCGCGTACTACTCCACGCCGTCCACGGCGGGCCCGCACATCGCCACCGGCAAGCTCAAGGCGCTCGCCACCACGGGCGCCAAGCGCACCCCCTTCATGCCCGACGTGCCGACGATCGCCGAGTCCGGCTTCCCCGGCTTCGAGGCGAGCAACTGGTACGCGTTCGTGACTTCGGCCAAGGTCCCGGCGCCCATCCTGGACAAGCTGAACGCCGAGCTCGTGAAGGCGCTCAACGACGCCTCCGTCAGGGAGCAGCTCGCCAAGCACTTCCTCGAACCCGCCCCCGGCACGCGCGACGAGCTCGCGAAGTACATCAGGAGCGAGTACGACACCTGGGGCCGCGTGGTGAAGGCCGCCGGCATCACCGCCAACTGACGCGCGGCGCCGCGGCCGCGACATGACCGCCCGCCTGCACGAGGCCGCGCTCGCCGATCTCGCCGCGCGCGCGCTCGCCGGCCTCGGCCTCGATCCGCGCGACGCCGCGGACGCGGCCCGCATCCTCGTGCTGGGGGAGCTCATGGGGCTCTCCACGCACGGCATCGGGCGCATCGAATCCTACGGCGAGCGGCTCGACCTGGGCGGCATCAAGGCGCGCCCGGCCATCCGCGTCGACAAGGTCGCGGCCGCCATCGCGAAGGTCGACGGCGACAACGGCGTGGGGCCGCTGGTGGGCATGCGCGCGCTGCAGGCGGCGATGGAACTCGCGCGAGAGACGGGCGTCGGCATTGTGTTCGCCCGCGCCAGCAACCATTTCGGCCCGGTGGCGCCCTACTCCCTCCTCGCCGCCGAGGCGGGGTTCGCGAGCATCATCGGCAGCAACGCCTCGACGACGATCGCGCCCTGGGGCGGCCGCGACGCGCGCCTGGGCAACAGCCCCGTCGGCTTCTGCGTTCCCAATCCCGGCGGGCAGCCGATCCTCCTCGACATGGCGCTCTCCGTGGTGGCGCGCGCCAAGATCCGCAACGCCGCCAAGCGCGGCGAGGCGATCCCGCCCACCTGGGCCACGGACAAGGACGGCAAGCCCACGACCGACCCGAAGGCCGCGCTCGACGGCTTCCTGCTGCCGATCGGCGGGCACAAGGGCTACGGCCTGGCACTCATCGTCGACCTCTTCGCGGGCCTCCTTTCGGGCGCTGCGTTCCTCACGCACGTGAGCTCGTGGTCCGAGAACCCCGAGGCGCCGTCCGACCTGGGCCACTTCTTCCTCCTCATCGACACGGCCCGCCTGGGCCCGCCCGAGTGGCTGGCCGCGCGCATGCAGGACTTCCTCGCGATCCTGCACTCCACGCCGCCCGCCGACCCCGCCGCCCCCGTCCTCGCACCCGGCGAGATCGAACTCGACAAGCTCGAGCGCCATCGCCGCGACGGCATCGCCCTCGACCCCGCGCTCATTGCCAGTCTCGAAGCACTTGCCGCCCGCGCCAGCGCCCGAACCTGACCACTTCACGGTGCCGGCCTCTAGAGGGGGCCTCGGCGGCAGAACCTCGTTATCACCACCGGTGGCACGAGAGGCGAGGGGTGAGGTGAGGTGTCCTCTTTTCGGTTTTTTGGCCGAGTCAAATTGCCGCCAGCTTCGCTGTCCGAACCTATGTCGACATAGGCCGGGGCATCGACGCCAACAGCAATCTCATTCGGGGTGGATTCAACCGGTCGCTGCAACACCTCTTATTCTGAAGCACTTCATGGGAGGTTTTGCATATGGGGCGAACCAACCGGCCGATGCTGACAGTCGAAGGGAAGGCAGAGCTTTGGCGGCGGTGGCAGAAGGGTGAGTCGTTAGCCGATATTTGCCGCGCGCTGAACAAATACGAGGGTTCGATCCATCGTGTGCTGGTAGCCCGCGGCGGGATCGTGCCTGCGGCGCGACGGCGCTCCCGGCTGTCGCTCGACCTGGCCGAACGCGAACTCATCTCCCGGGGAATTGCCGCGGATCGATCCATCCGCCAGATTGCGGCCGACATCGGACGGGCGCCCTCGACGGTAAGCCGAGAGATCGCCCGCCATGGCGGGAGGGCCCGGTATCGCGCCTCGGAAGCCGATACGCAGGCTTGGGAGTCATCCAGACGACCCAAGCCGTGTCGCCTGGCAAGCCGCCCGCGGCTACGATGGGAAGTTGCCAGGAAGCTCAAGCGCAACTGGTCTCCCGAGCAGATATCAGGATGGCTCAAGGGCACGTTCCCTCACGACGAAGATATGCACCTGTCCCACGAAACGATCTACCGCAGCCTGTTCATCCAGGCCCGGGGTGTACTCAAGAAGGAATTGATCGAGCACCTTCGAGAGGTCCGCACCATGCGCCGCGCCAGGAGCCGCGGGGCGTACATCGAGAACCGCGGCAAGATCGCCGACGCGGTGTCGATCAGGCAGCGACCGGCTGAGGTCGAGGATCGTGCCATTCCCGGCCACTGGGAGGGTGACTTGCTGAGCGGTTCCAACAACACTCACATCGCCACCTTGGTGGAGCGCCAGACCCGATTCACCATGCTCGTAAAGGTCGCGGGCCGGGACACCCGAAGTGTCGTATCGGCAATCGGCCGGCAAGTGCGCAGACTTCCAGCCGCGCTGCGTCGGTCCCTGACTTGGGATCGTGGCAAGGAAATGACGGACCACAAACAGTTCACGATCGCCACCGACATCGACGTCTATTTCTGCGATCCCCAAAGCCCGTGGCAACGGGGCACTAACGAGAACACCAACCGCCTGCTGCGCCAGTACTTCCCGAAGGGGACCGATCTGTCAGTCCATACCCAGGCCCACCTGACCAAGGTCGCGCTGGAGCTGAATCAACGCCCACGCAAGACATTGGGATTCCAGGCTCCTGCGGATAAACTCGATGCACTGTTGCGCTGACCGGTTGAATCCGCCG
>JAMPXV010000098.1 GCA_023700985.1 Lysobacter sp.
CACAAGACGTGGCCGCCCGAGCGCTGGGCCGGCGTCGCCGCGGCGCTCGAGGCGCGCGGCCTTGCCTGCTGCTGGAGCGCGGGGCCCGGCGAGGAGGCGCTGGTTGCGGCCATCCCCGGCAACACCGACCACCGTTCCTACGCGGGGCAGCTGGATCTCGCGCAGCTCTGGGACCTCGTTTCGCGCGCGAGCCTGGTGGTGACGGGGGACACCAGCGTGGCCCACATCGGCCGCGCCGCCTTCACGCCCACGGTGGTTCTCTACGGACCGAGCGGGCCTCTGGTGGGCGGGCCCGGCCGCTTCTGGGCCGATTGCCCCGGCGCCAGCGTCGCGATCGACCCCTTCCCCTGCCGCGACCAGGACACGCTCTTCAAGCGCCGGGTCGCCTGGGTGCGCCGGTGCGCGCGCGGCATCGACGAATGCCCGGCCCCGCGCTGCATGCACGCGATCACCGCCGACCAGGTGCTCGCCGCCGCCGATCCCTTTATCGGGACGGTTCTGCAGTGAAAGTGGGACGGTTCTACAGAACCGGTCTATTCGGACACTTTCGGATCAGCGCATCGAGAGCACGGAATAGACCGGTTCTGTAGAACCGTCCCACTTTCACTGCAGAACCGTCCCGATAAAGGGATCTGACCCCTTTTCAGACGAGCTTGATCGGGTCCGGCGGGGCGTGGAAGCGGCGCTCGACCAGGACGACCATCCAGAAGGCGAGCAGCGGCACCATGTGGAAGATGGCGCGGTTCACCGTGGAGAAGTCGCTCACCCACTCGCCGGCGATCGAGAAGTAGAAGACCACCGCGAGGAAGTAGACGCCGAAGCCCACCATCGCCGTCATGCCGGCGATGGGCCCGTCGAGGAGCTTGCGCCACGCCGCCAGCGCCATGGCGGGCACGAGCCAGAAGAAGAGATTCCAGTTGCCCATCTGGAAGAGGTTCTGCGCGAGCGCCTTCGTGATCTCGGCCGTGTCCGAGTCCGCGGTGAGCGCGTAGTTGAACACCCGCAGGCCCGTCTCCCGCAGGAAAAAGAGCGCGACCAGCCCCGCAATCGACGCCACGCCGAACCCGATCACGGCTGCGCGGGGCCTGAGCAGCACGAGGTAGGCGGGCACGAAAGAGGCGAGCCAGAAGATGCCGGGCTTCTTGAGGAGCGGCAGCGAGAGCGCCAGCAAGAGCGCGAGCCACCCTTGCCGCGCGTCGCGGTCGCGCGCCCAGAGGAAGAAGGCCATCGCCGCGAGCCCGTACATCGCCGCCATGTGCAGCTCCGCGTAGCCCGCGAGCGCCACGTGGATGTTCACGAAGGGCACCGTCATCAGGACGTACGTGGCCACGACCGCGAGGAACGCCGAGGCGCCCCAAGCGCGCACCTGCCCGTGGAACGCGAAGCCCAGCGCGACGCCGCACGCGAACCACGGCACGTTCATGAGGGCGTCGTCCCAGCGCCCGAGCGCGAGCGCGCTCCATACCTGAAGCAGCGGCACTGTGGCGGGATAGCTCGGGGCCGGGTCGGTGAACACCTTCGCGGGGTCGGCGCCGACCCATTCCGCCAGAGGCACGAAGGGCGCCATATGGCCCAGCTCGAACCACACGCGCGCCTTGGTGGCCCACTGCATCCACGCGTCCCACGCAAAAAGCGGCCGCCACAGGAGTTCGGCCAGGAGTCCCGCGAAGCGCACGGCGACAGCTGCCAGGAGCACTGCCGCGAGGATCGCCTTCCAGCGCGGAAGCCCGGCCCAGTCGGCGCGCAAGTCCGGTACCGCGAGCGCCGCGCGGCGGCTACGGCATCGCCACACGGGCACGAGCCCGAGGAACGCCAGCACGGCCGCGATCGCCCAGAAGTTCCACTTCACGCCAGCAAGGCTCCAGGCGCGCATGAGCAACGTAAGCGCGAGAAGGCCGACGAAATGCCCGTAACCGATCGCGATAGTCCAGGGCAGCGGCGCCCCTCTCGGCAGGAACCGCAACCACGCCGTCCCCGCCGCCCAGGGCAGGGCCACGCTGAAGGCGAGGAGGATCGCGTCCATGGCTCAGCCGGGACCGGTCACGCGGAACACCGCGCCGCCGCCGGAGAAGTGGACCAGGTCCGCCTTTACGGCCTGCGACTCGTCCCAGCGCAGGGTCTTCTCTGCAGCGTTGTACTCAACACCGCGCTTGCGATAAACAACCAGCACGTCGCCCGGCTTGAACGTGGCGGCCGGCAGCAGCGCCTGGCGCTTGGGCTGGACCGTGACATTGCGCGGGTACAGGTGATAGGCCCCGCGCACGCGCTCGAACTCGTCGTCGGCGAAGACGAAAACGTGCGCTGGCGCGTCGCCCATCTTCGCAGCGGCCTCGCGCATGAAGGCGAAAAGTCCCCCGTCTTCCGCGGCAAGGCGCTTCGCCTCCCAGCTCTTCCCGGCGAACTGGAACCGGGTCATATCGAGCTGCCTCCAGAGGTTCAGCTGCCAGCGCGTGTCGATGACCGCCCAGCCAAGCAGCGCGATGGCAAGCACCACCCGCGCATCGAAACGGGTGTGGCCGAGCACGATCACGAACAGGTAGAGCCCGACGGCCCCCGCGAAGGAGATGCCGAGGAAGAGCGGCAGCGGATTCTTGAGCGCGGGATTGCCGCCCGACATGAAGTGGATCGAGCCGCCGTCCCAGGGCTCGAATTCCAGCCAGTCGGAAAGGATCCCGTCGATGGTGGTCCATCCCGACGACGGCCGAAGCTCGATCGACTCGATCGCGAACGGGCCGTCAAGCCTCCCGCGCGCGATCACCCCCACGCCGATCACGCTCCCCGTCCATCCGTCCACGGAGCCCAGGACGACGGGCAGGATCCTTCCGCCGGACGGCGAGAGATCGATTCGGTGCACCTTGTTTTCCTCGCCCCGCACCCGCCAGACGAAGCTCAGGCCGCCCGAAGGCCACGGTCCGGAGGCACGTACCGTGACGTAGCGGTAATTGCGGGCATCCACCGGGGGTTCGAGGTTGGCTGCGGCGAGCGCGATACCGTCCGGGGCAGGCGCCTGGATGACGATCCGCGATCCGTCCACCCGGCCCGCGCCGCGCAGGACGAGCCTCGATCCCTCCAGCCGGAAGGGCTCGGCCGCCGGCGACCACGGGCCCGCGTGGGTCGTGGCGACCCACGCCGCGAAGGTGAGGACGAGCGCGACGAGCCAGCAGCCCAGGGCCCAGAAGATCCAGAGCCGGCCGGGATTGGCAGGGGCAGTGGGATTCAAGTCATGCACGGTGTGGAAAATCAACCGGGAGTATAGCGAACACCCGCCGAGCCACGCCCCGGGATCCTCGCGGGCAGCGACGGGTCAGTACGCGTTGCGGCTCTTCACCACCTGCCACGCGGTGAGCAGGATGATCCGCAGGTCGAACCAGATGGACCAGTTTTCGATGTAGAAGAGGTCGTACTCGATGCGCTTGGCGAGGTCGGTGTTGCCGCGCAGGTCGTTCACCTGCGCCCAGCCCGTGATGCCCGCCTTCACGAGGTGCTTCTGCATGTAGCCGGGGATCTGGTCGCGGAACCGCTCGATGAACTCCGGCCGTTCCGGACGCGGCCCGACGATGGACATCTCGCCCCTGAGCACGTTCACGAACTGCGGCAGCTCGTCCAGGCTCCAGCGCCGGATGAACCGCCCGAAGGCCGTTGCGCGACCCTCGCCCGGCCTGGCCCACACGGGTCCGGTGCCGGTCTCCGCATCCACGGGCATCGAGCGGAACTTGAGCATCTCGAACTCGGCCCCGTTCCAGGTCACCCGGCGCTGGCGGTAGAACACCGGCCCGGGCGAAGAAAGCTTGACCCCCATGGCGATCAGCATGAACAGCGGGCTCGTCGCGAGCAGGATCAGCGAGGCGATCACGTAATCCTCGACGGCCTTCGCCAGCTGGTTGGCCCCCGCCATCGGGGACTCCGTGAGGCTGATGACCGGCAGCCCCGCGATCTCGGTCATCGAGTGGTTGAGGAGCTGGAAGCCGAATATGTCCGGGACGAAGCGGACTTCGGCGGTGGTGTTGCGGAGCTGCTCCAGAAGCTGCCGCGCGCGAACCTCGGCACGAAGCGGCAGCGCGAGCCACACCTGGTCGATGTCCTCTTCGAGGACGAATTGGGCGACATCGTCGAGCGTGCCACGTACGGGAATTTCCTCTATCACCTGGCCGCGCAGCCCAGGGGCGTCGTCGAAGAACGCATCGACGTGCAATCCGGTCCATGACGCCTCGCCCAGTCGGGTCACGACCTGCCGGCCAAGCCGGCCGGCGCCGACCACGGCCACATGTCGAAGGTTGTAGCCGCGCCGGCGCGCGGAGCGCAGCATGCCCCGCAGCACCAGGCGGTAGCCGACCAGGATCACGAGGCTCGTCACCGCCCAGGACGTCATCCAGATGCGGGAAAAGTGGGGCGCCGTCTTGGTGAGCACGAGCAGCACGGCGATCATCGCCGTCGTCGTCACCCACGCGCGGAAGAGCGCCTGCACCTCCACCCAGAGACTGGTTCCCCGGTAGGGCTGGTAGAGCCTGAAGAACGGGAAGGCGACGAGCACGACGGCGAAGGACACGGCCAGCGCCAGCCCGTACTTGAAGTCGATGTCGACCCCGACAATATCCTCGCGCAGGAACTCGAACAGGAAATAGCCCGAGGCGACGACAAGCAACGGGTCGGAGAGGCGGTAGAACTGCTCCAGGAGCCCCGCGTTCGCCTTGAGCAGCGTCTGCCTTCCCCGGTTCATGTCTCGCGCTCCCGCCGGTACGCGGACCACCGCGCTTCCGCGAAGGAGCGGAAGCGCTCCCGGAACACCGGGGTGGAAAACTCCATCGCCCGGGCCCGGCAGCGCTCCGGCCGGATGCCGGGCGAGAGCGCCTCGAAGCGCTCCACCGCCCCGGCGATCGCCGCAGGGGTGGGCTCGTCGAAGAAGACACCGGTCTCGTCGGCCACGACGGTCTCCGCGAGCCCGCCGCGCCCCAGCGCGATGACCGGCGTGCCGCAGGCCATGGCCTCGACGGGCGCGATGCCGAAGTCCTCCTCGCCCGCGAACACGAAGGCCCGCGCGCGGCGCAGGTGGTCGAGCACGACCTCGTGGGGAGCGTGCCCGAGGAGGCGCACGTTCGGCGGCCTCGACGCCTCGATCGCGGCGCGCTGCGGGCCGTCGCCGATCACGACCAGCTCACGGCCCGGCATGCCGCGGAACGCCTCCACGATCGCGTCCACCCGCTTGTAGGGCACCAGCCGCGAGACGACCACGTAGAAGCCCTCCCTGGCCCCGCCGGGGGTAAAAGCGTCCACGTCGACCGGCGGGTAGATGACCGCGGCTTCCAGGCCGTAGGCGACCCGGATCCGGTCGGCGATGAAGCGCGAGATGCCCGCGATGTCGTCCACGCGCGAGGCGGCGGCGCGATCCCATTCGCGCAGCCTCGCGAGCTGGCGCCGGGCGAGCCAGGCGACCGGGCCCCGGGACAGCCCGAAATCCTGCAGGTACTCGCCTTCCATCGCCCAAGCATAGCGCATGGGGGTGTAGCAGTAGCACAGGTGGTACTGGCCGGGCCGCGTGCGCACGCCCTTGGCGAACGCGTGCGAGCTGGAAATCACCATGTCGTAGCCCGAGAGGTCGAAGGACTCGACGGCGCGGGCCATCAGGGGCACGTACTTGCGGAAGTGGCGCCTCGCGAACGGCAGGCGCTGCAGGAACGAGGTGGTGATGCGCCGCCCCGCGAAGGGGGCGCGGTCGGCATCGGGCAGGAAGTCGACGAGGACGAAGAGGTCCGCCTGCGGCCAGATGGCGAGGATCTGCGCCACCGCGCGGTCGGAGCCGGCCCACGTGTCGAGCCATTCGTGGACGACGGCGATCCTCGGGCGGGGGCCGCCTGCTAGAATTTCCACCGGTTCCCGGCCTGCGTTCGACATGCCCTCACTTGCCGCCCTCTCGCAGGGCATCTCCCGTTTCCTGGTCGTACCTGCTCCCGCGTGGGGCCAGGCCTTCCGTCCCGCGTCGAAGGACGGATTTTACTTGGGTTGCCCCGGGGCCGCGCGCCTCTAGGCGACCATGTCGCCCGCCACCCTCTCCATCGCCATCGTCACCCACGCGCCGGACGAGCGGCTGCTCGCGCGCACGCTGGCGAGCGTGGCCGAGGCGGCCGCCTTCGCGCAGGGGCAGGGAACGCTCGGGGAGGCACGCCTGCTGCTCGTGGACAACGGCCCGGCGGGCCTCGCGCCCATGCTCGAGCGCCTTGCGCAGGCGGCGCTCGCCCGGGCGCCGGGCGTGGCGTTCGAGGTGATCTCGGGCCACGGCAACGTGGGCTTCGGGCGCGGCCACAACCTCGCCCTCGCCGCAACGGCGGCGCAACTGCACCTGGTACTCAACCCCGACGTGGAGCTCGCGCGCGAGGCGATCGACGCGGCGCTTCGCTACCTGGAGGCGCATCCCGCGGTCGGTGCCATCACCCCCTCGGTGCGCGGCGCCGACGGCGAACGGGAGTACCTGGTGAAGGCCTGGCCCACGCCGGCCGTGCTGTTCGTGCGCGGGTTCGTGCCGCGCTTCCTGCACGGCCCCTTCCGCGCCTCGCTCGACGCCTACGAGCTGCGCCACCTCGACTGGGAGCGGGAGCAGTCGCCCATCACCATCGCGAGCGGCTGCTTCCTGCTGTGCCGCACCGCGACACTTCGCGCCGTGCGCGGCTTCGACCCCGGCTACTTCCTCTACTTCGAGGACTTCGACCTCACGCTGCGGCTGTCGAAGGTGACCACGGTGGCCTACTGCCCGCAGGTGCGCATCGTGCACCACGGCGGCAAGGCGGCCTCGAAGGGTCTGCGGCACATCGCCTGGTTTGTGAAGTCCGCGCGGCGCTTCTTCGCCGCGCACGGGCGCGCGCCGGTCCACTGACTGCGGCCCCCGCGCCGCCGAAATGGCAGCGCATCTTTCCCGGATTTCCGCGGGCATCCGCCACGCCGCGCTCCTAGCATGGGCTCCATTCCGGTCGCGCCCCGCGCCCGGACCCCGAAGGAGATGCCCATGAAGGAGCTGACCGACCGCGAAGTGCTCGCCATCGCCGGCGGGCTGCCGCCCGGCGCCGCCCTCGACGAGGTGCTCTACCGCGCGCCGGCGGAGCCGCTTCGCGATCCCGTGGCGTTCGCCGAGTTCGCCACCGAGGCGCGCCCGAAGGCGGCAACGGATTGACCCGGGGCGCGGCACCTGCCCGGTCGCCCCGCGCCGCGCCGCAATTCCCGCGACCGAAATCCCCAAGGAGAAAGCCATGAAGGACATCGACAAGAAGGACACGCCGGAAGTCTCGGGCGGCTTCGCGCCCGACGACGACTGCTTCCCGCTGCCGCCGTACCCCACCTCGCCCGTGGGCCCCATCGTGCCCATGCCGATGCCGGAGCCGTTGCCCGGCATCGACACGGACCAGTTCACGAGCGTGTAACCCCCTTCCCCAGACACAGGAGACGAAAATGAACCAGGCCGAAGTGACGAAGTTCCCCACAGCCAACGAAGCCGACACCGCAACCGTGGAGGCCGCGGCAGGCGGCAACGGCTGCGACGCCGAGTCGATCGTGGGCCTCTCGCAGTCCCTCATCGAGGTCTACGACAACCTCGTGGACTTCACCTCCCACGTGATCGAGCGCGTGGCCGGAAGTTAGGACCCGCCTTCCACCGCACCCAAGGGCTGCCCTGGCGCAGCCCTTCCCTTGGAGCGCCCATGCCTGCCGCCACCGGATTCCAAGTCGCGATCCTGATCTTCGCGTTCCAGTTCTTCACGGCGCTCATCGCCTCCCGCGCTGTCTCGCACCTGTCGTGGCCGCGCGCGAACCTCGAGTTCATGGGCCAGCTCGTCCTCTTCTCCCTCGCGATCGTCGTGCTCGCCGCCGTGCCGGCCCTGCGCAGGTCCTGCATCGAGCAATTGCGCCGACCCCTGCCTCCGGGCGGCTTTCTCGAGACCGCCGCCGTGACGCTTGGCAAACTCGCGATCCCCTTCGCCGTAAGCGGCGCCGTTGTCGTCTGGGCCTTCGCCCTCGGCGAGCCTTCACTTCTGGCAACGAAGCTGCGCTCCACGGACCCGCTCAAGGCCTGGGAGTGGACACTGTCGCCCGCCGGTCTGGTACGTCTGATCGCCATTTCGTGGATCGTCGGCCCCATCGTCGAAGAGCTGGTCTTCCGGGGCTTTCTCTACCGCGCATGGGAACGACAGTGGGGATGGATCCCGGCGCTCGTCCTCACCTCCGCCTGCTTCGCATTGTTCCACCCGACCCACATGGTGTCCGCCTTCCTGGGCTCGGTCGTCTTTGTTTGCCTGTTGCGTCGAACCGGAACGCTTCGCGCCAGCATCCTCACGCACATGGCTTTCAACTTCCTCATCTCCTGGCCGCTCCTCGGCCAGTACCTCTTCACCCTGGAAGGCCGCGAGCTCGCCCGCATGTCGACGTGGACCGCGGAGCTCGGAAGCCTCGTGTTCGTCGTCATCGCGCTGCCCGTCTACCTTGCCCTTTCGCGCGCCGACGCTCGCACCGCGGCGGCCCGGTAGCCACCCGCCATGGGAAGCCCGGCGTTCCGCGACGAGGTCCGCGCCGAGCAGGCCCGCTCGGCGATGGGTGCCATCGTCCTCATCCGCCCGCTCTCCTACACGCTGCTGACGGCGGCGGCGGCCGCGCTGGCGGCGGCCATCCTGGGCTATCTCGCCATCGCCGGGTACGCGAAGAAGGCGCCGCTTGCCGGGACCCTCGTCCCCGCTTCGGGCGCAATCCGCATCGTCTCGCCGCAGCCCGGCCTGGTGCGGGAGCGGCGCGTGCGCGAGGGAGAAAGGGTCGTCGCCGGCGAGGCATTGCTGCGGTTGGTCGATCCGCGCGCCACCCGGGACGACGGCCCCGTGGGCTCGGCCACCGTCGCGTACGCGGCGCGGCGCCTGGCGGACCTGCGCCGGCAGCGCGACGGGACGCGCGAGGCGGCGCGCGCGGAGCGCGCCGCGATCGCAGCCCGGCTCGCGGGACTCGAGGCGGAGCGGGCACAGCTCGACGCCGAACTCGAGGCGATGGGCGAGCGCGAGGCCCTGGCCCGCCGGTCCCTTGCGCGGCTGCAGGATCTCGAGCAGCGCGGATTCGTCTCGCCCGCGCAACGGCAGCAGAAGGAAGAGGAGTCGCTCGACCAGCGGCTGCGCCGGCATGCGGTCGCGAGGTCCCGGCTCGCCACGGAACGCGAGATCGTCGGCGCGCGCGCGGCGCTCGCCGAGGCGAAGGCGCGATCCGCCGCCCAGCTTTCCGCCCTCGACGCGCAGGTCGCCGCCGCCTCGCAGGAACAGGTGGAGCGCCGAGCGCAGGCCGAGGCGGTGGTGACGGCGCCCGCCGCGGGCATCGTCGCGGCGTTGCTGGTCGAGCCGGGCCAGGTCGTGGCCGGCGGCGCGAGCCTCCTCACGCTGCTCCCCGAGGGCTCGCCGCTGCAGGCCCACCTCTTCGCCCCGTCGCGCGCCGTCGGCTTCATCCGCGCGGGCCAGGAAGTGCGGCTGCGCTACCCCGCGTTCCCGTTCCAGAAGTTCGGCAGCCACCGCGCCCGGGTGGTCTCCGTCTCGCGCAGCGCGATCGCGCCGGCGGAGCTGGGCTTCTCGCCCGCCGACGGCTCGCGCGAGCCGCTCTACCGCGTCAAGGTGGCGCTCGACTCCCAGACGGTGGCCGCGTACGGCCGGGCCGAGCCGCTGCAGGCCGGCATGCAGGTCGAGGCCGACGTCCTCCTGGACCGGCGCCGCCTCATCGAGTGGGTGTTCGAGCCGCTCCTGGGCCTCGCGGGCAGGGCGTGACGTGGCGGTGCTCGAGGGGCTCGACTTCGGCGCGCGCCGGCGGCTTCCCGTCTTCCTGCAGACCGAGGCGGCGGAGTGCGGCCTCGCGAGCCTGGGCATGGTCGCGAGCTTCCACGGCCACCGCGTCGACCTCGCGGGGCTGCGCCGGCGCTTCACTCTTTCGCTCAAGGGCGCCACCCTCGCCTACCTGATGCAGGCGGCCGGCCGGCTGCACCTGGCGCCCCGCGCCCTGCGCCTGGAGCTCGACGAGCTGCCGAGGCTGCGCACGCCCTGCATCCTGCACTGGGACCTGAACCACTTCGTCGTGCTCGCATCGGCCGGGCCGCGCGAGGCGGTGATCCACGACCCCGCCGCCGGCGTGCGCCGCCTGCCGATGGCGGAAGTCTCTCGGCACTTCACCGGCGTGGCCCTCGAGCTCGCGCCCACGGCGGAGTTCCGCCCGGTCGACGATCGCCGCCGCGTGCGGCTTCGCGACCTCACCGGCCCGGTGACGGGGCTCGCGCGGTCGCTCGCGCAGGTCCTGCTGCTGGCGCTGGTACTCCAGGCCTTCGCGCTGCTGGCGCCCTTCTACATGCAGTGGGTCGTCGACGGCGCCGTCGTTTCGGCCGACCGCGACCTGCTCACCGTGCTGGGGCTGGGCTTCCTCCTGCTCGCGGTGGTGCAGGTGGCCGTCGCGGCGCTGCGCTCGTGGGTCGTCCTCTACCTCGGGACGACGCTGAACCTGCAGTGGCTCGCCAACGTCTTCTCGCACCTGCTGAGGCTGCCCGTGTCGTGGTTCGAGAAGCGCCACCTCGGCGACGTGGTCTCGCGCTTCGGGGCGGTGACGACGATCCAGCGCACGCTCACGTCGAGCTTCGTCGAGGCGGTGATCGACGGGCTCATGGCCGTCGCGACGCTGGCGATGATGCTCGTCTACAGCGGCACGCTCACGGCGATCGCCGTGGCGGCCGTAGCCGCCTACGCCGCGTCCCGGACCGCGTTCTACGCGCCGCTGCGCCGCGCGACGGAAGAGCACATCGTGCACGCGGCGCGGCAGCAGAGCCACTTCCTGGAGACGGTGCGCGGCGTGCAGTCGATCAAGCTCTTCGGGCGGCAGGAGGAGCGGCGCTCGCGGTGGCTGAACCTCGTGGTCGACACCGTCAACCGCGACCTCGCGGTGCAGAAGCTCTCGCTCGGGTTCCGCTCCGCCAACGGCCTCGTGTTCGGCGCCGAGCGCATCGCGGTCGTCTGGGTGGGCGCGACCCTCGTGCTCGACGCGGCCTTCTCCGTCGGGATGCTCTTCGCGTTCATGGCCTACAAGGAGCAGTTCTCGGCGCGCGTGGCGGGGCTCATCGACAGGCTGATCGAGCTCAGGATGCTGCAGCTCCAGGGCGAGCGCCTGGCCGACATCGTGCTGACGCCGGCCGAGAGCGAGGCGCCGGGGCCCGCGCCGGCGGTCGCCGAGGCTTCCATCGAGGTGCGCAACCTCTCCTTCCGCTACTCCGACACCGAGCCCTTCGTGCTGCAGAACTGCTCGTTCCGCATCGAGCCCGGGGAATCCGTCGCGATCGTGGGGCCCTCGGGCGGCGGGAAGACGACGCTGGCCAAGGTGATGCTCGGCCTGCTGGCACCCACCGACGGGCAGGTCCTCGTCGGCGGCGTCGACCTGCAGAAGCTGGGCGTGGACGCCTACCGCCGCCTGGTGGGCACCGTGATGCAGGACGACCCGCTGTTCGCGGGCTCGATCGCCGACAACGTGAGCTTCTTCGACCCCGCGCCCAGCCAGGAGGCCATCGAGCGCTGCACGCGCCTGGCCGCCGTTCACGACGACATCGCCGCGATGCCCATGGGCTACCACACGCTCATCGGCGACATGGGCGCGGCCCTCTCCGGCGGGCAGCGCCAGCGCATCCTGCTCGCCCGCGCCCTCTACAAGGAGCCGCGCATCCTCTTCCTGGACGAGGCCACGAGCGCCCTCGACGTGCAGCGCGAGCGGCTGGTGAACGAGGCGATCCGGGGCCTCAACCTCACGCGCGTCCTCATCGCGCACCGGCCGGAGACCATCGCCTCGGCCGGGCGGGTGATCGTGCTGCAGGGCGGCAGGGTCGCGCAGGACCTGCGGCGCGTGGACGGCGAGACGGCCGGCGCGCGGGCCTAGCCCGGAAGGCCCCGTATAATCCTCCACTCCGGGCGCCCTGGCCGCGCCCTTGCCGCGCAATCGAATGACCTCCTCCTGGATGCTCGTGGCGGGCTTTCTCTTCGCCGCCATGGGCGTGTTCATCAAGCTGGGCGCCGAGCACTTCGACGCCGCCGAGCTGGCACTGTACCGCTCCCTCTTCATGCTGCTCGCGGTCGCGGGCGTGGTGCTCGCGCGCGGCGACACGGTGCGCAGCGCCCACATCGGCATGCACCTCATGCGCAGCCTCCTGGGCGCGATTTCCCTCATCGGCTACTTCTACGCCATCACGCGCCTGCCGCTCGCCACCGCGCAGACCCTCAACTACACCTCGCCCCTCTTCCTCGCGATCGCGACGACCGTGGTGCTGGGGGAGCGCTTCTCGGGGTGGCTCATCTTCGCGATCGCGCTCGGCTTCGGCGGCGTGGCGATGCTGCTGCAGCCCACCTTCGCGGCGGGACAGGAAGGCCCGGCGATGATCGGGCTCCTGTCCGGCGTGATCGCGTCGTG
>JAMPXV010000099.1 GCA_023700985.1 Lysobacter sp.
CTATTGGGACGGTTCTGTAGAACCGGTCTATTCAGGAACATGGACACGGTCCTAGCCAACTGCGGAATAGACCGGTTCTACAGAACCGTCCCAATAGCTTCGTGGAACCGTCCCAATAAAGGGATCTGACCCCTTTTCCCGTTCAGCCGCCGCGACGCGGCTGCGGCGACCCGAAGAACTCCCGCATCAGGTAGGCCTCGAGCTGGTCGTTGTGCTCCGGGGCGGCCGAGAGGACGTCCACGCGCCCGAAGCGGTGCGATTCCCAGCTGAAGTCGCCGGTCTTGTGCTCGCGGATGAGCGCGATCATGCGCCGCACGATGGCGCGCTCGATGTCGCCGCCCGGGCCGGCCTCCACCTCGATCACCTGGAGCCACTTGCGACGCGACTGCGTGCGCCACCCGTTGAAGGAGAACTCGGCCGTGCGCGGGCCGACGCGCAGGATCTGGAAGATCCCTCCCGTGCCATCGTCCTCGGTCAGGGAAGCGAGGTTGCGCGAGAGGCTCGACGTGCCTGCCTCGCCCGGCCCGCGGGAGGGAGCGGCAGGTTCCCTTGCCATCGCCCGTTCCCGCGCCAGCCGCCGCTCGCGGTTCGCGGCTATGAGCGCGGACATGTCGAATTCCGGCTGTCGCAAGGGGGACGGTCCGGGGACCGGTGGGGGCACGGTCACTGCCGACGGCTCAGGCGGCGCGCGGCGCGGCATCGCCATGATCGTGCGGTCCGGTCGTGGCAACGGCCGCGTGACCGGCGGAGCCTCGGGCGCCACCGGCTCCACGGCCGCCGTCGGTGGCACGCGCAGCGGCTCGATGCGCACCTGCATCGGCCCGGCCGCCGCCGCAGGCGGCACCGTCGGCGGCTTCTCGCGCAGCGGGACCATGAAGAGCAACGCATGCAGCAGGATCGAATAGCCGAGCGTGACCCGGATCGCCAGGCTCGGGCGCGAGGAATCCGGCCCGGTGAGGACGAAAGGCGCAGCGCTCATTGCCGTGGTTCTGCGGCCCTGGCCTCGGGTGGCGGGGCGATCTCCTTCCACGCGATCCCAACCGCCAGGACCGTGGGCACGACCGCCGGAAGCACGAGGGTGCCGAGCTGGTAGCCCAGGGAGATGAAGTTCACCGTCCCCTGCGTGACGCCTTTCGCGTGCAAGGCGGCCGGCGCGGAGCGAACCAGGTGCGCGAGGAGGTCGAAGGCCACGCCCCACATCGCGACCATCGCCACCACGAACGCCCCGAGCGGCAGGCTCCACCACGCCGAGCGCCATTTCGCGCCCAGCACGATGGCCCCGAAGAGGGCGAAGCCGTAGGTGAAGAGCCGCGGGTTCGCGTCCACCGTGAGCACGCCTTCCTGGCCGGGTACCGACATCGCGGTCACGAAGGTGACGATCCCGGAGGCTATCTCCGTCTCGCGCACCACGCCGGGAACGACGAAGCCGGCGACGATGCGGGCGCCCGCGGCGACGAACGCATCGGCGCCCGGCGCGAGCCAGTACCACGCCGCCACGCAGGGCACGAAGCAGAGCAGGATGCGAACGACGAGCGCGCCCACGGCCCGGTCAGCCCGCCGCCCGGGTGCGGCCCACCCAGCGCAGCCACAGCAGCCACACGATGAGCACGTCCAGCATGATGAGCGCCTGCCACAGGTACAGGTGCGCGAACTCGAAGACCGCGAAGCTCCACTGCCCGAGGTAGAAGAGCGACACGACGCGCACCAGGTTCAGCGCCTGCACGGCCACCGTGCCCGCGACCAGCCCGGCCAGGCGCAGGCGCCACGGCGCGCTGAACGCGAGCATGCCCGCCGCGAGCACGATCATGGCCTCCACGCCGTTGCAGCCCGCTTCCACGCGCACCCCGAAGCCCGTGGCCCGGTCCATGATCACCGGGCCCGAGGTCATGACGCCGTCGTCGATGGACGAAGCAAGCATCCCGGAGAGCGCGGCCACGCCGTCCGTCCACGGGCGCACGAAATGGGTCTGCACGGGGGCCGTCATCTCCAGCGCGAAGAGCGCGAGGAGGATGACGACGAAGAGGATGGGAAAGCGGATGGGCATCGTTCGGGGACGGCTATGCCAGGCCGATCGATTCGCGCACGGCCCGCGTGAGCTTCGCCGCCACCAGCGCGTGCGAGCGCGCGACGAGTTCCCTCAGCTCCTTCTCGTGCAACGTACGCAGCCCTTTCACCTGCACCCATTTCGCGCGCGCGAGGTAGGGCGCGGGCACGATGCCGGGCCGGTCGGTGAGCTCGAGGAAGCGCTCGTGGTCCACCTTGAAGGAGACGCTTTCCTCGCCCTTCTTGGCGTCGTAGACGACGGCGAACATCTTCCCGCCCACCGAGTAGACGTGGTCCACGTCCCACTTGAAGTCGTAGGTGGCGCCGGGGAGCGAATGGCAGAAAGCGCGGATGCGGGCGGGGGTCACGGGGCTATCCTGCCACGACGACGAGAAGCCTGCCCGCCTTCACGCCAGGAACCCTGCGGGGATGCGCGGCGCGAACTCCGCCAGCGCTGCCTTGAACTCGGGAGGCGAATCCTCGCGCTGCGACCAGAACCTGAAGTTGGCGCCGGCGTTGCGGGTGGCCGTCTCGCGTTCCGCCGGGTCGGCCAGGAACCCGGCGCGCGCGCCGTCCTCGACGATCAGCCAGCGTTCGATCACGCACCGCGCCGCGCCCCGGGCCGAGCGCTGCAATTGCCCGCCGTGCTGCCGGTAGGCCGACAGCGGCTGCTCGTCCCACCACGCGTGCCCGGCGGAAAGGAGCCGCAGCCACAGCGACATGTCCGCGAGGCACAGGTACTCGTTGCCGTTCCAGTGGAAGATCGTGCCTTCCTCGACGCGCAGGGCATCCTTGCGGAAGAGCACCGTGGAGGGCTCGCCCAGGCGGTTCGTGCTGGAGAGGATGAGGTAGTTGCCCAGCGCCTTCCCCTCGATCGTCTGGGAAGCGCCCACGATCGGCTGCGTGGCGTCCTCGTCCGGAAGGCGCCTGCCCTCGGCGTCGATGAGCAGGCGCCGGCTGGAGGCGAGCACGGTGCCGGGGTGCTTGTGCAGCCCCACGAGCAGGTTCTGCACGCAGGCCGGGGCCAGCAGGTCGTCGTCGTTCAGGTACTTGATGTACTCGCCGCGGGCCAGCTCGAAGAGGCGCGTGAAGTTGCCGCCGAACCCGAGCGCAGGCACGTGGCGCTCGTAGCGCACGCGCGGGTCGGGCATCGATTCGACGATCGCGCGGATCTCCTCGCCGGGGCAGTCGTCGCCCACCACGATCTCGACGTCGGGCCAGGTCTGCGCCAGCGCGCTGCCGAGGGCCTGCGCGAAGAACTGCGGGGAATGTGCGGGAATGAGGATCGAGACGAGCGGCTGCATCGCGCGGCGCGGCGCCTACTTCGGGCGCGCCGGCAGCCCCGGTGCCACGATCTGGAAATAGACCTCGTCGGTGCGGATCATGCCGAGGTCCGTGCGGGCGCGCTCCTCGATGGCCTCGAGCCCCTGCTTGAGGTCGCGCACCTCGGCATCCAGCGCGTCGTTGCGGGCCTTGAGGCCGGAATTGACCGCTTCCTGCGCCGCCACCTGCCGGTCCAGCTCGCGCACGCGCAGCCAGCCGCCCTTCCCGAACCACAGCGGGTACTGGAGCACCACGATGAGGCCTGCGAGAAAGGCGGCGAGTGCTTTCACGACATCGTCATTCCCGCGAAGGCGGGAATCCAGCATTCGTCGCCGCTGGGTCCCCGCCTTCGCGGGGACGACATTGAATTGCGCGGGGACGACAGGTTGGTTGTCATTTGAGCTGGTAGAACGCCCCGCGCCCGGCGTAGTGGGCGCCCTCGCCCAGCTCCTCCTCGATGCGCAGCAGCTGGTTGTACTTGGCCATGCGGTCGGAGCGCGAGAGCGAGCCGGTCTTGATCTGCATGGCGTTGGTGCCCACCGCGATGTCGGCGATGGTGGAATCCTCGGTCTCGCCGGAGCGGTGCGAGATCACCGAGGTGTAGCCGGCGCGCTTGGCCATCTCGATGGCCTCGAAGGTCTCCGAGAGAGTCCCGATCTGGTTGATCTTGATGAGGATGGAGTTGGCCACGCCGCGGCGGATGCCTTCCTCGAGGATGCGCGTGTTGGTGACGAAGACGTCGTCGCCCACCACCTGCACGCCCTCGCCGATGCGCTTGGTGAGGATCTCCCAGCCCTCCCAGTCGCCCTCGGCCATGCCGTCCTCGATGGAGACGATGGGGTACTTGTCGCACCAGGAGTCGAGGAGGTCGGTGAGCTGCTGCGAGGTGTACGAAAGGTGCTCGGCCTCGAAGCGGTACTTGCCGTCCTTGTAGAACTCGCTCGCCGCGCAGTCCAGGCCGATGAGCACGTCGCTGCCGGCGAGGTAGCCGGCCTCCTCGATGGCCCGGAGGATCCACTGGATCGCGGCCTCGTTGTTGGGGAGGTTGGGCGCGAAGCCGCCCTCGTCGCCCACGGTGGTGGACATGCCCTCCTTGTCCAGCATCTTCTTGAGCGTGTGGAAGACCTCGGCGCCGCAGCGCAGCGCGTCCCGGAAGCTGGGCAGCCCCGCCGGGATGATCATGAACTCCTGCATGTCCAGCGAGTTGTTGGCGTGCGCCCCGCCGTTGATGACGTTCATCATCGGCACGGGCATCTTGCGCGGGCCGCTGCCGCCGAAGTAGCGGTAAAGGGGCAGCCCGCACTCCTCCGCCGCGGCCTTGGCGCAGGCGACCGAGACGGCGAGGATGGCGTTGGCGCCCAGGCGCGACTTGTTCTCGGTGCCGTCGAGGTCGATGAGCACGCCGTCGATGTGCGCCTGCTCGGAGACGTCCAGGCCGATGATGGCCTCGCAGATCTCGGTGTTCACGTGCTCCACCGCCTTCTGCACGCCCTTGCCGAAGTAGCGCTGGGCGTCGCCGTCGCGAAGCTCGATGGCCTCGCGCGAGCCCGTGGAGGCCCCCGAAGGCACGGCGGCGCGGCCCATGACGCCGGACTCAAGCAGCACGTCGGCTTCGACGGTGGGGTTGCCCCGCGAATCCAGGATCTCGCGGGCGACGACTTCGACGATGGCGGTCATTCGGGTTCCCTTTAGTGGCCGGCGCCTCGGGCGCCTCGATTCCAGGGAGATATTCTATTCCATCGAGGCAGGCGCCCGCCCCGGGACCGGGCCCCTCAGAGCTTCTTTTCGATCGATTCGGCGACCTTGCGGGCGGCATCCGCGTCGCGATCGGCGGGCTTGGCGCCCCCCACGGCGACGACGACCCAGGTGCGCCCCTTCAGGAACTGCACCACGCCCTGCTTCGCGCTCCAGAACGCCGAGGCCCCGCCCATCAGCATGGGCTTCGTCTGGAACGCGAGCTTCTCGTCGTCGAAGGCGCGCCGGGCATCGGCCTCGTTGCGGGCGAAGCGGAAGGTGGCCGAGGCGGAGACGGGCTTGCCGTCCTTCGAGGCCCACCAGGTGCAGGTGGAGACCACCTTCGGCTTCTTCGCCTTCGGGTTCACGGGCTCGGGCTCGACCGCCATGCCCAGCGCCTTCTGCGCCTCGGCCTGCGTGAAGAGATCGCACGCGTCGAAGGCGTCCTGGGCCATGGCCCCCGTCGTCCAGAGAACTGCAAGCGCCGCGGCCAGCATCGTTGCATGTCGTCGCATGTCGTCTTCCCCCATCGGCAGGCTCATCAACGTGCGCGGGGCGCCCCGAGCGCCGGCCGCGCCGCCCGGGTTCAGGTCCCGGCCTCGCGCGGGCCGCCGAAGCGCCCGTTGTAGGTGCAGAACTGGTCGGTCCCCGTGAAGACGGCGTGGAAGCCGTTTCGCTGCGCGTCGAGCCCCGTCATGGTGAACGTGCCCTGGTTGGCCTGGGCATTGCCGACGACACAGGAGAAGTTGCCGTTGGTGACATAGGCCAGGCGGCCGCGCGGCACGTGCGTGCCGGCGAAGAGGCACGTGGCCGGCTGGCCGTTGCCGGCGACGAATTCGACCTGGAACGAGGCCTGGGAGGTCGTCTGCGAGACCGTGTGAGTGACGCTCACCGACCCCACGATGTCGACGGCGCCGTTGTCCGAGGCCGTGCGGCATTGCGAGGCGATGGCCACCAGGCCGCCGTAGTAGAACCCGGCGACGGAGTTGGAGCGGAAGGTCTGGCGCGTGATGGCCTTCACCACGGGCGTGCCGCTCACGGTGTAGGAAAGCGTGGCCGAGTCGGGCGAGTCGAAGGTGACCATCGCCGTGCCGACGATGTTGCCGGCGACCTGCGCCGGGTTGAACGTGCCGCCGAACCACGGCCCCGTCGTCTGGTAGAGATCCCCCGAGAAGCGGTTGCCCGTGGAAGGCTGCGTCCCGGTGGGCCCCATGGCGGGGGCGACGAACCACCGCGCGGCCCTGTCGGGCCCGTAGACGAAGAAGGTGGCGAAGAGCGTGTCGCCCTGCTGGATGAAGTTCACGCCCCAGCCGTCCTCGGCGGGGCCCACCCACCAGAGGTCGGAGTAGTCGGTCGAGTACGGCGTGGCCTGCGCGGGGGCGGCGAAGGCGAGGCCCAGCAGGGCCGTCGCGGCGAGTCTGCGAAGGAGGCGGATCATCGGCGTCGGGAACTCGGGATGCGGTGCCCGCATTCTACCCGCCCCTCACTCGAGCCCGAAGAGCCTCGCTCCGTTCTTCCAGGCGATGCGCTCGGCCACCGCCGGCGGCAGTTCCGCCAGCCAGCGGCGGTAGTAGCCGATCGTCTCCGGGTAGGACTGCCAGCGCTGGTTCACCCAGGTGTCCGAGCCCACGAGGAAGCGCTCCGCGTGCTTCGTGAAGAACGCCTTCCAGGCCGGCGCGAGCCGGTCGCCCTCCAGCACGTCCCAGCGGTAGGAGAGCTCGCCCCAGAGCTTCGGGTACTTGCCGAACAGCGCTTCCACCTTGTCGAGCGGCGTGGAAAAGCCGGTGTGCGCCCAGATGATGCGCGCCTTCGGGTTGTGGGCGAAGAGGAGCTCCAGGGCCTCCTCGTCGCAGTGCGCGTGCAGCACGAGGTCGTTGGCCACGGCGAAGTCCACGATGCGCTTCACAACGTCGGAGGCCGCCTCGCGCCCGAAGATGTGGAACTCCCCCACGCCCCGGTAGTAGCCGCGCTTGTGCTCGTCCTCGATCATCTTCGCGATGTCCGGGTTGCCGTGCCAGGTCCCGTAGTCGGCGCGGTCCCGGTACACGCGGATGAACGGCACCACCGCGAACCCCGGCCGCGGCGCCTTCCGGTTGGCCTCGACCAGCGCCCGCGTGCCGTCGTTCGGCCGGCTGTTGGCGAGGATCGCCTTCACCCCGTTCTTCGAGAAGAGCTCCATCAGCGTGCCGACGGGATAGCGCTCGACGGCGTCTTCGTTGTAGTGCAGGTGCGCGTCGAAGATCGGCCCCTCGTACACCGCGCCGGCGGCGAGCGGGATGGCGGCGATGAGGATGGCGAGCAGTCGCTTCATGGTCGGGCTCCGTCGTTCATGGCAAGGCGCGAAGGACCCGCAGGGCCGGGGTGCGGGAGGTGTTTCTTTTCTTTTCCGGCCGACTCACGGGGGTTCCTGGCTCGTTGACCCAACCTATGTCGATCCGTTCAATGGAAAGAAGCCCTTCGCACTCTCACTCGGCCGGAAACGAAAAAAACACCTCCCGCACCCCGGCCCTGCCCCGCGGCCACGCGATCGGCGCGTCTCCTGCCGACGACGCCTCTCGCACAACCCTACCGGCTCTTCCCCGTGTGCACCGTGAGCACGCTCGGCGGCGCCTCGAAAGTGTCGGGCCGTGCGTTCTGCCAGAACACCTGGTAGACGGGGTGGGCGGGCACGTCGCCGAGGAGCTCGCCGGGCTTGAGCCAGGGGTGCAGCGTGGAGAGCGAGCGCACCTCGTTGGATGAGACGCGGCGGATCACGTGCTCGGGCCCCAGCTCGCTCGGGTGCGCGAGTCCGGCCGCGCCCAGCAGCTCCTTCAGCGCCTTGAGCGTGTTCTGGTGGAAGTTGAAGACGCGCTCGGCCTTGTCGGGCACCACGAGCGCGCGCATGCGCCGCGGATCCTGCGTGGTCACCCCGGTGGGGCAGTGGCCGGAGTGGCAGGTCTGCGCCTGCAGGCAGCCCAGGGCGAACATGAAGCCGCGCGCGGAGTTGCACCAGTCGGCGCCGATGGCCATGGTGCGGGCGATGTCGAAGGCAGTGACGATCTTGCCGCTCGCGCCCACGCGCACCTTGTCGCGCAGGTTCACCCCCACGAGCGAGTTGTGCACGAGCATCAGCCCCTCGCGCAGCGGCGCCCCCACGTGGTCGGTGAACTCCAGGGGGGCCGCACCCGTGCCGCCCTCGCCGCCGTCCACGACGACGAAGTCCGGCGTGATCCCCGTCTCCACCATCGCCTTCACGATGCCGAACCACTCCCACGGGTGGCCGATGGCGAGCTTGAAGCCGGTGGGCTTGCCGCCGGAGAGCGTGCGCAGCTTCTCGACGAACTGCAGCAGCTCGATGGGCGTGGAGAACGCCGAGTGCCTGGCCGGCGAGATGCAGTCCACGCCCACCGGCACGTGGCGGGCCTCGGCGATCTCCGGGGTGACCTTGGCCCCCGGCAGCACGCCGCCGTGCCCGGGCTTGGCCCCCTGCGAGAGCTTCACCTCGATCATCTTCACCTGGTCCGAGGTGGCGTTGGCCACGAAGCGCTCGTCGCTGAAGCGCCCGGCGTCGTCGCGGCAGCCGAAGTAGCCGCTGCCGATCTCCCAAACGAGGTCGCCGCCCGGCTCGCGGTGGTAGCGCGAGATCGAGCCCTCGCCCGTGTCGTGGAAGAAGCGGCCGCGCCGCGCGCCCTCGTTGAGGGCCAGCACCGCGTTGGCCGACAGCGCCCCGAAGCTCATGGCGGAGATGTTGAACACGCTCGCCGAGTAGGGCTTCGCCACGCGCCCCTCGCCGATGGCGATGCGGAAGTCGTGGCTGTCGATCTCCTTCGGCGCGATCGAGTGGTTGATCCACTCGTAATGCGGCTCGTAGAAATCCATCTGCGTGCCGAAGGGGCGCTTGTCCACCACGCCCTTGGCCCGTTGGTAGATGATCGAGCGCTGCGCCCGGGAAAAGGGCGTGTGGTCGGTGTCGGCCTCGATGAAGTACTGGCGGATCTCCGGGCGGATGTACTCGAAGAAGAAGCGGAAGTGCGCGATGACCGGGTAGTTGCGGCGGATGGCCTGCCGCGGCTGCGCGTAGTCCGCGAGGCCCACCAGCGCGAGGAAGGCGAAGGCCGCGGCGGGCCAGAGCCAGACCAGGGAGAGCGAGGCGGCGGCGAGGCATGCCGCGGCGCCGATGGCGCAGGCCGCCCAGGCCCAGTAACGCTGGGGGATGAACCGGTCGATCACGCTTCCCACGTGCATCTCCTCGATCGCGGGCCTTTGCGGCCTCTGTGCCTCGTTGCACCCTCGGCGGCGACTCTACGGAAAGCGGGGCCCCTTGTAAATCGCGCTTCACGCCGGGGCGTAGGATAATCGCCGCATCGCACTTGCCGCATTCACATCGGAGATCCCCATGAAACACACGGCCCTTTCGTGCCTCCTCGCCTGCCTCCTCGCGCTGCCCGCCGCCGCCCAGACCTCGCCCTGGTATGTCGGCGCCGCGGCCGGGCAGTCGAAGGCGGCCTCCTCGCTCGTGACCGACCGCGAGGCCACCATCGGCAACGGCAACGAGCCGAACATGCAGACCTCCTCGGACCTCAAGGACACCGCCGGCAAGCTCTTCGGGGGCTACCGCATTACGCCTGTCTTCGCCCTGGAGGCCCACTGGACGAGCCTCGGCGAGCAGCGCATCGACAACACCTTCGACGTGCCGTTCGGCCTGACGGGCAAGGGGGGTGTGCGCACCGAGCGGGAGGTCGAGGGCTTCGGCCTGGATCTCGTCGCCGGATGGCAAGCCGCGCCGGGCCTGTCCCTCTTCGGGCGCATCGGGGCGTTCCGCGCCGACGTCACCACCGACACGACACTATCCGGCGACACCCGCTTCGCCGACGGCACGGAGGGCAACTTCCGCAGCGTTTCGCAGAACGAGACCGTTTTCAAGGCCGGCCTCGGCGCCGAGTACGCGTTCACGCGCAACCTCGCCGCCCGGCTGGAGTGGGAGCGCTTCGTGGACGTGGGCAAGCGGCTCACGCCCGATTCGCGCGGCAACACGGGCGAAGCCGACCACGACGCGTGGTGGCTCGGGGTCGTCTTCCGGTTCTAGCGCTTCAGCGAAGCAGGCCGCGAAGCGCGTCGCGCGCGCCCTCCAGGCCGCCGCGGCGCAACGCCTCGGCGTTGGTGAGCACGCTCTGGGCGACCCTCGCCACGATGGCCGAGGTGACGATTCGCGCCGCCTCGGCCGCGCTCACCCCGCCTGCCCGCTTGCCGACGTCGCGAAGGTCGATGTCCGGCAGCGCGAAGGTGAGCCCCCCGCCCCTGAGGAGCGGGTTGGTCATGGTGACCCGGGCGCCTCGAAGGGTGATGCGCCCGATCACGTAGCGCCTTCCCGGCGCCTTCCGCCCCGCCGCCCCCTGCGCCGCCGTATCGCCCCCCGCGCGCTTCACGTAGGCCTCGATGTTTCGCCGGATCGCGTCCAGGTTGTTGGTGCCGTCCCTCAGCTCGTAGGCGATCTCGGGGGACTGCACGAGGATGTCGCGGATCACCACGACGTCGGAGGCGAGCGTGGCGGGGTCGATCCCGACGGAGACCGTCCCTGCGCGCAGCGCGCGCGGTGAAGCGTAGCCGTGCGGGTTGCCGATCTCGATCCCGCGAAGCGTCCCGCGTCCGTCGGCGGCGGAGAGCCTCACCTCGCGCACGCCCACGGAAACGCCGAGGATGTCGGGCGCCACGCGCTCGATCGCGGCCTTCACCACGAAGTCGAGCGAGGTGTAGAGCCACCAGGCGCCCCCCGCAAGCACGGCCAGGACGACGAGGGTGCCGACGGCCCAGCGCTTCATGGCGCACCCTTTCCCGCGCGGCATTACTCCAGCGCTGCGAGCGCCGCGCGAAGCCCCATCGCATCGCCGCCCGCCGGCCGGCCGGGCCGCGAGGCGTCGTTCCAGGCGAAGGTGTCGAAGTGCGCCCAGGGCGTCGTCTCGGGCACGAACCAGTCGAGGAAGAGAGCGCCCACGATGGCGCCGGCGAACCCTCCCTTGCCCGCGTTGTTGAAGTCCGCCACCTCGCTCTCGAAGAAGCGCCGGTAGTTGCGCCACAGCGGCATGCGCCAGACGGGGTCCTCCACCGCCTCGCTCGCCGCGATGAGCTTCGCCGCGAGCTTGTCGTCGTTCACGAACATCGCGGGCAGTTCCGGCCCGAGGGCCACGCGCGCCGCCCCCGTGAGCGTGGCGAAGTCGATCACGAGCTTCGGCTTGTCCTCGATGGCGTAGGCCAGCGCGTCGCACAGGATCACGCGCCCTTCCGCGTCGGTGTTGCCGATCTCGACCGTGAGCCCCTTGCGGGTGCGCACGACGTCGCCGGGCCGGTAGGCGTTGCCGGCGATCGAGTTCTCCACGGCCGGCACCAGGAGCTGCAGGCGCCAGGGGAGCCTGCGCTGCATCACGAGGCGCGCGAGCGCGATGGCGTGCGCGGCACCGCCCATGTCCTTCTTCATGAGGCGCATGCCCTCGGCGCCCTTGATGTCGAGGCCGCCGGTGTCGAAGCACACCCCCTTCCCCACGATCGAGAGGCGCGGGTGCTTCGGGTTGCCCCAGTTGAGCTCCAGGAGGCGCGGCGGCCGCGTGGCGGCGCGCCCCACGGCGTGGATGGCCGGGAAGTTCTGCGCGAGGAGCTCGTCGCCCACCCACTCGTCGAACTCCGCGCCGAAGAGGTCCGCCTGCTCGCGCACGATGTCCGAGAGCTCCGCCGGGCCCATGTCCTCGGCCGGCGTGTTCACGAGGTCGCGCACGAGCTTCACGGCATCCGCGAGGCCGATGGCCTCCGCCACCTTGGCCGTCGCCGCGAGCTGCAGGTCGGCGGGCTTGCGCCGCGCCTTCTTGTAGCGCGTGTACTGGTAGCTGCCCAGCGCCCAGCCGAACGCGGCCTTGTCGTCGGCGAGGCTCACGGCACCCTTGCCCAGCGCATAGCGGCCCGCCGGCAGCTTGAGCGGCAGGTGCGCGAGCGCCCAGGGGTCGGCCGCGTCGCGGATGCCGGAGAGGACAAGCTCGATCTCTCCCTTCGTTCCAGGCACGGTGCAGTGCGTGTGGGGCTTGCCCGCGAAGCCGGCGGCTTCCACCCAGCGGCGCTGCGCGGCGGTGAGTTTCGCGAGCAGCTTCGGCAGCCGCTTCGCGTCGGTGGCGAGGATGGGGGTCGCGGCCCTGTCGAAGGCCTTGCGGTCGGTGATGAC
>JAMPXV010000100.1 GCA_023700985.1 Lysobacter sp.
CCGTCGGCGTACTCGGCGATGCGCTTCCTCGCCTCCTCGGTCACGTCGATCCCCTCCGCCTCGAAGCCGCGCACGACGAGGCGGTCGAGGTCCTCGGCGCCGAGGCTCTCCAGCACGTAGACCTGCGCCCGCGACAGGAGCGCGCCGTTCACCTCGAAGGACGGGTTCTCGGTGGTGGCGCCGATGAAGGTGAAGAGCCCGCTCTCCACGTGCGGCAGGAAGGCGTCCTGCTGCGCCTTGTTGAAGCGGTGCACCTCGTCGACGAAGAGGATGGTCGCGCGGCCGTGCGCCTCGCGGGCCAGGCGCGCGCGGTCGACGGCCTCGCGGATCTCCTTCACGCCGGCCAGCACCGCGGAGATGGCGATGAACTCCGCCCCGAAGGCGTTCGCGAGAAGCCGCGCGAGGGTGGTCTTGCCGACCCCGGGCGGCCCCCAGAGGATCATCGAGTGGGGCCGGCCGGCGGCGAGCGCGACGGCGAGAGGCCTGCCCTCGCCCATCAGGTGGCGCTGCCCCACCACGTCCTCGACGCGTTTCGGGCGCAGGCGCTCGGCGAGCGGCGCGTTGGCCTCGCCCGCGGGCGTGAAAAGGTCGGGGGAATCGGTCATCGGCAGCGTTCTTGACGCGGGCCAGTCACGGCCCGTCTCGCGGCTCCTATCATAGTCTGCAGAGGGAGCGCCGGCGGATGGACACCCGGCCTCAGCAGAAGGAAACCCATCTCCATGTCGAGGACGGCGCCATCGACCGCGGCGTGCCCGTCCGGACGACGGCGGTCGCTTCCGGGGCCTATGGCTTCCTCGGCGTCGAGCCGCCCGGCTGGGGCGGCTTCGCGGGCGGCATCTCGTCCAGGACGTCGGCCCCCTTCGGCGGCGTGAAGCGGAAGGTGTCCGCGTCGACCTTCGCGCCCGCCCGGAACTCCGGGAAGCGCAGGACGGTGCGCCCGCCGAGCGAGTCGTGCAGTTCCATGGCGGCCGGCACCGTGCCCTTCATGCCGATGCGCACGCGATCGAATCCGGTGTCGCGCTCCTTCGGCGTCGCCTCGAGCCAGTCGAGCCCGTCGGCCGGGCCCGCCTCGCGCAGCGTGAAGACGGCGGTCACGTCGCCCTGGCCCGCCAGGAGTGCGGCCGGCGTGGCCGACAGCGCGCGGTCCATCGGCCTGACGACCACCTGGTTAAGGTCCGCGTCGTGGATCCACAGCCGCTTCCCGTCGGCCACGATGAGTGTCGAGACCGGCTTGTCGTAGGCCCAGCGGAACTTGCCCGGCCGCGAGAACGCGAAGTTGCCCGAGGAACGGTCGACGACGCGGCCGGCGCCGTCGAGCACCTGCTGCTCGAAGCGCGCGGTCGCCGTCCGCGATGCGGCGGTGAAGGCGAGGAAGGCGTCGATCGCGCCGGCGAGCGCCGGCGGCGCCGCGGCCAGGAGTACCGCGGCCAGGAGCGCCGCCGCCCTCACTTCTCGACCCTCGCGGGCGCGAGGATCTCGCGGTTGCCGTTCGAGGCCATCGACGAGACGAGGCCCGCGCGCTCCATGTCCTCGATGAGGCGCGCGGCGCGGTTGTAGCCGATGCGCAGGTGGCGCTGCACGAGCGAGATCGAGGCGCGCCGGTTCTGCAGAACGATCTGCACCGCCTGGTCGTAGAGCGGGTCCGCCTCGCCGCCGGGTGCGTCGGCGCCGCCGGCCTCAGAGTCCGCGAGCTCCGGGTCGTCGAGGATCCCGTCGATGTACTGCGCCTCGCCCTGGCGCTTCAGGTGCTCGACCACGCGCTGCACCTCGGCGTCGGACACGTAGGCGCCGTGCACGCGCTGCGGATGCCCCGTCCCCGGGGGCAGGTAGAGCATGTCGCCCTGCCCGAGGAGGCTCTCGGCGCCCTGCTGGTCGAGGATGGTGCGCGAGTCGACCTTGGAGGAGACCTGGAAGGCCACGCGCGTGGGCACGTTCGCCTTGATGAGGCCGGTGATCACGTCCACCGACGGGCGCTGCGTGGCGAGGATGAGGTGGATGCCCGAGGCGCGCGACTTCTGCGCCAGGCGCGCGATCAGCTCCTCGACCTTCTTGCCCGCGACCATCATGAGGTCGGCGAGCTCGTCGATCACCACGACGATGAACGGCAGCTCCTCGAGGTCCTCGGGGTTGTCCGGGGTGAGCGAAAACGGGTGCTTGAGGGGCTGCTTCTTCTCGACGGCCTCGCGCACCTTGTGGTTGAAGCCGGCGAGGTTGCGCACCGAGACCGTGGACATGAGCTTGTAGCGCCGGTCCATCTCGACCACGCACCAGTGCAGCGCCGCGGCGGCCTGGCGCATGTCGGTGACCACCGGGGCGAGCAGGTGCGGGATGCCCTCGTAGGCCGAGAGCTCGAGCATCTTCGGGTCCACCATGATCAGGCGCACGTCGGAGGCCGGCGACTTGTAGACGAGCGACAGGATCATCGCGTTGATGGCGACCGACTTGCCCGAGCCGGTCGTTCCCGCCACCAGCAGGTGCGGCATGCGCGCGAGGTCCGCGACCACGGGCTTGCCCGTGATGTCCTTGCCCATCGCCACCGTGAGGTGCGAGTGCATGTCGGCGTAGGCCTGCGAGCCCACGATCTCGGAGAGGCGCACGATCTCGCGCTTGGCGTTCGGGATCTCGAGACCCATGCAGGAGGTGCCGGGAATGGTCTCCACCACGCGGATCGAGGTGACCGAGAGGGCCCGGGCGAGGTCGCGGGCGAGGTTCACGACCTGCGCGCCCTTCACGCCCACCGCGGGCTCCACCTCGTAGCGCGTGATGACCGGGCCGGGGTAGGCCGCGACGACCTTCACCTGCACGTTGAAGTCCAGGAGCTTCCTCTCGATGAGCCGCGAGGTGTACTCGAGGGTCTCCGGGGTCGGGCGCTCCACGTGGGCCTCGGCCGGGTCCAGGAGCGCGATGGGCGGCAGCGGCGAGTCGGGCAGGTCCGCGAAGAGCGGCACCTGCTTCTCCTTGGCCACGCGCTCGCTCTTCGGGATCGCGGGCTCCGGCGGCACGATGCGGATCGGCTCGTGCTCCTCGAAGATGCGCTTGGCTTCCTCGACCTTCTCGTCGCGGGCCTGGGCAGCCGCCGCCCCCGCCTCGCGGTCCTTGCGGGCCTCCAGGCGCTGGCGCAGCACGGCCACTCCCCATTCGACGCCGGCGCCGACCTTTTCCGCCAGGCGGATCCAGGAAAGGCCGGAAAACACGCTGAACGCCGACGCGATGAGTGCGACGAGCACCAGGGTGGCCCCGGTGAACCCCAGCCCCGCGGTCGCCGGCCCGGAGAGCACCTCGCCCAGCACGCCGCCGGGCGCGAGCGGAAGCGCGGCCTTGAGGCTGTGCATGCGCATCGCCTCCAGCGCGCTGCTCGAGGCGACGAGGACCACGAAGCCGGCCAGGCTCACGGCGAGCGACCGGCGGTTGATCACGTCCCAGGTCTCCACGCGCGCGTACAGCCGCAGCACGCCCCAGGCGGCGAGCGCCACCCACCACCAGGCCGAGAGGCCGAACACGTAGAGCAGGCCGTCGGCGAGCCACGCGCCCACGGCGCCGGCGCGGTTGGCCACGGGCGCGCCAGAGCCGCTGAAGAAGGGACCCGGGTCGGCCTTGTGGTACGTGCCCAGCGCCAGGACGAGATAGGCCCCGATGGCGAGGAAGAGGATCCATCCCGCCTCGCGCAGGATGCGGGCGAGGCGCGGGCTGGCGGGGGCGGACTTCGCGGGAGTTGCGGCCATCGGCAGGGAACCCCGCCTGGGCGGGGCGCGGCGGTCCTCGGGGATCGGGATGGCCGATTATAGGGCCGCGCGAGGGGGCCGGGACGATCCCGGGGGGCTACAGGGAGGGCGGGAGCTCGCGGTTGATGATGGTGATGGACTTCGATTCCACCGCGATGAAGCCGCGGTCGGAGAGGTCCTTCAGGATGCGGTTCACCATCTCGCGGGAGGCGCCCACCATGTTGGCGAGGTCCTGCTGCGAGAGCTTCTCGCTCACCACCAGCTTGCCGTTCACGTTGACCGCGAGCTCGAGCAGCGTGCTCGCCACGCGACCGTAGACGTCCATGAGGGCGAGGGTGCCGATCTTGCGGTCGGCCTCGCGCACGCGCTGGGCCAGCACGCGCAGGACCATGTTGGCCATGCGCGGGATGCGCTCCAGGCAATGCTCGAAGGCCTGGTGCGAAAGGATCAGGAAGGTGGACGGCTCGAGCGTGGTGACGGAGGCCGAGCGCGGCTGCTGGTCGATCATCGCCATCTCGCCGAAGAAGTGCCCGGCGCCGAGGAGCTTCAGGATGATCTCGCGCCCCTCCTCGTCGCCGATGAACACCTTCACGCGCCCCGACTCGATCATGTAGAGCGAGTCGCCGATCTCGCCCTCGGTGAGGACCACGGCGTGCTTCGGATAGCTCTTCTCCACGGCGACGGAACGGATCACGTCCAGTTCCTGGTCGCTCATCTGGGTGAAGAAGGGAACCGCCTTGAGCGCCAGCGTGCGCTCGCCGATGGCCGGTTTAGCCGTGGGGGAGGTCATGGCACGACTATAGCCAAAAGTCCTTGTGTGTCAATTGCTTGATCTCAACCATTGCCCCCCATGGGATAATGCGGATCCAGGGCGCCGGACCGCGCGCCCGTCACCGCCCCCGCCTGCCATGACCACCCGACACAGCCGCCTCCTCATCCTCGGTTCCGGCCCGGCCGGCTATACCGCCGCCGTGTACGCCGCCCGCGCCAACCTGAAGCCCGTCCTCATCACGGGACTCGCCCAGGGCGGCCAGCTCATGACCACGACCGACGTCGACAACTGGCCCGCCGACCACGCCGGCGTCCAGGGCCCGGAGCTGATGGAGCGCTTCCAGAAGCACGCCGAGCGCTTCGAGACCGAGATCATCTTCGACCACATCCACACGGCGAGGCTCGGGGAACGGCCGATCACGCTCGTCGGCGACTCCGGCACCTACACCTGCGACGCGCTCGTCATCGCCACCGGCGCCTCCGCCCAGTACCTGGGCCTGCCGTCCGAGCAGGCGTTCATGGGCAAGGGCGTGTCGGGCTGCGCAACCTGCGACGGGTTCTTCTACAAGGGCCAGGACGTCTGCGTGGTCGGCGGCGGCAACACCGCGGTCGAGGAGGCGCTCTACCTCGCCAACATCGCCCGCCACGTCACCGTCATCCACCGCCGCGACAGGTTCCGCTCGGAGAAGATCCTGCAGGACAAGCTCTTCGCGAAGGAGAAGGAGGGCAAGGTCTCCATCCAGTGGAACCACACGCTCGACGAGGTGCTGGGCGACAAGAGCGGCGTGACGGGCGTGCGCATCAAGTCCACCGCGGACGGCTCGACGCGCGAGCTGAAGGTCTCGGGCTGCTTCATCGCCATCGGGCACAAGCCCAACACGGACCTCTTCGAGGGCCAGCTCGACATGAAGGGCGGCTACATCCTCACCAAGGGCGGCACCGAGGGCGACGCGACCTCCACCAGCGTTCCGGGCGTCTTCGCCGCCGGGGACGTCCAGGACCACGTCTACCGCCAGGCCGTCACCAGCGCGGCCACCGGCTGCATGGCCGCGCTCGACGCCGACCGCTACCTGGAAAGCCACGCTTCTTGAAGCCTCCCCGCCCGGGCCACGCGCCGGCGGACGGGGATGACGATGCCGGCCTCTTCCGCCGCGAGATGCGCGACGTCGCGCCGGCGCGGCCTTCCAACCGCGTCTCCCACCCCGCGAGCCTGCCGCCGCCCATCCCGGTGCAGCGCCTCGAGGACGAGCGCGCGGTGCTCGAGGAGCTCTCGCGCCTGGCCGGCGGCGCCGAGGACATCGAGATCGAGGAAGACCACGCCTACCTGCGCCCGGGGTTGCCGCGCGAGGTGCTGCGCAAGCTCCGCCGCATGCACTGGGTGGTGCAGGACGAGCTGGATCTCCACGGCCTCACCGGGGACGAGG
The DNA here is from genome assembly GCA_023700985.1 of Lysobacter sp. GTDB lineage: Bacteria > Pseudomonadota > Gammaproteobacteria > Burkholderiales > Usitatibacteraceae > FEB-7. Next base: position 5,918 of record JAMPXV010000100.1, read on the forward strand.
CCGCGCTGCAGACGGCCCGCTTCCTCGCCGAGAGCGCGCGGCGCGGCCTGCGCTGCCTGCGCATCATCCACGGCAAGGGCCTGGGCTCGGTGAACCGCGAGCCGGTGCTCAAGGGCCGCATCCGCAAGCTCCTCGCCCGCAAGTCCGAGGTGCTCGCCTTCTCCGAGCCGCCCGCCGCGCACGGCGGCAGCGGGGCCGTGATCGTCCTCCTCGACTCGAAGCCGGGCCCGTGAGCCTTTCGCGCTCGCTCGCCCTGCTCGTCGCCCTGCTCGCGTTCCTCGTGGTCGCGGACAACATGCAGCGGCCGCTCGCGCATCCCGACGAGGGGCGCTACGCCGAGATCTCGCGCGAGATGGCCGCGAGCGGCGACTGGGTCACTCCGCGCCTCAACGGCATCAAGTACTTCGAGAAGCCGCCGCTGCAGTACTGGGCCGGCGCGGCGGCCATCACCCTGTTCGGCGAAAACGAGTTCGCCGCGCGCCTCTACACCGCGCTCGCGGGCCTGCTCACCCTGGCGGCCGTCGGCTTCACCGCGCGCCGGCTCGCCGGCGACGAGGCGGCTCTCGCCTCGGTGGGCGTCCTGCTGTCGAGTCCCTACTTCCTCGGCATGGCCGGGGTCGTCACGCTCGACATGGGCCTCACGGCCTGGACCACGTTGTCGGTCTGCGCCTTCCTGGTCGGCGCGTCGGGCCCGCCGGCGGCGCGGCGCCCCTGGATGATCCTCGCGTGGGCCGGCATGGCGCTCGCCGTCCTCTCGAAGGGGCTCGTCGGCATCGTCTTCCCGGCCGCCGCGGTGTTCCTGCACTGCGCCGTGCACCGCGACTGGCGGATCCTCGCGACGCTCGAATGGGCGCACGGCCTCGCCTGCTTCCTCACCCTCGCCACCCCCTGGTTCATCCTCGTAGCGGTCGCCAACCCGGAGTTCCCGCATTTCTTCTTCGTGCACGAGCACTTCGAGCGCTTCCTCACGGGCACGCACCGCCGGGAGGAGCCGTGGTGGTATTTCTGGCCGCTCCTCCTCGCCGGGTTCCTGCCCTGGATGTTCGCGGTCGCGACGGCCGCCGCCGAGGCGTGGCGGCGCGAGACGGCCGGCGGGGCATTCCCCTGGCGGCGCTTCTCCCTCCTGTGGGTGGCGTTCGTGATGGTCTTCTTCAGCGCCTCGAGCTCCAAGCTTCCCGCCTACATCCTCCCGGTCTTCCCGGTCCTCGCGCTCGTGCTCGGCGACTGGCTCGCGCGCGCGCCGGCCACGCGGCTCTGGAAACCGGTCGCCCTGGTGGCCCCCCTGGTCGTCGCCGGGATCATTCTGGGCTGGGGCGCCCCGGAGCGGTCGGAGAACGCGTGGACCCGCGAGCTGTACGCGGACGCGCGCCCCTGGGTCGCCGCGGGACTGGCACTCCTCGCGTTCACGCTGGCTGCCGCCGCCGCGGGGCTGCGCGCCGGGCGCAAGTGGGGCCCGCTCGCCGCCATCGTCGCTGCCGCGATCGTGTGCGTCGACCTCGTCGAGGACGGCTACGTCAGGCTATCGCCGCGCCAGTCGGGCATGGCGGCCGCGCAGCGCATCGCGAAGGACCTCACGCCCGCCACGCGCGTCTATTCCGTGGGGCTCTACGACCAGACGATCCCGTTCTACCTTCGCCGCACGGTCACGCTGGTCGACTATCGCGACGAGTTCTCGATGGGGCTCGACCTCGAGCCCGGGCGCGACGTGCCCACCCTCGGGGCCTTCGCGGCGGACTGGGCCCGGCCGGGTGAGGCGATGGCTATAATCCATCCAGATCTTTACGAGCAGCTCTCCGACCGTGGCCTCGCGATGGCCGTCCTGCACCGCGACCAGCGCCGCATCATCGTCCGCAAGCCGTGAACGCCACCGCCTTCTCACTCGTCCTCGCCGGCGTTCTCCTCAACGCCGCGGCCCAGCTCCTGCTCAAGGCGGGAACCAACCGCATCGGCGAGTTCGCCTTCACCCTCGACAACGTCCTGCCGGTGGGCCTCAAGGTGGCCGCGAGCCCCTTCGTGCTCGGCGGCCTCGCCTGTTATGCCGTGAGCGTGGTGGTGTGGATCCTGGCGCTCTCGCGCGTGCCGGTCTCCGTCGCCTACCCGATGCTCTCCATCGGCTACGTCGTGAACGCGGGCGCGGCGTGGTTCCTCTTCGGCGAGTCGCTCACCGCGCAGAAGCTCGTGGGGATCGGGTTCATCATCGTGGGCGTCTGGCTGGTCGCGCGATCGTGACGGGCCCGTTCCTTCCCTTCGCGAGGCCCGTCATCGACGAGGCGATGATCGCCGCCGTGGCCGACACGCTTCGCAGCCGCTGGATCGCGAGCGGCCCGCAGGTCCAGGCCTTCGAGAAGGCGCTCTCCGACTACGTGGGCGGGCGGCCCGTGCGCACCTTCACCTCCGCCACCGGCGCGATGGAAGTGGCGCTGCAACTCGTGGGCGCCGGACCCGGCGACGAGGTGGTCACGCCCGCGCAGAGCTTCTTCGCCTCCGCCAACGTGATCGAGCGCGTGGGCGCGCGCACCGTCTTCGTGGACGTGGACCTCGCAACCCGCAACATCGACCTGGACGCGGCCGGCGCGGCCGTCACCCCGCGCACGAAGGCGCTCCTGCCCGTGCACTACAACGCGCCGCTGGACCCCGCCGCGCTCGCGGCCTTCCGGGCGCGGCACGGCGTGCGCGTGATCGAGGACGCGGCACTCGCCATCGGTTCGCGCGCGGGCGGCAAGCCCGTGGGCGCGGCGGGCGACCTCGTCTCGTTCAGCTTCCACCCGAACAAGAACATGACCACGATCGAGGGCGGCGCCCTCGTCGTGAACGATGCCGCGGAGGCGGCCGCGATCGAGAAGCTGCGCTTCCACGGCATCGCGCGCCTTCCCGACGGCACGCGCGACGTCGAGGTGGCCGGCGGCAAGTACAACCTCTCCGACGTCTCGGCGCGGCTGGGGCTCGCCCAGCTCTCGCGCCTCGACGAGTGGTGCGCCGCGCGCGAGCGCCTGGCGATGCACTACTTCGCCTGCCTGGAGGGCGACGACCTCCTCATCCCCGACCGGCTGCCGCCGCGCGCGAACCCCGGGCACGGCTGGAACATGTTCACGGTGCTTCTTCCGCTGGGCGGCATGGCGATCACGCGCAGGCAGTTCATGGACGCCATGCAGCGCGAGGGCATCGGCATCGGCCTCTCCTACGAGGCGATCCACCTCGCCTCGTTCTGGCGGGCGAAGGGCTGGCGCGAGGGGCAGTTCCCCGTCGCCGAGCGAATCGGCCGCGAAACGGTCACCCTGCCGCTCTTTCCCGACATGACGCCCGTCGACGTGGAACGCGTGTGCGAGGCCCTGCGCCGCGTCGTCCGCTCGCGCGCCGCCTGATCCCATGGACATCCCGACCCTCTCCGTCATCATCCCCGTCTACAACGAGGAGGCGGTGCTGCCCGCCCTCTTCGGCCGGCTCTATCCCGCGCTCGACGCGCTGGGCTGCACCTACGAGGTCGTGTTCGTGAACGACGGCAGCCGCGACAGGTCCCCCGCCCTCCTGCGCGAGCAGTTCCAGAAGCGCCCCGAGGTGACGCGCGTGGTCCTCTTCAGCGGCAACTTCGGCCAGCACATGGCGATCATGGCCGGCTTCGAGTACTGCCGCGGCACCCGCGTGGTGACGCTCGACGCCGACCTGCAGAACCCGCCCGAGGAGATCGCGAAGCTGCTGGCCAAGATGGACGAGGGGCACGACTACGTGGGCTCCATCCGGCTCATGCGCCGCGATGCCGCGTGGCGGCGCCTGGCCTCGAAGGCGATGAACCGCCTTCGCGAGCGCATCACCCGCATCCGCATGACCGACCAGGGCTGCATGCTGCGCGCCTACGACCGCGCGATCGTGGAGGCGCTGCGCTCCTCGCGGGAGGTGAGCACCTATATCCCGGCGCTCGCCTATTCCTACGCGCAGAACCCGGCCGAGGTCGAGGTCGCCCACGAGGAGCGCGCCGCCGGCGAGTCCAAGTACTCCCTCTACAAGCTGATCCGGCTCAACTTCGACCTCGTCACCGGCTTTTCCCTCGTGCCGCTGCAGCTCTTCTCGCTCTTCGGCATCGGCGTGTCGGTCGTGGCGCTGGCGACCTACTTCGTGGTGATCGTCAAGCGCGTCCTCACCGGGGAGATGCACGGCCTGAGCGTCATCTGGGACCGCGACATCCTCGCCTTCTTCCTCATCGGCGCGCTCCTCTTCGGGCTGGGACTCATCGGCGAGTACGTCGGCCGGATCTACCAGCAGGTGCGCGAGCGGCCCCGCTTCCTCGTCCAGGCGATCCTGGAGAAGCGCGAAGAGTGAGCGCCGCGGCCGTCGTCTTCGCCTACCACGACGTCGGCTGCCGCTGCCTTTCCGTGCTGCTCGGGCACGGCGTGCGCGTGCCGCTCGTGGTGACCCACCGCGACAGCCCGGGCGAGAACATCTGGTTCGCGAGCGTGGAGCACCTCGCGCGCGAGGCGGGGCTGGAAGTCGCGACCCCCGACGACCCCAACGAGCCGGCTTTCGCCGCGCGGCTCGGGAGAATCGCGCCCGACTTCCTCTTCTCGTTCTACTACCGGCAGATGCTGTCGCCCGCCGTGCTGGCCGCGGCGCGTCGCGGCGCCTTCAACATGCACGGCTCGCTCCTGCCGAAGTACCGCGGGCGCGTGCCGGTCAACTGGGCCATCATCCACGGCGAGCGCGAGACGGGGGCGACGCTGCACGAGATGGTGGCGAAGCCCGACGCCGGGCGGATCGTCGGCCAGGAAAGCGTCCCGATCGGCGACAACGACACCGCGGCCGAAGTGTTCGGCCGGGTGACCGGGGCCGCCGGGCGGGTGCTCGACCGCGCGCTGCCCGCCCTCCTCGACGGCACGGCGGCGCTTCGCGCGCAGGACCTGGCCGCCGGGAGCTACTTCGGCGGCCGCAAGCCCGCGGACGGGCGCATCGACTGGACGAAGGGCGCGCGCGCGGTCCACGACCTGGTGCGCGCCGTCGCGCCGCCCTATCCGGGAGCGTTCACCTCGCTCGGCGCGGCGACCGTGCGGGTGCTGCGCAGCTGGTGGTCCGAGCCACCCGCGCTGCCGCGCGCGGCCCCGGGCACCGTCGCCGTCGCGGACGGCAGGGCGTGGGCCTGCTGCGGCGACGGCCGCTGGCTCGAGCTGCGCGAGATCGAGATCGACGGCTGCGCCCTCGCGGGCGCCGCGCTTGCCGCGCGCTTTGCCCCCGGCGCGGGCGGCGTGGGACAATTCGGGTCCGGCCGAGCGCAACGGCGCCCCGGACAATAGAAGAACGACACCATGACCCAGCGCATCTGCATCCTCGGCGTCAACGGCTTCATCGGCCACCACCTCTCGCAACGCATCCTCGCCGACACCGACTGGGAGGTGTACGGGATGGACATGGGCTCGGACCGGGTGACGGACCTGATGGCGCATCCGCGCTTTCACTTCTTCGAGGGCGACATCACGATCAACCGCGAGTGGATCGAGTACCACATCCGCAAGTGCGACGTGATCCTGCCGCTGGTGGCCATCGCCACCCCCGCGACCTACGTGCGCGAGCCGCTCAAGGTCTTCGAGCTCGACTTCGAGGCGAACCTGCCGATCGTGCGGTCCTGCGTGAAGCACGGTAAGCGCATCCTCTTCCCCTCGACATCCGAGGTCTACGGGATGTGCCGCGACGCCGAGTTCGACCCCTACGCTTCCGAACTCGTCCTCGGGCCCATCGACAGGCAGCGCTGGATCTACGCCTGCTCCAAGCAGCTCATGGACCGCGTGATCTGGGCCTACGGGTCCATGGGGCAGCTCGACTTCACGCTGTTCCGCCCGTTCAACTGGATCGGCTCGGGGCTGGACTCCATCCACACGGCCAAGGAGGGCTCCTCGCGCGTGATCACGCAGTTCTTCGGCCACATCGTTCGCGGCGAGCCGATCAAGCTGGTCGACGGGGGGGCGCAGAGGCGCGCCTTCACCTTCATCGACGACGGCATCGACGCGCTCATGAAGATCATCGCGAACCCGGGCGGCGTCGCCTCGGGACGCATCTACAACATCGGCAACCCCGCCAACGACTACTCCGTGCGCGAACTGGCGACGATGATGCTGGAACTCGCGAAGCGCTACCCGGAATACCGCGACAGCGCGGCGCAGGTGCGCATCGTCGAGGTGAGCGCGGACGAATACTATGGCAAGGGTTACCAGGACGCCCAGCACCGCGTGCCGAAGATCGACGACACGGTGAGGGAGCTGGGCTGGTCGCCGAAGGTCGACATGGCCACCGCGCTCGCGCGCATCTTCGATTCCTACCGCTCGTCGATCGACGAGGCCCGTGCGCTCGCCTCCTGAGCGGGGCACGGCAAA
>JAMPXV010000101.1 GCA_023700985.1 Lysobacter sp.
CTGAAGGACGCCGTCGCCGGCAGCCGCACCGGAATGTCGCAGCTCGCGGAGTCGAGCCTCACGAGGCTGCGCAACTGGGACGTGTCCGAGGAGCAGATCGCGGCGCTGGAGCGCACCGGTGAAGCGCAGCGCAGCGTCACGTTCCGTTCCCCGGCCACGGGCATCGTGATGGAAAAGAAGGCGGTTTCCGGGATGCGCTTCATGCCTGGCGAGATGCTCTACCAGATCGCTGACCTCTCGCGCGTCTGGGTCCTGGCCGACGTGAACGAGCAGGACATCGGCCAGGTGGCCAACGGGCGCAAGGCGCAGCTTCGCATCAATGCCTATCCCGACAAGCGCTTCGAGGGCGTGGTCACCTACATCTATCCCACGCTCAAGCCGGAGACGCGCACCGTCGCCGTCCGGCTGGAGCTCGCCAATCCGGGCGGGCTGCTCAAGCCCGGCATGTTTGCCGAGGTGCAGCTCGCCTCCGGCGCGGCGGCAAAGGTCATCGCGGTGCCGGAATCGGCCATTATCGACTCCGGCGTGCGCCGCGTGGTGATCGTGAAGACGGGCGAGGGCCGCTTCGAGCCGCGCCAGGTCGAGCTGGGCGTGCGCGGCGAGGAGTGGGTCGAGATCCTCTCCGGCGTGAAGGAAGGCGAGCCGGTCGTGGTCGCTGCCAACTTCCTCATCGACGCCGAGAGCAACCTGCGCGCCGCCCTGACCGGGCTGGGCGGGTCCGATTCCGGGGCGAGCCATCGCGCTGACGGCACCCTGGACGCGATCGATGCGCAAACGGGAATGGTCACCATCACACACGGCCCGGTCGCCTCCCTCAAGTGGCCTTCGATGACGATGGACTTCGCGCTCGCCAACGCTTCCCTCGTGACGGGCGTGAAGCCGGGAACCGCGGTCGCATTCGAGTTCGTCGAGCGCAAGCCGGGCGAATGGGTCGTCACCTCGGTGAAACCCGGCGCGGCCGCCGCGAAGGGTGCCGTGACGCCGGCCGATCCGCACAAGGGGCACTGACATGCTCAATGCGCTCATCGCCTGGTCGTCGCGGAACAAGGTCCTTGTCCTGCTCGCGACGGTCGCGATCACGCTGGCCGGCATCTATGCGGTGATAAAGACGCCGCTGGACGCGCTGCCCGACCTCTCCGACGTGCAGGTGATCATCTACACCGACGTGCCGGGGCAGGCGCCGCAGGTCGTGGAGGACCAGGTCACCTACCCCCTCACCACGGCCATGCTGTCGGTACCCAAGTCGAAGGTGGTGCGCGGGTTTTCCTTCTTCGGGGCTTCGTTCGTCTACGTGATCTTCGAGGACGGCACCGACATCTACTGGGCGCGCTCCCGGGTGCTCGAATACCTCAACTTCGCAGCCGGGCGGCTGCCCCGCGGCGTCACGCCGCAGCTCGGGCCCGACGCGACCGGCGTGGGCTGGGTCTACCAGTACGCCGTCCTGGGCAAGAACCGCACGCTCGCCGAGCTGCGCACCATCCAGGACTGGTTCATCCGCTACCAGCTCACCAAGGCGCCGGGCGTGTCGGAAGTGGCCTCCATCGGCGGCTTCGTGCAGCAGTACCACGTGATCGTGGATCCCGTGAAGCTGCGCAGCTACGGCGTGCCGCTCATGACGGTCTCGAAGGTGATCCGCGACTCCAACCGCGACGTGGGCGGGCGCGTCATCGAGATGGCGGAAACCGAGTACATGGTGCGCGGCCGCGGCCTGCTGCGCGGCAAGGCGGACATCGAGGGCCTCGTCGTGAAGAGCGACAAGGGCACGCCGGTGCTCATCCGCGACATCGCCCGCGTGGAGATGGGCCCCGACGAGCGGCGCGGCATCGCGGAGCTGAACGGCGAGGGCGAGATGGTTTCGGGCATCGTCGTGGCCCGCTTCGGCCAGAACGCGCTCGACGTGATCGCCAATGTGAAGGAGAAGATCGCGGAGATCGCCACCGGCCTGCCGGAAGGCGTCACGGTGGAGACGGTGTACGACCGCTCCGACCTCATCCACCGCGCCATCGACACGCTGAAGATCACGCTGCTCGAGGAAAGCGTCATCGTGGCCGCGGTCTGCGTGATCTTCCTGCTGCACGTGAGGAGCGCGCTCGTGGCGATCGTGATGCTGCCGATCGGGGTGCTCATCGCGTTCCTGTGCATGCGCGCGCTGGGGATCAACTCCAACATCATGAGCCTGGGAGGCATCGCCATCGCCATCGGTGCCATGGTGGACGCGGCGATCGTCATGATCGAGAACGCGCACAAGCACATCGAGCGCCTCAAGCCCGGCGAGTCGCGCGCGGAGGCGATGGTGGATGCGTGCAAGGAAGTGGGCCCCGCGCTCTTCTTCTCGCTCCTCATCATCACCGTGTCCTTCCTGCCCGTCTTCACGCTGGAGGCCCAGGAAGGCCGGCTCTTCTCCCCGCTCGCGTACACCAAGACCTTCGCGATGGCGGGCGCCGCGATCCTGTCGGTGACGCTGGTGCCGGTGCTCATGGCGCTCTTCATCCGCGGCCGGATCATTCCCGAGGCGCGCAACCCCGTGAACCGGATCCTGATCGCGCTCTACCGGCCGGTCATCGCCGCCGTGATGCGCTGGAAGAAGGCCACGCTGCTCATCGCGGCCGTGGTGATGGGGCTGTCGGTGATCCCGGCGTCGAAGCTCGGTTCGGAGTTCATGCCGCGGCTGAATGAAGGAACCATCCTCTTTATGCCCACTTCGCTGCCGGCCATGTCCGTGACCAAGGCCGGCGAGCTCCTGCAGATCCAGGACCGCATCCTCAAGAGCTTTCCCGAGGTCGCGAGCGTCGCCGGAAAGGCGGGCCGCGCGCAGACGGCCACCGACCCCGCGCCGCTGGAGATGTTCGAGACGGTCATCAACCTGAAGCCCGAGTCGGAATGGCGCGAAGGCATGACCGTGGACAAGCTCATCGCGGAGATGGACAAGGCGATGCAATTCCCCGGGGTGTCCAACGCGTGGACCATGCCGATCCAGGCTCGCATCGACATGCTCTCCACCGGCATCCGCACGCCCATCGGCATCAAGGTCTTCGGCAAGGACCTGGTCGAGATGGAGCGGATCGCGCGAGACATCGAGGCCGTCGTGAAGGAGGTTCCCGGCACGACCAGCGCGTACGCCGAGCGCATCACGGGCGGCTACTACCTCGACATCGAGCCCGACCGCGCCGCGCTCGCGCGATACGGGCTTGCGGTGGGGGATCTCCAGGACGTGATCATGACCGCGCTCGGCGGCGAGATGGTGACTACCACCATCGAGGGCCGTGAGCGCTTCGGGGTGATCGTGCGCTACCCGCGGGCACTGCGCTCCGACCCGCAGGCGATCGCGACGCAGGTGCTCGTGCCGTTGATGGCCGAGATGGGGCAGTCGCCCGCCATGGTGCCGCTGGGGCAGGTGGCGACGGTCAAGGTGACCAAGGGGGCGCCCGCGATCCGGACCGAGAACGCGCTGCTGTCGGCGTACATCTACGTGGACCTGCATGGCCGCGACATCGGAAGCTACGTGGCGGACGCGCAGAAAGCGGTGAAGGAGAAGGTCGACTTCCCGCCCGGTTACTTCATCCAGTGGAGCGGGCAGTTCGAGTACATGGAAAGGGCGGTGGAGAAGCTGAAGATCGTCGTCCCGCTCACGCTCTTCCTGATCGTCGTGCTGCTCTACCTCAACTTCCGGCGCATGACGGAAACGCTGATCGTGATGCTTTCCGTGCCCTTCGCCCTGGTGGGGGGCATCTGGCTCGTCTGGTGGCTCGGCTACAACGTGAGCGTGGCGGTGGCGGTCGGCTTCATCGCGCTCGCCGGGGTCGCGGCGGAAACGGGCGTGGTGATGCTCATCTACCTCGAGCACGCCTGGGAGCGCATCCGCTCCGAGCGCGGCGCCGCGGGCGCCGTGCCGACGGCGGGCGACCTCTACGAGGCGGTCATGGAAGGCGCAGTCGAGCGCGTGCGGCCCAAGATGATGACGGTGGTGGCGATCATGGCGGGGCTTCTGCCGATCATGTGGAGCACCGGCACCGGCTCGGAAGTCATGCGCCGCATCGCGGCACCCATGGTGGGCGGGATGGTCTCGTCGACCATCCTCACCCTCGTCGTCATTCCCGCAATCTACGCCCTCGTGAAGGGCCGCAAACTCAGGAGCTGACCATGAAACGCCTCGCACTCGCCGTCATCCTCTCCACCTTCGCGGCGCTCGCCGTCGCCCAGCACCCGCACCACGCGCCGGCCGCCTCGCAGGTCGCGCAGGCCCCGGCCAAGGCCCCCTCCGACGGCGAGGTGAGGAAGGTCGACAAGGGGGCCGGGAAAATCACCATCCGTCACGGCGAGATTCCAAACATCGGCATGGGACCGATGACGATGGTCTTCGGCGTGAAGTCCCCGGCACTTCTCGACAAGGTCGCCGCCGGCGACAAGGTGAAGTTCCGCGTCGAGGAGATCAAGGGCGACTACGTCGTCACCATGATCGAGAAGGCGAAGTAGGCGAACGCCGCCGTGTGGGCCATCACGAAAGGCGCTCCATGAAACGACGCGAATTCCTCGGCATCACGCTCGCCGGGGTGGGCTCGCTCCTGCCGGCCTGTGGCGGCGGAGGCGGAGGCGGACCCATGATGGGCGGCCCCGTCGGCCCGGGTGCCGCGGCGCTCGCTCAGGGGCAGCCGCTGCGCCCGCTGGTCCCGCTCGCCAACGCGGCGGCCGAGCCCGGGCGTTTTGCCGCCACCCTCGTCGCCGAACGCGCGAGCGTCGGCCTCGTCGAGGGCCGGTCCACCGCGCTCTGGCTCTACAACGGCCTCTTCCCGGGGCCGCTCGTCGATGTGCGCGAGGGCGACCGCGTGCGCATCGCGCTGGAGAACCGCCTCGCGCTCGACACGACCGCGCACTGGCACGGACTCCCCGTTCCCCCGGAGCAGGACGGCAACCCGATGGACCCCGTGCGGCCCGGCGCCACGCGCGTCTACGAGTTCGACATCCCCGTGGGTTCCGCGGGCACTTACTGGTACCACCCGCATGCGCACGGCACCACGGCCGAGCAGGTGTCGATGGGGCTCGCCGCGCCGTTCATCGTGCGCTCGGCCCAGGACCCGCTCGCGCACGTTCCCGAGGTCACGATGCTGGTCACCGGCATCCGGCTCGATGCGAACGGCCAGGTCTCGCCCAACAGCCCGATGGACTTCACCGCCGGCCGGCAGGGCGAGCAGCTGCTCGTGAACGGCGGGCGGCTGCCGGTACACGCGATGCGGCCGGGCGCCACGCAGCGCTGGCGCATCCTCAACGCCACCAGCGCGCGCTACCTGCGCCTCGCCCTCGACGGCCACGCGCTCACGCTGGTGGGCACCGACGGCGGGCTGCTGGCGGCCCCCGTGGGCCCGCTTTCGGAGATCCTCGTGGCGCCGGCACAGCGCGTCGAGATCCTGGTCACGGCGAGCACCACGCCGGGGGCCCGCTTCACGCTCCGGGCGCAACGCCACGCGATCGACACGATGGGCATCGGGAGCTACACCACCGAGGAACTCCTCACGGTGGCGACCACGACCGAGGCGCCCGCCGCGGCGCTGGCCCTCCCGGCCGCGCTGCGCCCCCTCGCGGATCCGGGGCCGGCCGTGGCGACGAAGCGCCTCGTGCTGACCCAGTCGGGCATGGGGATGATGGGCGGGTTCGGGATCAACGGCCGCACCTTCGACATGGACCGCGTCGACCTCGTCTCGTCCGTGGGCGAGGTCGAGCGCTGGGACATCGTGAACGACACGATGATGGACCACCCCATCCACATCCACGGCACGCAGTTCCAGCTCGCGGGCCGCGAGTCGCGCGGCATCGCGACGCCGGCGCCCTGGGCGGCCTGGCTCGACACCGTGGACGTGCCCGCGGGCACCACGGCGACGATCCGCGTGCGCCAGGACCTTCCCGGCAAGCGCATGGTCCACTGCCACATCCTCGAGCACGAGGACGCGGGAATGATGGCCGTGCTCGAGGTGCGGCCCAAGTGAGTGCCCGGGCCCCGCTCCCGACGGACAACCAGGCGTGGGGCGCCTCGGACACCGCGTGGCTGCTCGTCTTCGCGTGCTGGCTGGTGGCGACGCTCGCGACCCTGGGCGCGCTCTTCTTCAGCGAGGTGATGGAGCTGCCGCCCTGCGTCCTGTGCTGGTACCAGCGCATCGCCATGTTTCCGCTGGTGATCCTGCTGCCGATGGGGCTCTTTCCCTTCGATCCCCGGATCGTCCGCTACGCGTTTCCGCTCGTGCTGGCCGGCTGGGGCATCTCCGTCTTCCAGGTGCTGCTCGTGGCAGGCGTCATCCCCGAGGCGATCCGCCCCTGCACGAAGGGCGTGCCCTGCTCGGAAGTCCAGATCGAGTGGCTGGGCTTCGTGAACATCCCGCTGCTTTCCTTCCTCGCCTTCTCGACCATGATCGCGCTGCTCGCCGCGGCGCAACTACGGAGCAAACAATGAGCCGCAAGAGCAATAGAAACGAACCGACCCGCAATGCCCAGCCCCCGGCCCCCGCAAGATCGCGCGGAGGCATCGGGCGGGGAACGATCTTCGCCATCGCAGGCGCCGTCCTGGTCCTGATCTTCGTCTCCGCGGTGCTCGCCTACCGGAGCACGCAAGCCGAGGCCGCCCGCCAGTCCGCGGCGAAGAACGCCTCCCACCTTGCCTCGGCGCACGCGCCGCTCCTGGGCCCGGCCGACGCGAAGGTCCACATCGTCGAGTTCCTCGACCCGGCCTGCGAGACCTGCGCCGCCTTCTATCCGCACGTGAAGAAGCTGATGGCCGACAATCCCGGGCGCATCAAGCTCTCCATCCGCCACGTCCCGTTCCACCAGGGCTCCGAGCACGTGGTGCGCGTCCTCGAGGCCGCGCGCGGCCAGGACAAGTACTGGGAGACGCTCCAGGCCGTGTTCGCGAGCCAGGACCGCTGGACCGTGAACCACCGCGTCTACCCCGAGCGGGTGTGGCCCTTCCTCGAGGGCATCGGGCTGGATCTCGAGCGCGTGCGCCGCGACATGAACGCCGCCGACATCGCCGCACGGATCGAGAAGGACACTGCCGACGCCCAGGCGCTCAACGTGACCAAGACGCCCGAGTACTTCGTGAACGGCCGCCCGTTGCCGCGCTTCGGGCTCGAGGAACTCCAGGACCTGGTGAAGGACGAGCTCCGAAGCGCGTATCGGTAACGCCGGCGCTTAGTTGAACTTCGGGTTGAGGGTGCCGGACTTGCGTAGCTGCTTCCAGTTGAGGTCCTCCTTCATCACGATGACCTTGCCGTCGCGCGTTTCCATGGGCACGCCGTCGGCCATGTTCACGCGCGCGCCGTCGGCCGTGAACATGCGCATCCGGCCGTTCTTCGCGATGGAGAGCGTGGTGCCGTCCTTTAGTAGATAGGCTCCCGCGGCAGGGGCATCGGATTTGGCGGCGATTGCCGGGGCGGCGAGGACGGCGAGTGCCAGGGTGCATGCGGCGAGGAAGAGGCCGCGCGCGGGTCGTGCGGGTCGGTATTTCATCTTGGATCTCCGATTGCGTACGCCACTCGTACGCCACCATTCTGGCTCCAGGGCGCAGACCGACCCATGACGGTGAAATTACATTCTCGCGAGGAACATGCCCAGCCTCACCTGCGAGGCGGTGAGGACTCGGCTACGGCGAATCGCCCATTTGCATTGTCCGTTTCCGTCGGGGCACACGGCAGCGCGATCTCGAACACGGTGACCCCATCGGCCGACGAGGCGGAAATCGTCCCGCCATGGGCCGTGACGATGGACTTCGTGATGGCGAGGCCCAGGCCTGCGCCACCGGTCGTGCGCTCCCTGGCGGGGTCGACGCGGTAGAAGCGGTCGAAGAGGCGCGGCAGGTGCCCTGCGGGGATCGTCTCGCCTTCATTGCGGACTCGGATCGTCGCGGCGCCGGAATCGTCCGCCTGGAGGATCACCTCTACGTGGCCGCCGGCGGGCGTGTGCGCGATGGCGTTGGACAGGAGGTTGCTCAGGGCGCGACGGATCATGAGCCTGTCGCCGTTCAACGAGGCCGCGCCGGAACACGACAACCGCACGGCACGGTCCTCCACCAGCGCGTCGTAGAAGTCGAACAGCTCCCGGACCTCGTTCGCGAGGTCGATCTGCTCGGCCCGCGAGACGATCTGGCCGTGGTCCGACTTGGCCAGGTAGAGCATGTCGGCAATCGTCCGCGCGAGCCGGTCGCACTCCTCGAGGCTCGAATACAGAACCTCCCGGTACTCCTCGGCCGTGCGCGGCCGGGAAAGCGCGACCTGCGTTTGCGTCATGACGTTGCTGAGCGGCGTCTTCAGCTCGTGGGCGAGATCCGAGGAGAACTCCGACAGCCGTCGGAAGGAGTCCTCGAGCCGGGCAAGCATGTCGTTGAAGGCCGTGGCGAGGTCCACCAGCTCGCTGGGCAGCTCCACCAGTCCCAGCCGGTCATGGAGCCGGCTCGCGCTGATCGATTGGGCGACCGTCGCCATCTGGCGGACCGGCTGGAGCCCCCTGGCGGCGGCGACCCAACCTAGGATCGCCGTGACCAGAACGCTCAACGCGATGGAGATCCACAGCGTCCTCGCGAAGGCCTGGAAGAACGCGACGTGGTGATCGATGCTCATCGCCACGGCGACCACCACGCGGGGCAGTTCGGCGTACGACGTGTCGACGACCACCATGGTGCCGCGCAGTGCGTGTCCGCCATGCGACCAGGTCGCGACGTCGGGGCGCGACGCTTCCGACCGCGCCGAAGTCATCGGGAAGTGCTCGTCGGGGAATTGCGATTCCGGCGTGCTGTACAGCAGCCGTCCCGCCGGGTCGGAGATGCGGACGTGCAGGTGGCGGTGCCCGATGAGCGCGTCGTTCATCCGGCCGGGCATGGAGGTGAAGTCGGCCGCAGTCCCGGGCTTCGCGAGCATGTGGCGGACCAGCTCGACCTTTCCGAGCAGCTCGTCGCGGTCTATTTCCACGAAGTGCCGCTGCACCGCCTGGGCCACGAGGTAGCCTAGGATGACCAGCACGACCGTCGACCCTGCGGCGAAGAGGAGCGTGAGCCGGAGGGTGAGGGACGGCCGCGGCATCAGGCGGCTTCCGGCGTCTCGAGGACGTATCCCATACCGCGTACCGTGTGGATGAGCTTGGGCTCGAACCCGTCATCGATCTTGGCGCGCAGCCGCCGCACGGCCACCTCGATCACGTTGGTGTCGCTGTCGAAGTTCATGTCCCAGACCTGGGAGGCGATGAGCGAGCGCGGCAGCACCTCGTCGTGGCGGCGAAGCAGCAGCTCGAGGAGTGCGAACTCCTTGGCAGTGAGGTCGATGCGCTTGCCTCCCCGGACCACGCGGCGCCGGAGGAGATCGAGCTCGACGTCGGCCACGCGCAGGACCTCGGGCTCCATCGAGCGGCCGCGACGCAGCAGTGTGCGCACCCGCGCGAGCAGTTCCGAGAAAGCGAACGGTTTCAGCAGATAATCGTCGGCGCCCAGCTCCAGGCCCTTCACGCGGTCATCGACCTGGCTTCGCGCGGTAAGGAAGAGCACCGGCATGGAGCGACCCGTCTTGCGGATGGCCTGAAGCACTCCCCAGCCGTCCAGGCCCGGAAGCATCACGTCGAGAATCACAAGGTCGTAGTCCTCGGACGTGGCGAGGTGCGCGCCGTCCACGCCGTTGCGGGCGAGGTCGACCACATACCCGGCCTCGGTAAGGCCCTGTGTGAGGTAATCACCTGTTTTCGACTCATCCTCCACGACGAGGATCTTCATGGTGCCGCTCTCCGACTTGTTCCGGGATGTCGCGCATTCTGACTCGTGCCGGCGCGCGGCGGCCGGATCCTTACGGGATTGTAATGTCACCGTCAGGCTCGGGTCGGCCCCCGGCAAACATCATTCGGTTCCCGTTCCGAGGAGAACCTGCTTGGCCACCTTGCGCACCGCCCTTGCCCTTGCCGCCGGCCTCGCGGCCGCCGGCGCCGTGGCCCAGGGCGCGCCCGCACCCGCCGCCCGCGACCCGGCCGACCCGCGCGCCGAGGCGCCGCCGCTCGTGCATCGGTCTCCTTTCGCGACCTATCGCGTGTTCACCGGCGACGGCCCGGGGTCGTGGCGGGGCGTGAACGACGAGGTGGCGCGCATCGGCGGCTGGAAGGCCTATGCGCGCGAGGCCTACGAGGCCTCGAAGGCGGCACAGCCCGCCCCGGGCGAGGCCGCCCAGTCTCCCGCCGCGCCGCACGATCCGGCCAACCCCAGGTCGAAGTAGGCGATGCCCCAGAACCTTTCCTACCTTCGCCGCATCGCCACCGCCGCCGTGGGCGCCGTGGGCGCCGTGGTCCTGGCCGGCTGCGCCGCCTTCGCGCCCGACGGCGGCTTCGGCCCGGTGGGGGAGGCCGTGCGCAGCCAGACCGGCAAGGACGTGGCGTGGGCGCGCACCGACGCCGACCGCGAGGCCCTCGACGCCCGCGTGGCGCAGCTCCTCGCCAAGGGGCCGCTCTCGGCGGACGACGCGGTGCAGGTTGCGCTCCTCAACAACCGCGGCCTTCAGGCGTCGCTGGCCGAGCTGGGGCTGGCCGAGGCGGACCTCGTGCAGGCCGGGCGGCTGCCCAACCCGCGCATCGCCCTGCACCGCGTGCCCGACGAGCACCACTACAAGTTCGAGCAGTCGCTCTCCTTCAACATCTGGTCCCTGGTCGCGATGCCGCTCGCTACCGAGGTGGAGCAGCGGCGCTTCGCCGGGGCGCAGCAGCGCGCAATCCTCGAGGTGCTGCGCCTGGCCTCCGACACGCGCAAGGCCTGGGTCGCCGCGGTGGCCGCCGAGGAGTCGCTTCGCTACATGCGCCAGGTGCGGCTCGCCGCCGATGCCGGGGCGGAGCTCGCGGCGCGCATGGCCAAGGCGGGCAACTGGAGCGCGCTCGAGCGCGCCCGCGAACAGGGCTTCTACGCCGATGCGTCGCTCGCCGCCGCGCGCGCGGAGCAGGCCGCGGGCAGCGCGCGCGAGCAGCTCACCCGGCTCCTCGGGCTGTGGGGAAGCCAGGCCGCGGCGCTGGTGCTGCCCGAACGCCTTCCCGACCTGCCGGCCACGGCGCAGGAGCGGCCGGACATCGAGCGCGAGGCGATGGCGCGGCGCCTCGACGTGCGCGCGGCCGTCCTCGACACGCAGGCCGTCGCGTCCAACCTCGGCCTCACGCGCGCGACCCGCTTCATCAACGTGCTGGAAGTCGGCGTGAGCCGCGAGCAGGAGGGGCGCGGCGAGCCGTGGGCGCGCGGCTACGAGATCGCGCTGGAGCTGCCGCTCTTCGACTTCGGAACCGCGCGCGTGGCGCGGGCCGAGACCGTCTACCGCCAGGCGCTGGACCGCGCGGCGCAGGCCGCGATCGACGCGCGCTCCGAGGTCCGCGAGGCCTACCGCCACTACCGCCTGAGCCACGACATCGCGAAGCACTACCGCGACGAGATCGTGCCGCTCAGGAAGCGCATCGCCGAGGAGAACCTGCTGCGCTACAACGGCATGCTCATCGGCGTGTTCGACCTGCTGGCGGATGCCCGCGCGCAGATCGCGAGCGTGGGCGGCTACGTCGAGGCGCTGCGCGACTTCTGGATCGCCGAGGCCGACCTGGGCATGGCGATGATCGGCCGCACCGCGCCGCCGGCCGTGGCGCGCGCCGCGATGCCGCAGGCCGAATCCGGCGGCGGGCACTGAGCGACAAGGGACCGACCATGGCATCGCGACGCGACTTCTTCCGCAACGCCGGCCTCGCCGGCGCGGCCATCGCCGCCGGCACCGTGAGCCGCGTGGCGCTCGCGGCACTCCCCGAGCCGGTGATCATGGACAAGGCCGAGACGCAGCCGCCGCTCGTCCCCGCCAACGGCCGCCCCTACAGCCCGGTGGTGACGCTCAACGGCTGGACCCTGCCCTGGCGCATGGTGAACGGCGTGAAGGAGTTCCACCTCGTGGCCGAGCCGGTGATCCGCGAGATCGCCCCGGGCATGAAGGCGCACCTGTGGGGCTACAACGGCCAGAGCCCCGGGCCCACGATCGAGGTGGTCGAGGGCGACCGCGTGCGCCTCTTCGTCACCAACCGCCTCCCGGAGCACACCACGATCCACTGGCACGGGCAGCGCCTCCCCAACGGCATGGACGGCGTGGGCGGGCTGAACCAGAAGCAGATCCCGGTGGGCAAGACCTTCGTCTACGAGTTCGTGGCGCGCCGGCCGGGCACCTTCATGTACCACCCGCACGCCGACGAGATGACGCAGATGGCCATGGGCATGATGGGCTTCTGGGTCACGCACCC
>JAMPXV010000102.1 GCA_023700985.1 Lysobacter sp.
AGGCGGGCAAGCCCCAGTTCCCCGACGCGGCCGAGTTCCACACGCTGCGCGTCATGCCGCCCCCGGGCATGCACTACAACACCGACATCCTGCGCAAGTTCTGCGACACTTGGGAGCGCCACGCCTCCGGCCTCATCGCCTTCCACGGGCAGAGCGGCGACATCATGTTCCAGGGCGTGCGCTCGGACAAGGTGCAGGACGCCTTCGACGAGATCAACCAGCTCGGCTTCGACCTGGGCGGCGCGGGCCCGGCGGTCCGCACCTCGATGTCCTGCGTGGGCGCGGCGCGCTGCGAGCAGTCGTGCTACGACGAGGCGGCCGCGCACCGCACCGTCCTCAACAACTTCACCGACGACATCCACCGCCCGTCGCTGCCCTACAAGTTCAAGTTCAAGTTCTCGGGCTGCCCGAACGACTGCATGAACTCGATCCAGCGCTCGGACATGGCCGTGATCGGCACCTGGCGCGACAACATCCGCACCGACGAGGCGCTCGCCCGCAAGTACTTCGCCAAGCACGGCGTGAACGACCTCGTGAACGACGTCGTGAGCCGCTGCCCGACCAAGGCGATCCAGCTGGTCGACGCGAGCAAGATCCCGACGGGCCCCTCCATCTCGTCGGTGAAGGTCTCCGACGACAAGGCCATCTGCATCGACAACCGCGACTGCGTGCGCTGCATGCACTGCATCAACGTGATGACCGGTGCGCTGGCCCCCGGCAAGGACAAGGGAGCGACGATCCTGGTGGGCGGCAAGCGAACGCTCAAGATCGGCGACCTGATGGGGACCGTGGTCGTGCCCTTCATGAAGCTCGAGACGGACGAGGACCGCGAGAAGCTCGTCGAACTCGGCAAGAGCATCGTCGACTTCTTCGCCGAGAACGCGCTGGAGCACGAGCGCGTCGGCGAGACGATCGAGCGCATCGGCCTGGTGAACTTCGTCGAGGGCATCGGCCTCGAGGTCGACGCCAACATGGTGTCCACGCCGCGCACGAACCCCTACGTCCGCGCCGACGGCTGGGATGATGAAGTCGCTAGGATGAAGGCGAAGAAGCAGGCCGCCTGACCCCGAGCCCCGATCCCGCCAACGAACCGAAGAACCACGGAGTCCCGACAATGGCCACTGCCACCGCCACCCCGCGCCGCCCCGTCGAGTCCGGCGTGCCCGACAACAAGCAGTTCATGCACCCGCAGCTCCTCAAGAACTACGGGAACTGGAAGTACCACGACCGCCCGCGGCCGGGCGTGCTGCACCACGTCTCCCACTCGGGCGACGAGGTGTGGAGCGTTCGCGCCGGCACGCAGCGCCAGATGGACGTCTACACGATCCGCACGCTCTGCGACATCGCCGACAAGTTCGCCGAGGGGCACGTGCGCTTCACCATCCGCTCGAACATCGAGTTCATGGTGGCCGACGAGAAGAAGGTCGCCCCGCTGATCGAGGAGCTCACGAAGAACGGCTTCCCGGTGGGCGGCACCGGCAACTCGGTGACGATGATCGCGCACACGCAAGGGTGGCTGCACTGCGACATCCCGGGCACCGACGCCTCCGGCGCCGTGAAGGCGCTGATGGACGACCTGCACGAGGAGTTCATCAAGGAGGAGATGCCCAACCGCGTGCACCTCTCCACCTCCTGCTGCGAGATCAACTGCGGCGGCCAGGCCGACATCGCGATCATCATCCAGCACACCAAGCCGCCGAAGATCAACCACGACCTCGTGGCCAACGTCTGCGAGCGCCCCGCCGTGGTCGCGCGCTGCCCGGTGGCGGCCATCCGCCCGGCGCTGGTGAACGGCAAGCCCTCGCTCGAGGTCGACGAGAAGAAGTGCATCTGCTGCGGCGCCTGCTACCCCCCGTGCCCGCCGATGCAGATCAACGACCCGGAGTTCTCCAAGTTCGCCATCTGGGTCGGCGGCAAGAACTCCAACGCCCGCGGCAAGCCCACCTTCATGAAGATGGTGGCCTCCGGCATTCCCAACAACCCGCCGCGCTGGCCCGAGGTGTCGGAGATCGTGAAGAAGATCCTCTACACCTACAAGGCCGACGCGCGCCCCTGGGAGCGCCTGTCCGACTGGGTCGAGCGCATCGGCTGGCCGCGCTTCTTCGAGAAGACGGAGCTGCCGTTCACGAAGTACCTCATCGACGACTGGCGCGGCTCGCGCGCGAGCCTCAACGCCTCGGCGCACATCCGTTTCTAGAAGCCGGCAAAGGGAGCAGCCCGAAGTGAAGATCGGAGTAATGGTCAACGAAGGCCCGTACCAGCGCCAGTCGAGCGACAGCGCCTACCTGTTCTGCAGGGCGGCGATCGAGTCGGGCCACCAGATCGAGCGCGTGTTCTTCTACCACGACGGCGTGAACAACGCGACCAAGCTCACCGAGCCGCCCCAGGACGACCGCAACGTGGTCGCCCGGTGGACGAAGCTCGCCGAGGAGCACGGCGTGGACCTCGTGGTCTGCGTCGCCGCGGCGCTGCGCCGCGGCATCGTGGAGCAGAACCTGGCGCAGGGCTTCCGCATCTCGGGGCTCGGCCAGCTCGTCGAGTCGGCGATCGCATCGGACCGGCTCGTTGTCTTCGGGGATTGAGAGCATGAGCGAAGGCGCCATCAAGAAATTCCTGTTCGTGAACCGCAAGGCCCCCTACGGCAGCGTCTACGCGCTCGAGGGGCTCGAGGTGGTCCTCATCAGCGCCGCGTTCGACCAGGACGTGGGCCTCGCCTTCCTGGACGACGGGGTGTACCAGCTCGCCAAGGGGCAGAACACCAAGGCGATCGAGACGAAGAACTTCTCGCCCACCTACCGCGCGCTGGAGGGCTACGACATCGAGAAGCTGTACGTGGAGCGCGAGTCGCTCGAGGCCCGCGGCCTCACCGAGGACGACCTCCTGGTCGACGTGCAGGTCCTCGGCGCCACCGAGATGGCGGCGCTGATGGACGAGATGGACGTGATGATCAGCTTCTGAAGACACCGAGGCCCGAGAAAATGCTCCACATCGTGAACAAGTCCCCCGGCGAACGCGCCACGCTCGACAGCTGCCTCGCGCACGTCCGCCCCGGCCACTCGGTGCTCCTGATCGAGGACGCGGTCTACGCGGCCACGAAGGGGCACGCCGCCGCCGCGAAGATCCAGGCGGCGCTCGCCACCGCGAAGGTGTTCGTCCTCGCGGCCGACCTCGAGGCAAGGGCCCGCGCGGGCGCCGTCATCGACGGCGTCGTGCAGGTCGACTACAAGGGCTTCGTCGAGCTCGTCACCCAGAACCCCCGCGTGCAGTCCTGGCTGTAGCGCGGACCACGGCATACCGCCAAAGAAGCTGAACGCGAAAGGAGAAACGATGGGCACCATCGAAGTGAGCGGCAAGTCCTACGAAGTCGACGAGGAAGGCTATCTGGTCGATCTGTCGCAGTGGAACGAGGAACTCGCGGGCGAGATCGCCAAGGCCGAGAAGATCGAGATGAGCGAAAGCCACTGGGAGGTCGTGAACTTCCTGCGCGAGTACTACAACGAGTACCAGATCGCCCCGGCGGTGCGCGTGCTCACCAAGGCCATCGGCAAGAAGCTCGGGCCGGACAAGGGAAGCAACCAGTACCTGTACGAGCTTTTCCCCTACGGACCCGCCAAGCAGGCGTGCAAGATCGCCGGCCTGCCGAAGCCCACGGGCTGCGTCTGACGACGGCTTCCGGGCGCGGCGAGCCGCCGCGCCCGGCCCCCCTTCCCCCATGGCCGCCTTCTTCGCAGGGCTCTTCTACCTCGCCGCGACCGTGCTCGTGGCCGGGCTGGCGGTTCGCATCCGCCAGTACGCCGGCACGCCCGCGCCGCTGAAGATCCCCACCACGCCCGCGCCCACGACCCGCGGGGGCGTGGCGCTGCGCCTCGTGCGCGAGGTGGTGCTCTTCGAGAGCCTCTTCAAGGCGACCCTCTGGACCTGGCTCTTCGGCTGGGTGTTCCACGCGGCGCTGGCACTCGTCCTGCTGCGGCACCTGCGCTACTTCACCGAACCGGTGTGGGGATGGGTCGCCTTCATCCAGCCGTTCGGCGTCTACGCCGGCTTCGCGATGCTCGCCGGCCTCGCGGGCCTCTGGGCGCGGCGCTTCCTGGTCGACCGCGTGCGCTACATCTCGACGCCGTCGGACCACCTGATGCTGGCGCTCCTGGTCGCGATCGGCGCGAGCGGGCTCGCCATGAAGTACGTCGCGCACACCGACGTCATCGCGGTGAAGTCCTTCTTCCTGGGGCTGATGAGCTTCGAGGTGCGCCACCTGCCGGCCGACCCGATCCTCGCGCTGCACCTGGGGCTGGTGGCCGCGCTCATGCTCGTGTTCCCGTTCTCCAAGCTGCTGCACGCGCCGGGGCTCTTCTTCAGCCCCGGCCGCAACCAGGTCGACGACCCGCGCGAGCGCCGCCACCTGGCCGAGTGGGCCGCGCGGCTCGACACCAAGTAGGCAAGAGCCATGGCCGACGTCACCGCCCCCCCTCTTCGCGAGTTCCCCGTCCCGCCGGCGCTCCTTCCGGACGCCATGGCGGACTCGAAGCCGTACGTGGCCACCGAGAAGATGCAGGAGGCCATCGGCTTTCCCGGGACCCTCGTCGACGACTGGCACGACAAGGCCATCGCCAAGATGGGGGAGCTGGTCGGCAAGTACCGGGGCCTGCGCGTCTACCTCGACGCCTGCGTGCACTGCGGCGCCTGCACGGACAAGTGCCACTACTTCCTGGGCACCGGCGACCCCAAGAACATGCCGGTGGCCCGCCAGGAGCTGATGCGCGGCGTCTACCGCCGCCACTTCACGCTCCCCGGCAAGCTCTTCCCCAAGCTCGTCGGCGCGCGCGAGCTGACGAAGGACGTGCTCGACGACTGGTACAA
The DNA here is from genome assembly GCA_023700985.1 of Lysobacter sp. Lineage (GTDB taxonomy): Bacteria > Pseudomonadota > Gammaproteobacteria > Burkholderiales > Usitatibacteraceae > FEB-7. Next base: position 4,858 of record JAMPXV010000102.1, read on the forward strand.
GTACTACAACCAGTGCTCGGAGTGCCGCCGCTGCTCCGTCTTCTGCCCGTACGGGATCGACACGGCCGAAGTGACGATGGCCGCCAAGGAGATCCTCGATTCCATCGGCTACGGCCAGAAGTACACGAACGAGATCATCGGCAAGGTCCACAAGATCGGCAACAACCTGGGCCTGCCGGGGCCGGCCCTGGAGGACACGCTTCTCGGGCTGGAGGAGGACGTGAAGGACGAGACGGGCGCGGACGTGAAGTTCCCGCTCGACGTGAAGGGCGCCGAGGTGCTGCTCGTCACGCCGTCGGCCGACTTCTTCGCCGAGCCGCACGTGGACAGCCTCATCGGCTACGCCAAGGTCTTCCACGCCGCGGGGATCTCCTGGACGCTCTCCTCGCACGCCTCGGAGGCGGGCAACTTCGGCCTCTTCATCGGCAACTACGAGCAGATGCGCACGATCGCTATGCGCATCCGCGAGGCCGCGCTGGAACTGGGCGTGAAGCGCATAGTCGTGGGGGAGTGCGGCCACGCCTGGCGCGTCGCCTACAGCTTCTGGAACACGCTGGCCGGCATCGGCTCGGGCGCCGACGACCCCTTCGCGCGGATGCTGCAGAGCCAGCTCGACCACAACTACCGGCAGCCCACGCACATCTGCGAGCTCACCTGGGACCTGGTGCGCAAGGGCGCGCTCGTCCTCGACAAGGAGGCGAACGACCACCGCGTCGTCACCTTCCACGACTCGTGCAACGTGGCGCGCGCCTCGCGCATGGGCGACGACCCCGGCGGGCAGTTCGAGATCCCGCGCGCGCTGGTGCGGGCGGTGGCCAACAGGTACGTCGAGATGCGCCCCGGCACCACGCACGAGGCCACCTTCTGCTGCGGCGGGGGCGGGGGGCTGCTCACCGACGAGCTCCTCGACCTGCGCGTCAAGGGCGCCCTGCCGAGAATGGAGTCGCTGCGCGAGGTCGCCGACCGGCACGGCGTGAACTTCATGGCGACCATCTGCGCCATCTGCAAGGCGCAGTTCACCAAGGTGCTGCCGTACTACGGATTCAACCGGAACATGGTCGGCGGCGTCCACCAGCTGGTGAGCACCGCCATCCGCCTCGGCGCGAAGCAGTAAACCGCGCCCCGAACCCACACCACACGACACAGAGGATCCCGTGGCCGCCAACCCCCAGGAAACCCAAGCCCTCACCTTCCGACGCTACCAGGACGGCGACGCGAAGCCGCCACGCTGGCAGGAGGTGATCTTCCAGGCTTCGTGGACGCACAAGTGCCCGACGTACATCCAGTCGACCCCGCCGTGCCAGGGCAGCTGCCCCTCCGGCGAGGACATCCGCGGGTGGCTGCAGGTCGTGCGCCAGACGGAGAAGCCGCCGCAGGGCGTGGCCTGGCAGGAATACGCCTGGCGGCGCCTCACCGAGGCGAACCCCTTCCCGTCGGTGATGGGCCGCGTCTGCCCGGCGCCGTGCGAGACGGGCTGCAACCGCAACGAGGTCGAGGACCACGTCGGCATCAACTCCGTGGAGCACTTCCTCGGCGACTACGCCAACGCCAACAAGCTCGCCTACCGCAAGCCCGAGAAGCAGACGGGCAAGAAGATCGCCGTGCTGGGCGGCGGCCCCGCGGGCCTGTCCTGCGCCTACCAGCTCGCCCTCAAGGGCCACTCGGTCACGATCTTCGACGACCACGAGCACCTGGGCGGCATGATGCGCTACGGCATCCCGGGCTTCCGCACGCCGCGCGACGTCCTGGACGCCGAGATCCAGCGCATCCTCGACCTCGGGGTCGAGACGCGCCTGAAGTGCCGCGTCGGAACCGACATCTCCATGGAGGAGATCCGCAAGAACTACGACTCCGTGTTCCTGGGCATGGGCGCCCAGGGCGGCCGTCCGCTGCCGGTGCCCGACTCGACGGCGCCCAACGTGGTGACGGCGACCTCGTTCCTGAAGGCCTTCAACGACGGGCGCCTGCGCTACGTCGGCAAGCGCGTGGTGGTGGTCGGCGGCGGCGACACGTCCATCGACGTGGCCACCGTCGCGCGCCGCCTCGGCCACATCGAGAACGCGAAGCCCACGGACCTCGAGCAGGCGATCGCCGGCTACATGGCGCACGACGTCGCGCACGTTTCCGCGGCGCAGGGCGCCGAGGTGGTCCTCACCTCCGTGTTCCCCGTCGACAAGATGCAGGCGAACAAGCACGAGATCGAGCAGGCGGCGGCCGAGGGCATCGAGATCCGCGGCGGCTGGTCCCCCGTGGGCGTGGTGAAGGGCCCGGACGGGCGCGCCACGGCCCTGCGCGTCGCGCAGTGCGAGGCCAAGTTCGTCGGCGGCAAGCTGCAGATCGACATCAAGCCCGGCACGGAGCAGGACCTGCCGGCCGACCTCATCGTCTCGGCCATCGGCCAGTCCGTGGACTTCACGGGCCTCGAGGAGTTCGACAACGGCAAGGGCGCCATCGCCGCCGACCGCAACTACCGCGTGGCCGGCAAGGAAGGCGTGTTCGCGGGCGGCGACGTGCTGCGCCCGCACCTCCTCACCACCGCCATCGGGCACGGCTCGATCGCGGCGGAGGGCATCGACCGCTTCCTTCGCGGCGAGGAGCCCGAGAAGCGCCCGAAGATCGACGTCCACCAGTTCGACCTCATGCGCAAGATGCTCGAGAAGGGGCTGCCCATCGAGAAGGCCACCGAGCCCATGCACGGCACCTGCGACTCGAAGGCGGCGGTGCACAACTACGACAACCGCTCCGACCGCCACATCATCACGCACGAGGAGCTCTTCCTCGGCCACTTCGGCTTCACGCCGCGGGTGAAGCGCAACTTCATCACGCTCACCAAGGAGACGGCGCTCGGCAACTTCGAGGAGCGCCTGGGCGCGCTCGACGAGGCGCAGGCGATCGCGGAGGCCAAGCGCTGCATGAGCTGCGGCCTGTGCTTCGAGTGCGACAACTGCGTGGTCTACTGCCCGCAGACCGCGGTGTTCAAGGTGAAGAAGTCGCAGAGCACCACGGGCCGCTACGTCGACACCGACTACGACAAGTGCATCGGTTGCCACATCTGCCGGGACGTCTGCCCGACGGGCTACATCCAGATGGGGCTGGGAGAGTAGGGGGCGCGATGACGGCGGCCGGCTTCCTTCGCGCGATTCTCGCCGCGACGCTCCTCCTGGCGGGGAGCGGCGCCGGCCTCGTCGCGAGCGCCTCGGGCCCGGCCCTGGACGCGGCCCGTTCCGGCCCCTGCGTGGAGGATCCCAAGGTCATGCGCCGCTCGCACATGGACTTCCTCAAGCACGACCGCGACGACACCGTGCGCCGCGGCATCCGCGGCATCAAGCACAGCCTCTCGGCGTGCGTCGACTGCCATGCGAGCAAGGCCGACGGGCGCGTGCTGGGATCGGAGAAGCACTTCTGCCAGGGCTGCCACACCTACGCCGCCGTGAAGGTCGACTGCTTCGACTGCCACGCCTCCACCGCGAGGCCGGCCGCGACCGCCGCCGCCGCGGCGCCGGGGTCCCTGCGATGAACCCGGTCGACAAGCGCCGGCGCGAGTTCTTCGGCCAGGCCGCGGCCATCGCCGGCGCCATGATCGCGCCGGGGCTGATGCTCTACGAGTACGCCGAGGCTGTTGGTCCGGACGGCGCTTCGCGACCGCGGGCTCCCGGCGAACCGGTGAGCGGCAAGGTCCGCTGGGGCATGCTCATCGACACGACGAAGTGCGCGCCCGGCTGCCGCGAGTGCGTGGACGCCTGCAACCGCGAGAACGGCCTGCCGGGGACGACCCGCGCGACGGACTCCCAGTGGATCCGCAAGGTCGACCTCAAGGACCTGAAGACCGGCAAGGCGGTCTCGCTTCCCGTCCTTTGCCAGCACTGCGCCGAGCCGCCGTGCGTGGACGTCTGCCCGACCGGCGCCTCCTTCAAGCGCGAGGACGGGATCGTGCTCGTCGACCGCCACACGTGCATCGGCTGCCGCTACTGCATGATGGCGTGCCCGTACAAGGCGAGGAGCTTCGTGCACGAGGCCACCACGGGGCAGAGCCCCGACGTGCCGCGCGGCAAGGGCTGCGTCGAGAGCTGCACCCTCTGCGTGCACAAGGTCGACAAGGGCGGCACGCCCTCCTGCGTCGAGGCGTGCGCGGCCGCCGGCCACCAGGCCATCGTCTTCGGCGACCTGAACGACCCGTCGAGCGAGATCTCGAAGCGGGTCCGGGCGGCGACGACGACGCAGCTGCGCGCCGATCTGCGCACCGACAACGGCGTGCGCTACCAGGGGCTCTAGGCCATGGAAACGAAATCCGCCCGCCGCGCCTTCTGGCTCCTCCTGGCCGCCGGCGGCGCCGTGCTCGCCGTGGCGCTCGGCGCGGCGCACTACATGGAGGTGCACGGCCACGCCGTCACCGGCATGAACAACCAGGTCGTCTGGGGCCTGCCGCACGTCTTCGCGATCTTCCTCATCGTCGCGGCATCGGGGGCGCTCAACGTGGCCTCGATCGGCTCGGTGTTCGGCGAAAGCGACTACAAGCCGCACGCGCCGCTGTCGGTCCTGCTCACCGTTGCGCTGCTGGCCGGCGGGCTGATGGTCCTGGTGCTGGACCTCGGGCGCCCCGAGCGGCTCGTCGTGGCGGCCACCCACTACAACTTCCGCTCGATCTTCGCGTGGAACATGATCCTCTACAACGGGCTCTTCGCCATCTGCGCGCTCTACCTCTGGGCGCTGCTCGAGCGGCGGCTGGGCCGGTTCGCCAGGCCGGTGGGGCTCGCCGCGTTCGCGTGGCGCATCATCCTCACCACCGGCACGGGTTCGATCTTCGGCTTCCTCGTCGCCCGCCAGGCCTACGCCTCCGGGGTGATCGCGCCGCTCTTCATCGCGCTGTCGCTGGCGTGGGGGCTGGCCGTCTTCCACCTGGCGCAATGCGGACTCGCGCGCCTGGCCGGCCGGGAGCCGATGGACGCGGAACTGCACGCGCGCGTGCGCCGGCTCCTCGCGATCTTCGTGATCGCCGCGCTCTACTTCGTGGCCGTGCACCACCTGACCAACCTGTACTGGGCGAAGCAGGTCGCCTTCGAGCGCTTCATCCTGGTGAGCGGGGCGCCCTATCCGGCCCTCTTCTGGGCGGGGTACGTCGTCCTCGGGAGCCTCGTGCCGCTCGTGCTCCTCTTCCATCCGGGCCTGGCGAGCGCGCGCGCCACGGCGGCGGCTTCCGTGCTCGTGGCACTCGGCGCGCTGGCCTTCCTCTACGTGTTCATCGTCGGGGGGCAGGCCTTCCCGCTCGAGATCTTCCCCGGCTACGAGGTCGCGAGCACCTTCGGCGACGGGCGGGCCGATGGCTACTCGCCCAGCCTCCCGGAGCTCCTGCTCGGCCTCGGGGGACTGGCCGCCTCCTTCCTCATCGCGCTCGCGGGCGCGCGCGCGCTGCCCATCCTGGCGCCGGCCGAGGTCGCGATGGCGGCGCCCGCGCCGGCCAAGTAGCCCCGCCGGGCGCCCCATGAGCGGGATCCTCGTTTCCGCCGCCTGGCGCTCGTCGGGCAAGACGACCGTGGCCACCGGGCTCATCGCCGGCCTGGTCGAGCGCGGGCTCTCGGTCCAGCCGTTCAAGAAGGGCCCCGACTACATCGATCCGCAGTGGCTGGGCCTCGCGGCGCAGCGCCCGTGCCGCAACCTCGACCTGCACCTGCAGGGCGACGCGGAGGTCGCCGCCCAGTGGGCGAGGCACGCGTCCGGATGCGACATCTCGATCGTCGAGGGCAACCTCGGCCTGCACGACGGGCTGGACCTGGAGGGCTCGGACAGCAACGCCGCCATGGCGAGGAGGCTGGATCTGCCCGTCGTCCTCGTCCTCAACGCGCGCGGCATGGCGCGGGGCGCGGCCGCGCTCCTGCACGGGCTGGCGACCTTCGACCCCACGGTCCGCATCGCGGGCGTGATCCTCAACCGGGTGGCGGGCGCGCGCCACGAGGGAAAGCTGCGCGCCGCCATCGAGCGCTTCACGCGCATCCCGGTCCTCGGCGCGATCGGGGAGGAGCCTCGCCTCGGCGTCGTCGAGCGCCACCTGGGACTCGTGCCCGCGCTCGAGATGGAGGACGCCAGGGCGCGCATCGAGGCCATGCGCGTGGCGGTGTGCGCCGGCGTCGACCTGGACGCGATCATCGCGATCGCCGGCACCGCGGCGCCGGTGAACGCGCCGCCGATGCCCTTGCCGGCGCCGATGCCGCCGCTTCGCATCGGCATCGCGCGGGACCGCGCGTTCGGCTTCTACTACGCCGACGACCTCGACGCCTTCCGCGACGCGGGCGCCGACCTCGTCCCCGTGGACACGCTGCGCGACGGGAGCCTCCCCGACGTGGACGGCTTCTTCATCGGCGGCGGCTTTCCGGAGGTCCTGGGCGAGGAGCTGGCGGCCAACCGCGCGTTCCGCGAGAGCCTGCGAGCCGGGATCGAGGCGGGGCTGCCGGTCTACGCGGAGTGCGGCGGCCTCATGTACCTCGCGCGCTCGCTGTCGTGGCGCGGGCAGACGTGGGAGATGGTGGGCGCGCTGCCCGCCGACGTGGTGATGCACGCGAAGCCCGTGGGCAAGGGCTACGTGCGCCTCGTCGAGACGGCCGAGCATCCCTGGGGAATGGGGGAGGGCACCCCGGTGCGCGCCCACGAGTTCCACTACTCGACGCTCGCGCACGCCGACCCGGAGCTTCGCTACGCCTTCCGGATGGAAAGGGGCGAGGGCGCCGACGGCCGGCGCGACGGCATCGTGCACCGCAACGTGCTGGCGACCTACGCCCACCAGCGCAGCGCCGGCGGCAACGACTGGGTTCGGCGCTTCCTGCGCCACGTGGCGGCCGTGAAGGCGGCGCGCGAAGGCGCGGCCGCCGCAGCCGCGGATTGACGAACGACCGGCAGAAACCGGAGAAACGGGAGCCATGATCACCATCACGCAGGCCGCCGCGGAGCGCATCCGCCAGGCCGCCACCGAATCGGGCGTCGAGACGCCGTTGCTGCGCCTGGCGGCGCAGGTCGCCGCCGACGGGTCGGTCGACTTCGGCATGGGCTTCGACCAGTCGCGCCCGGGGGACACCACGGCCCGGGTCGAGGGCGTCGAAGTCGTCGTCGCGGAGAGGAGCCGGGAGCTCGTCGAGGGGGTGACGCTCGACTTCGTCGAGATCGAGCCCGGGGAGTTCCGCTTCATCTTCGTGCGGCCCGGGGAGGAAGGCGAGGCATGAGACATCCTGTGTCAACCCATGGCAAGCGCTCCGTTGTGGAGCTGGGGATCGTAGGGTTTGCGATCGACCCAGGCGCGCCACAGGACGCGCAGCCAGGCACGGCTGAGGATGCGTATGGCATGTGGGTGATCGCAGCCGCGGTC
>JAMPXV010000103.1 GCA_023700985.1 Lysobacter sp.
ATGAGGAGGTTGGAGATCATCACCACGTCGATGAGCGCCAGCACCACCAGCATGATCACCGTCTCGTTGAACTTGGGCGGCGCGTGGCCGATCACCGCGCCGGCCGCGTCCTTGATCTCGGGGAGGCTGTAGCCGACGCTGTCGATGAGGGCGGCCAGCGCCTCCTTGTTGCCGAACGCGGCCTCGACCAGGTGCACCAGCTCCACCCAGAAGTGGAAGACGTAGACCGCCTGCGCGACGATGAGGCCGAGATAGAGCGGCGCCTGCAGCCAGCGGGTCCAGAAGATGAAGCTCCCCAGCGCGACGATGGCGGCGGGGCGGGGGTTCTTGGGAGACGGAAAGGGAGTAGTCATCCGCGAATTCTAGCCTGCCGACCGCGACACGGCGATGGCGGGCGAGATTTCGCGGCGCAGGATCTTGCCGTTTCGGGTGCGCGGGAAGTCCTTCGCGAGGTAGACGACCTTGGGCGCCTTGTAGGCGGCGAGGTGCTCGCGGCCGAAGGCGGCCAGCTCGTCGGGCGTGGCCGCGGCGCCGGCGTGCGGGATCACGTAGGCGACCACGAGGAGCTTGTCCTTGCCGGCCTCCTCGCCCACGCAGGCGCAGTCGGCCACCGCCGGGTGGCTCTTCAGCACGCGCTCGATCTCGTAGGGCGAGACGCGGTAGCCGAAGCTCTTGATGATGTCGTCCTTGCGGCCCAGGAACCAGATGTAGCCGTCGGCGTCGTAGCGCGCGTAGTCGCCGGTGAAGAACCAGCCGTCGTGCTTGAACTTCGCCGTCTCCTCGGGGAGGTTCCAGTAGCGCAGGAAGAGCCCCGGGTCGGATTCCGGGATGCAGATCATTCCCTCCTCGCCGGGCGGGGCTTCAGCCATCGTTTCCGGGTCGAGCAGGCGGACGTCGTGACCGGGCTGCGGGAAGCCGGCGCTGCCCGGTCGGATGGGGCGGAACCGGCTCTGCGAGAGGTAGTAGCTGAATTCGCTCATGCCCACCGCCTCGAAGATGTCCAGCCCGAAGCGGTCCTTCCAGAGCCCGAAGACCTCGTCGGAGAGGTGCTCGCCCGCGCTCATGCAGTGGCGAAGCGTCGGCACGTCGGTTTTCCCGTACGCGGTCTTCTGCAGGATCTGGCGGTAGATCGTCGGCACGCCGATGAAGATCGTCGCCCCGTGCTTGGCGATGAGGCGCGGCCAGGTCTCGGCGTCGTTCTTCCCCTCGTGGGCGATCACGGTCTTGCCGTGGAAGAGCGGGTCCATGAGGGCGGAGCCCAGCACGTAGGTCCAGTTGAACTTCCCGGAGTGCACGATGCGGTCGCCCTGGCCGGCGGAGGAGCCCCCTTCGTGGTCGCCATGCTCGAGAAAGTGGAACCAGTAGAGAGCGGCCGGCGTGCGCCCGATGAGCGAGCGGTGGCCGTGCAGCACGCCCTTCGGGTAGCCGGTCGTGCCCGAGGTGTAGACGAGGTAGGCCGGGTCGTCGACGGCAGTGTCTTCCGGCGGTTCGCAGGCGCCGACAGCGGCGAGCGCGGGGTCGAGGTCGATCGACTCCACGCCCGGGTGAGCCGTCACCTCGCCCGCGCCGGAGAGCAGGGCGAAGCGCAGCGACTCCCGGCCGGCGAGCTGGGCGCCCATCGCCTTCCACGCGGCCTTGTCGATGACGATCGCCCGCGCGCCGGAGTCGTGCGCGAGGTACTCGACTTCCTCGGCTGTCAGGAGGGTGGACGTGGGCACGCTCACCGCGCCACGCTTCATGGCGCCCAGGAAGGCGGTCGGGTAGTCGATGGAGTTGGGCAGGCGGATGAGGACGCGCTCGCCGGCGCCGATGCCGAGGTCGCGCAGCAGCTGTGCGAAGCGGCTGGTGCGCTCCGCGAGCGCGCGGTAGGTGATCGAGCTGGTGCCCAGCGCGTCGTCCTCGACGATCATCGCCACGCGGTCCGCGGCCGGGGTGCCCAGGTGCGCGTCGGTGCAGGCCACGCCGATGTTCAGCCGCGCGGGCACCTCCCACTTCCAGGGCGGGAAGGGCGCAAGCGTCACAGGATGACCCCGTACGGCCAGTTCTCTCTCACCACCTGGGCGGGGAGGCGGCGCAGGACGTCCATGGCGAAGTCGGTGTCGGCGGCCGAGAGCGCGTGCAGGGCGTGCGCGCGCAGGAGCGTCTGCAGCGCCTTCCCGAACATCGGCGGATCCAGCATCTCGCCCTGGAACTTGATGGCGCCGCCAAGGAGCGCGTCGGCCTCCACGGCGGCCTTGAGGATCGCGATCTTCGTCTTGATCTCGGAAGGCGAGGGCGTGAAGGCCACCTTGCAGGGATGGATGTGCGAGGGGTGGATCACCTGCTTGCCGGAAAGGCCGAGCGAGGCCTCCTCGCAGGCGTGCCGGTAGACCACGCGCGACTCCTCGTCGCCGTGCAGGTCGAGCCAGCGCCGCACGTCGTCGGGCTCGACGAAGTTCTCCGGCATCGTCGACTGCCCGATGAGGGTCTCGACGCCGCCGATGACACCCTTGCCGGCGATGCGCGCCTCGAAGAGGATGTCGTGCAGGTAGAACTTGAGCTCCTCGGTCCAGTGGCGCGGCGTGATGTGGATGCCCATCGCCTTCGAGAAGTCGTGGATCCCGAACACCACGTGCTTCACGGTGGCGTACTGCATGAGCTCGGGCGCGATCTTGAGCGACTTGGGGTGCTCGATGATCGGCTGGATGGTGATCCGGTGGTTCAGCCCCACCAGCACCGCGGAGAGGTCGCGGATCTCGGGGGCGCCGTAGGCCTCGCCGGCCTTGGCGAGCATCACCACGTCGAAGTAGTCGGAGAGCTCGCGCACGAGCGCCAGGTCCTTCTCGTACTCGTCGGTGCGGAACGGGTTGATGCGCACCGCGATCTGCACCTCGCGCTTGCGCGGCAGGCCCGGCAGCTCGCGCCTCAGGAGCTCGCGGCTCATCTCCTTCTGCCGGCAGCCGTCCTCGAGGTCGAAGAGCAGCGTGTGCGAGTTCGTGTTCCACGCGTGCTTCTTGAAGCGCTGCGCGGCCTGCTCCAGGTCCTCGTAGATGCCCAGCGACGGCGCGTACTTCACCGGCGGGTAGTAGATCTGGATGCCGGGCCAGTAGTCGCCGAGGATCTCGGGGGCCGCCGGGGCGGGGGACAAGGGCGATGCGTGCAGCGGGGCGTTCATGGAAACCTCGCGGTTTTTCAACGGGTTGCGTGCTCCTGCGGCAGGGATGCGGCGGGGGCGCGGACGGCATGGAATCCACGCTAGCACCGATGTTGCGGTGCGTCAACGGTCTTATATAAGATATGAGACTCGGGTCCCGCTTCAGGGTTTTCCCGGGGGGCGAGGGGGGCGGCGAAGCGAGGGTCGTGCTATAAAAGTTCCCCCGCGGCCGCGAGCCGGCGACACAGCCGGCCGGCCCGGCGGGGCCAACACAACGCCGCGAACGAGGAGGAATTGCGTCCATGTCGAATATCGAATCCGTCCTGAACGAAACGCGGGTGTTCCCGCCGCCGGAGGCCATGGTGAAGCAGGCCAACGTGTCCGGCATGGCCGCGTACAAGGCGATGTGCGACGAGGCCGAGCGCGACTTCGAGGGCTTCTGGGCCCGGCTCGCGCGCGAGAACCTCCTCTGGTCGAAGCCCTTCACGAAGACGCTCGACGAGTCGGGCGCGCCCTTCTACAAGTGGTTCCACGACGGCGAGCTGAACGCCTCCTACAACTGCCTGGACCGGCACCTGAAGACGCAGCCGGACAAGGTCGCCATCATCTTCGAGGCCGACGACGGCAAGGTGACGAAGGTCACCTACAAGGAGCTCTACCACCGCGTCTGCCAGTTCGCCAACGGCCTCAAGTCGCTCGGCATCAAGCAGGGCGAGCGCGTCCTCGTCTACATGCCGATGTCGATCGAGGCGGTGGTGGCGATGCAGGCCTGCGCGCGCATCGGGGCCACGCACTCCGTGGTCTTCGGCGGCTTCTCCGCCAAGAGCCTGCAGGAGCGCATCATCGACGCCGGCGCCATCGCGGTGATCTGCGCCGACGGGCAGTTCCGCGGCGGCAAGGAGATCCCCCTCAAGCCCGCGGTCGACGAGGCCCTCGCGATGGGCGGCTGCGAATCGATCCGCGACGTCGTGGTCTACAAGCGCTCGGGCTCGCCCGTGGCGATGAACGCCCCGCGCGACAAGTGGTGGCACGACGTGACCCAGGGCCAGGCGCAGGACTGCGAGCCCACCTGGGTCAACGCCGAGCACCCGCTCTTCATCCTCTACACCTCGGGATCGACGGGCAAGCCCAAGGGCGTGCAGCACTCGACGGGCGGCTTCCTGCTGCAGGCGATGCTCACGATGAAGTGGGTCTTCGACTACAAGCCGACCGACGTCTTCTGGTGCACCGCGGACGTGGGCTGGGTCACGGGGCACACCTACATCGCCTACGGGCCGCTCGCCGTGGGTGCGACCGAGGTCGTCTTCGAGGGCGTGCCGACCTACCCGGACGCGGGCCGCTTCTGGAAGATGATCCAGGACCACAAGGTGAACGTCTTCTACACGGCGCCCACGGCCATCCGCTCGCTCATCAAGGCCGGCGGCGACCTGCCGAAGAAGTACGACCTGTCGTCGCTGCGCATCCTCGGCACCGTCGGCGAGCCCATCAACCCCGAGGCGTGGATGTGGTACCACGAGACCGTCGGCGGCTCGCGTTGCCCGATCGTGGACACCTGGTGGCAGACCGAGACCGGCGGGCACATGATCACGCCGCTGCCTGGGGTCACGCCGCTCGTCCCCGGCTCGTGCACGCTGGCGCTTCCGGGGATCATGGCCGCGATCGTCGACGAGACCGGCCAGGACGTGCCGAACGGGCAGGGCGGGCTCCTGGTGATCAAGCGCCCCTGGCCGTCGATGATCCGCACCATCTGGGGCGACCCGGAGCGGTACAAGAAGAGCTACTTCCCGGAGGAACTGGGCGGAAAACTCTACTTGGCCGGGGACGGGTCGCTGCGCGACAAGGAAACGGGCTACTTCCGAATCGTCGGGCGCATCGACGACGTGCTGAACGTCTCCGGCCACCGCCTGGGGACCATGGAGATCGAGTCGGCGCTGGTGGCCAACTCGAGGCTCGTGGCCGAGGCGGCGGTGGTCGGCAGGCCCGACGACATGACCGGGGAGGCCGTCGTGGCCTTCGTGGTGCTCAAGGGGCACCGCCCCACGGGCGACGAGGCGAAGGCGCTCGCCAAGGAGCTGCGCGACTGGGTGGCCAAGGAGATCGGGCCGATCGCCAAGCCCAAGGAGATCCGCTTCGGCGACAACCTGCCCAAGACACGATCCGGGAAGATCATGCGCCGGCTGCTTCGCGCCATCGCCAGGGGCGAGGAGATCACGCAGGACATCTCCACGCTCGAGAACCCGGCCATCCTGGACCAGCTGAAGCAGACGCTGTAGCCGGACGCACCGGGCGGGCGCTGGCGGCCGGCACAGTCCCGGCCGCCGGCGCTTGACGGGCGTCATCCCCGCCGGCGCCGTTCATGGAACACTCTTCGCGGTGGTCGCTGCGATGTCCGGCGACCGACGATGCCCGCCCGGGAACCGAGCCGACAAGCCGATGAACGAACGCCAGCCCCCCCCGCTCCTCACCGCCGCCACGGCCGACGTGCTGCGCAAGCACGCGCCCTTCGACGCCATGCGCAAGGCCGACCTCGAGCACCTCGCCGCGGGGCTCAAGCTGCGCTACTTCGCCAAGGACATGGTGCTGCTCTCGCCCGACAGCGGGCGCATCGACTCGCTCTTCATCGTCCAGCGCGGCGCCGTGCAGGTCGAGGAACCCACGCAGGTGTCGCTCAACACGCTGGCCGGCACGCTGGCCGACGGGGACTGCTTCCCGGTCGGCGCCCTCATCGCCGGCCGCGCCACGACGCTTCGCTACCGGGCGCTGCGCGACACCTTCTGCTACGTGCTCGACGAGACCCGCTTCAAGGAAGTGATGGCGAGGAGCCCCGAGTTCCACGCCTTCTGCACGCGGCGCCTGGCGGCGCTGCTGGCCACTTCCCGGCGGGGGACGCGCGAGGCCTACTCGAACCGCGCCGCCGACGAGCTCACCATGGCCTCGCCGCTGCGCAACGCGATACGCCACGCGCCGGTCACGCTGCCGGAGTCGGCCAGCGTGCGCCAGGTGCTCGAGCTCATGAAGAGCCGGCGCATCGGCTCCATCGTCCTCACCGACGGGGGCGGGCACCCCACGGGGATCTTCACGCAGACCGACGTGCTCAACCGCGTGGCACTCGCCGCCCAGCCCCTGGACCGCCCGGTGGCCGAGGTGATGACGCGCGGGCCCGCCACGCTGCCGGCTTCCACGGCCCTCTCGGAAGCCGCCCAGCTCATGGCGCGGCGCGGCTTCCGCCACGTGCTCGTGACCGACGAGGACCTCCTCATCGGGGTGATCTCGGAGCGCGACCTCTTCGGGCTGCAGCGGCTGTCGATGCAGGGCCTGCGCAAGGACATCGGCCGGGCCGAGAGCGTCGACGCGCTGGCCTTCGCGGCACGCGAGGTGCGCGAGCTGGGCACCGCGATGCTCGCGCAGGGCGTGGCGGCCGAGCAGCTCACCCAGTTCGTGTCCGCCCTCAACGACGCGGTGACCGAGCGGGCCATCGAGCTCGCGATGCAGGACCACGACGTGGCGGGCATCGGGTTCTGCTGGATGGGCCTGGGCAGCGAAGGCCGCGGCGAGCAGACGCTCGCCACCGACCAGGACAACGCGATCATCTTCCCCGACCGCGAGGGCGAGGACCGCCAGGCCACGCGCGAGCGGCTCCTCGCCTTCGCCGACCAGGTCAACCGCACGCTCGACGCCTGCGGCTTCCCGCTCTGCAAGGGCAACATCATGGCGCGCAACCCCGCTTGGTGCCTGAGCGACACCGAGTGGCACGAGCGCTTCGACGACTGGATCCGCAATTCGGACCCGGAGGCGCTCCTCAACGCCTCGATCTTCTTCGACTTCCGCGCGCTGCACGGCGACGCCACCCTCGTGGACCGGCTGCGCGAGTTCCTGCTCGACAACGTGAAGGACCGGCCGGTGTTCCTGCGCCAGATGGCGGCCAACGCGGCGCAGACCCGGCCCCCGCTGGGCCTCTTCGGCGACATCGTCGGCGGGGAGGGAGGCACGATCGACCTGAAGAGGCAGGTCTCCCGCGTGTTCGTCGATTGCGCGCGCATCCTCTCGCTCGCCGCCGGCGTCGGCGCGGTCTCCACGGCGGAACGGCTGCGCGCCACCGGTCCGCGGATCCGCATGAGCGACGACGACGTCGCCACCGCCATCGACGCCTTCCAGTTCGTCCAGATGCTGCGGCTTCGCGCCCAGGACAGCCTCGATCGGGGTGCCGGCGCCTCCGAGCCCAACCGCATCGACCCGGATTCGCTCAACACGCTCGACCGCCGCATCCTGCGCGAGTCGCTCCGGCAGGCGCGCAAGCTGCAGAACCGCGTCGGCCTCGACTACCAGCTCTAGAGCCGCCCACCGTGCTCTCGTCGCTCTGGCCCTTCCGGCGTGCGCGCGCAGGCCTTTCCGAGGAGGTGACGCAGCTCGTGCGCCAATGGCGCGGACTGCCCGAGTACGACCAGCGCCGGCCCGCCGCTTCCGGGCGCTGGGTGGTGGTCGACGTGGAGTCGAGCGGGCTGGACGCGGTCAACGACTCGCTGATCGCCGTGGGCGCGCTGGGCGTGGTCGACGGCGCCATCGACCTGGCCGACAGCTTCGAGGTCATCCTGCGCCAGGACGCCCCGAGCGACACCGGCAACATCGAGGTGCACGGCATCGGCGGCACGGAGCAGACGGAGGGCGAGGATCCGGCGCTGGCGCTGGCCGCCTTCCTAGACTTCATCGGCAAGGACCCGCTCGTCGCCTTCCACGCCCCCTTCGACGCCACGATGATCCGCCGCGCCGTCGACCGGCACCTCGGGTTCTCCTTCAAGAGGCCCTGGCTCGACGTGGCCGACATCGCGCCGCTCGCCTGGCCCCGGTACGCGAGCCGGCTCACCGGGCTGGACGACTGGCTGGAGACCTTCGAGATCCCGGTCGCCTTCCGCCACCGGGCGATCGCCGACTGCCTGGTCACCGCGCAGCTGCTGCTCATGGTCCTGCCGAACGCCCGGGGGATCGGGGCCGCGACCGCGGGCGAGCTCGTGGCGCTCTCGGCGTCGAACCGCTGGCTCTCCCAGGGCTAGCCGGCTCGATTGACAACGGGGGCGCCGGGGCCCTCTACTAGGGCCGGCCGCGCCACCCCGCGCCCGGAAGGCGGGCCGACGACGACTTCGAGGAAGCCATGAGAAAGCCGAGCCTGCGCGCGTACCGCATCGTGTCCCTGTTCCTGCTCGGCTGCCTCCTCTTCAACTACCCCGTCCTCGCCCTCTTCAACGTGGGCGCCTCCGCCGCCGGGGTGCCCGTGCTCTACGTCTACATCTTCATCGCGTGGGGGGCCGTCATCGCGCTGGCCGCGATCGTGATGGAAAGCGGGAACTAGGAGCGGCGCCGTGCTGCAGGGCTGGTTCATCGTCACCGCGTCGTTCGCCTACATCGGGCTCCTCTTCGCGGTCGCCTGGTTCGCGGACCGGCGCGCGGCCATGGGCCGCTCGGTGATCTCGAACGCCTGGGTGTACAGCCTGTCGCTCGCCGTGTACGCGACGGCGTGGACCTTCTACGGCAGCGTCGGGCGTGCGGCCACCGACGGCGTGGGGTTCCTCCCCATCTACCTGGGGCCGACGCTCACGATGCTGCTGGGCTGGTTCGTGCTGAGGAAGATGGTGCGCATCGCGAGGCTGAACCGCACCACGTCGCTCGCCGACTTCGTCGCCTCCCGCTACGGCAAGAGCGCGCTCATCGGCGGCCTGGTGACCGTGATCGCGGTGATCGGGATCCTTCCCTACATCTCGCTGCAGCTGAAGGCGGTGTCGACGAGCTTCCAGATCCTGCTGGGCTACCCCGAGATCGCCATGCCCCCCAGGGCGGGCTCGATGGAGGTGATGCAGGACACGGCCTTCTACGTGGCGCTCTTCATGGCGCTCTTCGCCATCGCCTTCGGGACGCGCCAGCTCGACGCCGCCGAGCGCCACGAGGGAATGGTCGCCGCCATCGCCTTCGAGTCGCTGGTGAAGCTCGTCGCCTTCCTCGCGGTGGGGGTCTACGTGGCCTTCTTCATGTACGACGGGATGGGCGACATCTTCGCGCGGGCGGCCGGCCGGCCGGACCTCGAGGTGCTGATGACCCCCCTGGGGGGAGCCGCCGGCAGCTACGCGAGCTGGGTGTGGCTCACGGTGCTCTCCATGTTCGCGATCGTCTTCCTGCCCCGCCAGTTCCAGGTGGCGGTGATCGAGAACACCGACGAGCGCCACCTGCGGCGGGCGGCGTGGATCTTCCCGCTGTACATGCTCGCGATCAACCTGTTCGTGCTGCCCATCGCCTTCGGCGGCGCGCTGCACTTCTCGCCGGGCCAGGTCGACGCGGACACCTTCGTCCTCACGCTGCCGATGTCGCAGCGGGCCGAGGGCCTGGCGCTCTTCGTCTTCATCGGCGGGCTCTCGGCGGCCACGGGCATGGTCATCGTCGAGACGATCGCGCTGTCCACGATGGTGTGCAACGACCTGGTGATGCCGCTGCTGCTGCGCATCCGCGCCTTCCGGCTCACCGAGCAGCGCGACCTCTCGAGCCTCCTGCTCGACATCCGCCGGGCGGCGATCATCACGCTGCTCATGGGCGGCTACTTCTACTACCTGCTCGCCGGCGAGGCCTACGCGCTCGTCTCGATCGGGCTGGTCTCCTTCGCGGCGGCCGCGCAGTTCGCGCCGGCGGTCATCGGCGGCCTCTACTGGCGCGGCGCCACGCGCACGGGCGCGCTCGCGGGGCTCCTCGCCGGCTTCTCCGTGTGGACCTACACGCTTCTGCTGCCGGCGTTCGCGAAGTCGGGGTGGCTGGGCGCCGAGTTCCTGGAGCGCGGGCCCTTCGGGATCGAGCTGCTGCGCCCCACGCAGCTCTTCGGGCTGGCGGGCCTGGACCAGATCACCCATGCGATGATCTGGAGCATGATCGCCAACGTGGGCGCGTACATCGTCGGCTCCGTGATCCGGCGCCAGAGCGCCGCCGAGCATGCCCAGGCCACCCTCTTCGTCGACGTCTTCCAGCAGACGGGCGAGCCGGGCTCGTCCTGGCGCGGCGCGACCTCGGCCTCGGCGCTGCAGACGCTCGTGGGCCGCTTCCTCGGCCCGGCCCGCGCGGTGGAGCTCTTCACCGCCTACGCCCGGCTTCGCGGGGTGAAGAGCGTCGACGAGCTCGAGGGCGACCGAGACCTGGTGCGCTTCGCGGAGCTGCAGCTCGCCGGCACCATCGGCGCCGCCTCCGCCCGGACGATGGTGGCGACGGTGGCCCAGGAGGAGCCGCTGGGGCTCGAGGAGGTGATGACGATCATCGACGAGGCCTCCCAGGTGATCGCCTACAGCCACCGCCTCGAGGAGCAGCAGCAGGAGCTCGAGGCGGCGACCCGGGAGCTCAAGGCCGCCAACGAGCGCCTGAAGGAGCTCGACCGGCTGAAGGACGACTTCATCTCCACGGTGACGCACGAGCTGCGCACGCCGCTCACCTCGATCCGGGCGTTTTCCGAGATCCTGCACGACAACCCCGACCTCGACCCCGCCGAGCGCCAGCGCTTCCTCGCGCTGGTGATCCGGGAGTCCGAGCGCCTCACGCGCCTCATCAACCAGGTGCTGGACCTCGCGAAGATCGAGTCGGGGCTGGCGGAGTGGCGCACCGCGGAGCTCGACGTGCGCGAGATCGTCCTCGAGGCGATGAACGCGACGAGCGCCATCTTCAAGTCGCGCGGGGTCGCCTTGGAAGCGCGCCTGGCGCCGTCCGTTCCCCTCGTCATGGCCGACCGCGACCGCCTGATGCAGGTGCTGCTGAACCTCCTGTCGAACGCGTCCAAGTTCTGCACCCCGGGGACGGGGCGCGTCGAGGTGCGGCTGGCCGGCGACGCGGCCACGGTCCGCGTGGACGTGAAGGACAACGGCGTGGGCATCGCGCGCGAGGACCAGGCGCTGATCTTCGAGAAGTTCCGCCAGGTGGGCGACACGCTCACCGAGAAGCCCGCGGGAACGGGCCTGGGGCTCGCCATCTGCCGCCGCATCGTCGGCCACTTCGGCGGGCGCCTGTGGGTGCAGAGCGAACCGGGGCAGGGTTCGGTGTTCTCGTTCGACCTGCCGGTGTCGGCGGAGGCCGCGGGCGCCGGCCGCCTGTCGGCCAGCGCCTGAGGAGCCGCGCCATGGCCAGGCGGGTCCTCATCGCGGAAGACGAGCCCAGCATCGTGACCTCGCTGGAATTCCTGATGCGCCGCGCCGGCTTCGAGACCCGCACGGCCTCCGACGGCGAGGAGGCGCTGCAGCTCGTGTCGACCTTCCGGCCGCACCTCGTCGTGCTGGACATCATGCTTCCCCGGCGCAGCGGCCTGGAGGTTTGCCGGCTCATCCGCGCCGACGCCTCGCTCGCGGGCACGCGCGTGCTCATGCTCACCGCCAAGGGGGGCAGCCGCGACCACGAGCGCGGGATCGAGGCCGGTGCCGACGACTACCTCACGAAGCCCTTTTCCACGCAGGAGCTGGTCGCGCGGGCGCAGGCCCTGGTCGCGGACCCGGTCCTGAGGCTGGCGCCGGGCGCGGGCCCGGCGGAGGCGCCATGAGCTCGCCACACTCCCTTCCCGGCACGCCCGACCAGGAGCCCATCGTCTACGTGATCGACGACGACGAGTCGATCCGCGAGCTCCTCACCTGGCTCATGAAGCGCAATGCCATCCGCACCGAGGCGTTCCCGAACGCGAAAGCCTTCCTCAAGGCGTACCGGCCGGGCGCGCCGGGGTGCCTCATCCTCGACCTCTACATGCCGGGCATGAGCGGGCTCGACCTGCAGCAGTACCTGAAGGAGGCCGGCATCGAGATGCCGGTGATTTTCCTGTCGGGACGCGCGGACGTCCCCCAGGCGGTCCTCGCCGTGAAGAGCGGGGCCATCGACTTCATCGAGAAGCCCTTCGACTACCGGAGGATCGTCGAGCTGGTCCGCGACTGCCTGCGCCGCGACGCCGCCGCGCGGCTCGAGCGCGAGCAGGCGAAGGGG
>JAMPXV010000319.1 GCA_023700985.1 Lysobacter sp.
CTGCTGCACGGCGTGGGGCTGGCCGTCGACACCGCCGAGGACGGCGAGCAGGCCGTGGCCATGGCCCGCGACAACGCCTACGACCTCGTGCTCATGGACGTGCAGATGCCGCGCCTGGACGGCATGGCCGCCACCCGCGCCATCCGCACCCTTCCCGGGCGCGAGCACCTGCCGATCCTGGCCATGACCGCCAACGCCTTCGCGGAGGACCGCCGCGCCTGCGAGGAGGCCGGCATGAACGACTTCGTGCCCAAGCCCGTCGACCCCGAGGCCCTCTACGCCGCCCTCTCCCACTGGCTGGCCGTCGGCGCCGCCCAGGGCCGCCTGACCCCGACCGCCCTCGCCGGCCCCCAGGCCGCCGGCGCCGCCGACACCGACGCCCTCGCGCGCCTGGCCGCGCTGCCCGGGCTCGACCTCGCCCGCGGGCTCGCGGTGGTGCGCGGCAACGCCATCCGGTACCTCGAGCTGCTGCGCCGCGTCGTCGACTCCCGCGCGGGCGACGTCGACAGCCTTCGCGCGAGCCTCGCCCGCGACGAGCGCGAGGCCGCGCGCGCCATGGCCCACAACCTCAAGGGCGTGGCCGGCACCGTCGGCGCCGTGCGCCTGGCCGCGCACGCCGCACGCCTCGAGGAGCGCCTGCGCAAGGGCGAGGACCCCGCAACGCTACCCGCCGACATCGCCGCCGAGTTCGCCCTCCTGGCCGACGCCCTGCCCCCCGCCGCGCCCGCCGCGCCCGCCAAATCCCCCGAACTGCCGCCCCCCGACCCCGCCGCCCTCGCCCCGCTCCTCGACGAGATGCAAACCCTCCTCGCCCACAACGACGCCCGCGTCATCTCCCTCCTACAGCAAAACGAACACACCCTCCGGGCAGCCTTGGGGGCATCGCAACACACGCTCGCGGACCACGTCCGCCGCTTCGAGTTCGAGCAGGCCCTGGGCGTGCTGCGGGGAGTGAGGCCATGAGCACCCCGGGACCGCGCGAGCCGGGAATGGAGCGCGGCCAGGCCGAGCTGGCGGAGGCCCTCTCGCGCGTCCCGCGACGGATGTCGATACGCACGCAGCTCGTCGCCCTGGTCCTCGCGATCGCGGTGCCGACCACCGTGCTCGTGGCCTACGGCATTTTCGATGCCGCCAACGAAGCCCGTAACGCCGCCTACCACCGCGTGAACGTGCTCGCCAGCTTCACCGCCGCCCGGCTCGACAACCTCCTGCGCGACCAGGAGCGCCTGCTGGCTGCGCTCGCGAAGCGCCCGCGGATCCGGGACATGGACCCGCGGACGATCGACCCGGTGATCCGCGAGCTGGTGCTGATCCACCCGGAGTTCAACAACCTCGGCCTTCGCGACCGGAACGCGGAAAACATCTACTCGTTCCGCCCGAACCCGAGCGATGCCGGCGAGGCGCGCGAATTCCCGTGGTTCCGCGAGGGGATCGCGAGGGGCCGGTTCACCGCGGGCGACGCGTTCGCGGGCCGCCTGAGCGGGCGCACGGTCACCGTGCTCACCTATCCCGTTCGCGACGGCGCCGGCGAGGTGACGGGCCTTCTCAACCTGTCCTACGACCTCCTGCGCCTGCAGGAACGCATCCTGCGCGACACGCCGCCGGACGCGCTCGTCGTGGTCCTCGACCGCCACGACCGCTACCTCTTGCGCTCGAGCGACATCGAGCGGCTGGTCGGCAAGCCCGTTCCCGAGCCCGTCGCCGCGCAGATCCGCGGGCTGCGCGACGGCCTGCACGAGCTGACCGGAACCGACGGCGTGCGGCGGATCTTCTCCCTGGCAACGGTGCCTGTCTCCGGCTGGCGCGTCTTCGCGGGGCTCCCGGTCGACACCTTCCTCGCGCCCCACCGCGAGCGCCTGGCCCGGAGCGCGGCGGCGGGCGCGCTGGTGCTGCTGCTCGCGTTGGCCCTCGCGTACCGGATCGGGTCGGCCATCGCGCGGCCCATCAACCGGCTGGCGCGCGCCGCATCCGAGATCGCCGAGGGGCGCAGCGTGGCGCACGAGCCCGACACTTTCACCGCCGAGGTCGAGATCGTGGCGAACGAGTTCAACCGCCTCGCCCACGAGCGCGAGCGCGTGCGCGGCGAGCGCGCCGCGCTCGTGGACCACTACGAGCGGCTGCTCAAGTCCACCCGCGACATCTACCTGCTCACCGACGGCGCCGGGCGGATCGTCGACTGCAACGACGTGGCCGCCGATTCGTACGGCTACGGGCTGGACGAGCTGAAGGGCATGACCATCGCCGACCTGCGCGCGCCGGCGGAGCGGGCGGGCGTGGACGCGCAGTGGCAGCGGGCCTCGCAGCCCGGGGGCGCCCTGTTCGAGACGGTCCACCAGCGCCGCGACGGCGCGACCTTTCCCGTGGAGGTGAGCGCCAGCGTGATCGAGATCGACGGCAGGCCCTTCCGGCAGGGCCGCATCCGCGACATCGGCGCACGCAAGGCGGCCGAGGAGGTGCTGCGCCGCCAGAACGAGGACCTAGACCGCTTCAACCGCGCCGCCGTGGGACGCGA
>JAMPXV010000104.1 GCA_023700985.1 Lysobacter sp.
CCGCGGCCGCTCGCGACGTCGACGTCGAACTCCTCGTGGCGGAACCACTGCCGCACCTTCGCGAGCGCCCGCGGGCTCGCCAGGTAACCGCCGGCGAGCCAGTCCCGCGACGGCCCGCCCTGCTTAGCGGCGACGATCTCCACGCGCTGCGCGTTGGCGAGCTTCGTCGTGAGCGGGACCATGTGCCCGTCCACCTTCGCGCCGCGGCAGCGGTGGCCCAGGTCCGTGTGCACGTGGTAGGCGAAGTCGACGGGGGTGGAGCCCGCGGGCAGGTCCACGACCTTGCCCTGCGGCGTGAGGACGTAGATCGTCTCCTCGAAGAGCCCGCGCGGCACGCGCCCAGCCACACCGCCCTCGGCCAGCACGTCCGCCTTCCACGCGAGAAGCTGCCGCAGCCAGGCGATCTTCGCGTCGAACTTCTGGTCGGCGCGGCGGCCCTCCTTGTAGCGCCAGTGCGCCGCCACGCCGTGCTCGGATTGCAGGTGCATCTCCTCCGTGCGGATCTGCACCTCGAGGGTGCGTCCCTCGGGCCCCACGACGGCGGTGTGCAGCGACTTGTAGTCGTTCGCCTTGGGGCTCGCGATGTAGTCGTCGAACTCGCCCTCGATGGGCGTCCACAGGTCGTGCACCACGCCCAGCACCGCGTAGCACTCGCGCACGTTCTGCACGATCACGCGCACGGCGCGAATGTCGTAGAGCTGCTCGAACTCGAGGCTCTTGCCGCGCATCTTCCGGAAGATCGAGTAGATGTGCTTGGGCCGGCCCTGGATGGCGGCCCGGATTCCCATCCCGGCCAGCTCCTCGGAGAGCGTCGCCACGACGCGGGTGATGTAGGCCTCGCGGTCCAGCCGCTTCTCGTCGAGGAGGCTGGCGACCTTGCGGTAGAGCTCCGGCTGCGTGAAGCGGAAGGAGAGGTCCTCCAGCTCCCACTTGAGCTCCGACACGCCCAGGCGGTTGGCGAGCGGCGCGAAGAACGAGAGGGTCTCCTCGCCCGCCGTGCGGCGCGCCGCGTCGTCCGCCTTCGTGAGCGAGCGCAGCCAGACCACGCGCTCGGCGAGCTTGATGAGCACCACGCGGACATCCTCTGCGATGGCGAGGAGCATCTTGCGCAGCTGCTCGGGGTCCGAGCCGGCCGAGGCGAGGGTCTCGATCCGCCCGGCCCGCGCCAGGCCCTTGAGCAGCTCGGCGAGTTCCCCGCCGAATGCCGCCTGGATGCCGTCGAGGTCGAGCTCCGAGTCCGGGATGGCCCCGCTGATCAGCGCGGCGGCCACCGTGTCGGGATCGGCCCCCTGGACGAGGAGCAGCCGTGCCACGGTCACCGCCCGCTCGAAGGCCGCCTCGCGACCGGACGCCTGGCAGGCGCCGCGCGCGAACTGCAGCGCGCGAAGGGGCCCGTCGGCCAGCGCGGCGCCGAAGGCCTCGGCGAGGCCCGGTTCGAGCTGGGCGAGGTCGGCGCCCGATTGTTCGGTGATCACGAAGGCGGCAGCGGGTTCGCGGGGACAGGCTCGATTCTAACCCCCGGGCGACCGAACCCGGCGGGCAGGCGGGCGCCACAAATCGGTGCACGCGCACCAGGACGGGTCGCGACGCCCCGCCCCCCGCGCACCGGCGTGCCCCGAGGGGTGGCGTATCCTGCATGGCACGACGATTGCTAACTCATCGGAAACGAACCCGATGCCCATGCCGCTCACGAAGTTCTACAACGAGATGCTCGCCGAGGACGGCTCGGTGCGGCCGCACTACGCCGCCTTCGCCGACTGGCTGCGCGACATGCCGCCCGAGCGCATCGCGCAGAACCGCCACGCGGCCGACCTGCTCTTCCACCGCGTCGGCATCACGTTCGCCGTCTACGGGGAGGCCTCGGGCACCGAGCGCCTCATCCCCTTCGACATCGTCCCGCACGTGATCCCCGGGGCGCAGTGGGACCGCCTGGCCTCTGGGCTGCGCCAGCGCGTCACCGCCCTGAACCGGTTCCTGCACGACATCTACCACGGGCAGGAGATCATCCGCGCCGGGCGCATCCCGCGCGAGGAGGTCGAGGGCAACTCGCAGTTCCGCCCCGAGATGGTGGGCGTGGACGTGCCCGGCGGGATCTACGCGCACCTGGCCGGCGTGGACCTGGTCCGCAACGCCGACGGCGAGTACTACGTCCTCGAGGACAACCTGCGCACGCCCTCGGGCGTCTCCTACATGCTCGAGAACCGCAAGATGATGATGCGGCTCTTCCCGGAGCTCTTCGCCGCGCACGCCATCCGCCCCGTCGACCACTACCCGGACATCCTGCTCGAGACGCTTCGCGAGGTCGCCCCCCGCGACGTCGAGAACCCGGTGATCGTGCTGCTCACGCCCGGCCACTTCAACAGCGCCTACTTCGAGCACGCCTTCCTCGCCCAGCAGATGGGCATCGAGCTGGTCGAGGGGCAGGACCTCTTCGTGCAGGACCGCACCGTCTTCATGCGCACCACCCAGGGGCCGCAGCGCGTGGACGTGATCTACCGCCGCATCGACGACGACTTCCTCGACCCGCTCGCCTTCCGGCCCGACTCGATGCTGGGCGTGCCGGGGCTCCTCGAGGCCTACCGCGCCGGCCGCGTCACGCTCGCCAACGCCATCGGCACCGGGGTGGCCGACGACAAGTCGATGTACCCGTTCGTGCCGGAAATGATCCGCTTCTACCTCGGCGAGGAGCCGATCCTCGCCAACGTCCCGACCTACCTCCTGCGCGACCCCGACGACCTCGCCTACACGCTCGCGCACCTCGAGGACCTGGTGGTGAAGGAGACGCAGGGCTCCGGGGGCTACGGCATGCTGGTCGGCCCGACGGCCACGGCCGAGGAGCGCGACCGCTACCGGCGGCGCATCCTCGACGCCCCGGAGCGCTTCATCGCCCAGCCGACGCTGTCGCTCTCCCAGGTGCCGACCTATTGCGGCGACTCGCTGGCGCCCCGGCACGTCGACCTGCGGCCCTACGTGCTCTCGGGGCAGTCGGTGCGCTTCGTTCCCGGCGGGCTCACGCGCGTGGCGCTGCGCGAAGGCTCGCTCGTCGTGAACTCCTCGCAGGGCGGCGGGGTGAAGGACACGTGGGTCATCGACTGACGAGTGATGCATGGGAAAATCTCTGGAAACGCCGATGAACGCCGATGCCCCGCCGATGAACGCCGAGAAAGGCCATAGATTGAGGTGTCCAATGGTCGATCAGGGAATCCTGGATGCCGGAATCCTTGAGTTTCATTCCCTGCCTTGTCGGTGTTCATCGGCGGGGCATCGGCGTTCATCGGCGTTTCCAAAGACTTTCGCCTACTGAACTCCATGCTCAGCCGAGTCGCATCGAGCCTGTACTGGATGAGCCGCTACGTCGAGCGGGCGGAGAACTCCGCCCGCGTCCTCGACGTCACCTGGCGCATGTCCCTCCTCGTGAAGGAGCCGCGCCTGCAGGACCAGGAATGGTTCGCGCCGCTCAACATCACCGGCACGCTCTTCCCCTTCTCCGGGCGCCACAGCTCGGTGTGCGCCAGGGAGGTGCTGCACTTCATGGCGCTCGACCCGGAGAACCCGTCGTCGATCTACTCCTGCGCCCGCCAGGCGCGCGAGGACGCGCGCGCCGTGCGCGGCGCCATCACGTCGGAGATGTGGGAGGTCGTGAACTCCACGTGGCTCGAGATGCAGCAGATGGACGAGGCGCGCATGAACGCGCGCGGCATCTCGGCCTTCTTCGATTGGGTGAAGGAGAGGAGCCACCTGTTCCGCGGCGTGACCTTCGGGACCATGCGCCGCGACGACGCCTACTGCTTCACGCGCCTGGGCACCCACATCGAGCGCGCCGACTCCACGGCGCGCATCCTCGACGTGAAGTACCACGTCCTGCTGCCCAGCGTGAAGGACGTGGGGGGCGCCGTGGACTACTACCAGTGGTCGGCCGTGCTGCGCTCGGTGTCGGCCTTCGAGGCCTACCGCAAGGTCTACCGCGACGTGATCACGCCCATCCGCCTGGCCGAGCTCCTGGTCCTGCGCGACGACATCCCCCGCAGCCTCCACTTCTGCATGCGCCAGGTGAGCGACACGCTCGACGTGGTGCGCAACGACCGCTCCGCCGAGTGCGAGCGCCTGGCGGGGCAGATCCTCTCGCAGCTGCGCTACGGGCGCATCCAGGACATCTTCGACGTCGGCCTGCACGAATACCTCACGGACTACCTGGACTCGATGCAGGACCTCTCCACGGAAGTGCAGTCGAGCTTCTTCGCGCCCACGCTTCCCGGATGAGCGGGTCCCCTCGCCCCCCCATGCGCTATGATCGACGAGCGCTCCCGCCTGCCCCGCCCTCCCCGCCATGACCTATTGCGTCGCCCTGCGCCTCGATGCCGGGATGATCTTCGCCTCCGACTCCCGCACCAACGCGGGAGTGGACCACGTCTCCACGTTCTCCAAGATGCGCGTCTTCGAGAGGAAGGACGACCGCGTGATCGTGGTCCTCTCCTCCGGCAACCTCGCCATGACCCAGGGCGTGGTGAACCTCCTGGACCGCCACCTGCACGCCGCCGAGGGCACGCCCACCATCTGGAACGTCGACACGATGTACGACGCCGCCTGCCTCGTGGGCGACGCGCTGCGCGACATCCAGAAGAGGGACGGCCCCTTCCTCATGCAGAGCAACATCGACGCGAACGCCAACCTCATCGTGGGGGGGCAGATCAGCGGCGAGCCCATGCGCCTCTTCCACGTCTACGCGCAGGGCAACTTCATCGAGGCGACCGACGAGACGCCCTACTTCCAGCTCGGGGAGTCGAAGTACGGCAAGCCCATCCTCGACCGCGTCATCAACGCCGGCACGCCGCAGAAGGAGGCCGCCAAGTGCGTGCTCATCTCCTTCGACTCGACGATGAAGTCCAACATCTCCGTGGGTCTGCCCATCGACATGCTGTGGCTGCCCAAGGACAGCCTGCGGGTGGGGCTGCAGCAGCGCATCCGCGAGGGCGACCCCTACTTCACGATGCTGCGCTCGCGCTGGGGCGGGGGGCTGAGGCGGGTGTTCGGGGAGTTGCCCGATCCCGACTGGCTCGAGTGAGGCTGACGCCAGCCTTTGGAACGCAGATGAACGCCGATGAACGCCGAAGTATCCACGGTCATCGACGACGTCGACCAGGGCGGACATTGCGGCCGACCGACACCGTGCTGTCCCTCAAGCCCATGTCGGCGTTCATAGGCGTGACATCTGCGTTCATCTGCGTTCCAGGGACTTGCCCCCGCATCACTCCCCGCCCATGACGATCAGGGTCGCCCTCCACCACCGCACCGCCTACCAGTTCGACCGGTCCGTCGCGCTCTCGCCCCACGAGGTGCGGCTGCGTCCCGCGGCGCACTGCCGCACCCCCATCGAGAGCTACTCCCTCAAGGTCAAGCCGGCGGGGCACTTCCTCAACTGGCAGCAGGACCCGTACGGCAACTGGCTCGCGCGGGTGGTGTTCCCGGAGAAGGCGAAGTCGCTGGAGGTCGTGGTCGACCTCGTCGCCGACATGACGGTCATCAACCCGTTCGACTTCTTCGTCGACAAGTCGGCCGAGCAGTTCCCCTTCGCCTACACGCCCGACAACGCCCGCGAGCTGGCGCCCTACCTCGAGGTCGAGCCGCTCACGCCCCGGCTCGCGGCCTGGATCGAGCGCGCCCGCGCGCGCTACCTCGGCTCGCCCATCACCACCATCGACTTCCTCGTGGGCGTGAACGGCGACCTGCAGCGCGACGTGAAGTACCTGATCCGCCTGGAACCGGGGATCCAGGTCCCGGAGCACACGCTGGAGAGCGCCGCGGGCTCCTGCCGCGACTCCGCCTGGCTGCTGGTGCAGATCCTGCGGCGCTTCGGCCTGGCGGCGCGCTTCGCCTCCGGCTACCTCATCCAGCTCGTCGCCGACCAGAAGCCCCTCGACGGCCCGGCCGGCACCGACAGGGACTTCACCGACCTGCACGCCTGGTGCGAGGCCTACGTCCCGGGCGCGGGGTGGGTCGGGCTCGACCCCACCTCGGGCCTGCTCACGGGCGAGGGCCACATCCCGCTCGCCTGCACGGCGCTGCCCTCGAGCGCGGCGCCCGTGACCGGCTACACCGACGTCTGCCGATCCGAGCTCGCCTTCGAGATGAAGGTGACGCGCATCCACGAGGATCCGCGCGTCACCCGCCCCTTCGACGATGCGCAGTGGGCCGCCGTCGAGGCGCTGGGCCGGCGCGTCGACCGCGAGCTGGCGGACGGCGACGTGCGCCTCACCATGGGCGGCGAGCCCACGTTCGTGTCCGTCGACGACATGGACGGCCCCGAGTGGAACTTCGCCGCGCACTCGCCGCGCAAGCACGAACTGGCCGTCGACCTCCTCGAGCGCCTGCGCCGGCGCTTCGCGCCCGGAGGGGTGCTGCACTTCGGCCAGGGCAAGTGGTACCCCGGCGAGGAACTCCCGCGCTGGGCGCTCTCCTGCTTCTGGCGGCGCGACGGCACGCCTCTCTGGACGGAGGATGCCGCCGCCGCGGGTTCCCCCGGGGCGCCCGCGGCCACGCACGAGGACGCGAGGCGCTTCGCCACCGAGCTCGCGCAGGCGCTGGGCCTCGCGGCGGATTTCGTGCTGCCCGCCTACGACGACCCGTGGAAGGTGCTGCGCGACGAGACGAACCTGCCTGCGGATCTCGACCCGCTCGCGGAGAACCTGGCCGACGCCGCCGTGCGCTCGAAGCTGGCCGCGCAGCTCGCGGGCGGGCTGGGCGAAGCCGTCGGCTTCGTGATTCCCCTGAAGCCCGTCGCGCGGGCCAGGCCCTCCGGCGCGACGAAATGGGCCAGCTCGCGCTGGCCGCTGCGGCGCGGGCACGTATTCCTCCTCGAGGGCGATTCGCCGATGGGCTATCGCCTGCCGCTCGCCTCGCTGCCGGCGGTGCTTCCCGGGGACGAGGAGCCCGTCATCGCCACCGATCCCTTCGAGCGCCGGGACGCGCTCGGCAAGCGCAAGCCGGCGCGTTCCGCCTCCGCCCGCCGCGGCGCGTCCTCGGAAAAGACGGCCGCGAAGGACGTGGTGAAGACCGCGCTATGCGTCGAGGCACGCGAGGGCCGGCTGTACATCTTCCTGCCGCCCGTCGCGAGCGCGGAGGATTTCGTCTCGCTGGTCGCCGCGGTCGAGGCGGCGTCGCGGGCGCTGGCCCGGCCGGTGCGCCTCGAGGGCTACCCGCCGCCCGGCGACCCGCGCATCGCGCGCTTCGCCATCACCCCGGATCCCGGCGTGATCGAGGTGAACATCCACCCCGCATCCGACTGGGACGAGCTGGCGCACCACGTGACCATCCTCTACGAGGAGGCCCGCCTGGCGCGCCTGGGCACCGAGAAGTTCATGCTCGACGGGCGCCACACCGGCACCGGGGGCGGCAACCACGTCACCATCGGCGGGCCGACGGCGGCGGACAGCCCGCTGCTGCGCCGCCCCGACCTGCTGCGCTCCCTCATCACCTACTGGCAGGTGCACCCCGCCCTCTCGTACCTCTTCTCGGGGCTCTTCATCGGGCCGACGAGCCAGAGCCCGCGCGTGGACGAGGCGCGCGACGACGCGCTCTACGAGCTCGCCATCGCCTTCGAGCAGATGGAGGCCACCTTCCCGGCCGGGGAGACCAACGAGAAGCCCTGGCTGGTGGACCGGATCCTGCGCAACTTCCTCGTCGACCTCACCGGCAACACGCACCGCGCGGAATTCTCGATCGACAAGCTCTACGCGCCGGGCAGCGCCACGGGCCGGCTGGGGCTGCTGGAGTTCCGCGCCTTCGAGATGCCGCCGCACGCGCGCATGAGCCTCGCGCAGATGCTGCTGCTGAGGGCCCTCGTCGCGCGCTTCTGGCGCGCGCCGTTCAGGGAGCGCCTCGTCGACTGGGGAACGCGGCTGCACGACGCGTTCATGCTCCCGCACTTCGTCACCCAGGACCTGCGCCACGTGGTCGACGACCTCCAGGGCGCCGGCTACGACTTCCGGCTGGAGTGGTTCGCGCCCTTCCTCGAGTTCCGATTTCCGCGCTTCGGGACCGTCTCCTACGAGGGCATCGAGCTCGAGATCCGCCAGGCCATCGAGCCGTGGCACGTGCTCGGCGAGGAAGTCACGCAGAGCGCCACCGCGCGCTTCGTCGACTCCTCGGTGGAGCGCCTGCAGGTGCGCGCCTCCCACCTCAACACGGCGCGCTACGCCATCGCGTGCAACGGCAGGCGCGTGCCGCTCGCGGCCACGGGCGTGCCCGGCGAGTACGTGGCCGCGGTGCGCTACAAGGCGTGGGAGCCGCCCTCGGCGCTGCACCCGACGATCCCGCCCCAAGCGCCCCTGGTGTTCGACGTGGTGGACCTCTGGAACGGCCGATCGATCGGCGGCTGCACCTACCACGTGGCGCACCCCGGCGGGCGCAGCTACGAGACCTTCCCGGTGAACGCGCTCGAGGCCGAGGCACGCCGCGTGGCGCGCTTCGAGGCGATGGGCCACACGCCGGGGCCGATGGAGCTTCCGGAGGAGGCGCCCAACCCGCGCTTCCCGCACACCCTGGATCTGCGCAAGGCGCCGGTGTCAGCCGCCTAGCACCAGCTCCAGCGCGCCGCGAAGTCCCTCCCCCGCGCTCTCCAGCCTCATGGTCAGCAGCCCCGCCCCGCGCCCTAGGCCGCGGTAGAGGAAGTCGCGCTCGTTGGCGCGCTCGCCCTCGAAGAAGGCCTGCGAGGTGAGCACGCGCCGCCGGCCGTCGCGCACCGTGAAGTGGATGTGCGGCGTGCGCCCCGGATAGGGCGGCGGCTTGATGGTGAGGAAGGCGAAGCGGCCCTCGCCGTCCGCCGTGGCCTCGCCCCAGCCCTGGAAGGCGGCGTCGCCCGAGCCCCCCGGCGCGCCGACATGGTGGTACTGCCCGAATTCGTCGCAGTGCCAGATCTCGATCGCGCGCCCGGCCAGCGGCCGCCCGCGTGTGTCCAGGAGGCGCCCGGAGAATTCCAGCGGCGTGCCCGCCGCGCGGCCCGGCTGGCCGGCCACGCGCGTGAGGTCCGCATCGCGGTCCGCGGGAAAGGCGCGCGGGTAGAACGGCCCCTCGGCGAGCGGCGGGGTGACGGGGCGCTCCCGGGCCTGCGCGTGGGCCGGCAGCCACGGCGTGAGGGCTAGGGCGCCCAGGCTGGCGAGGGCATGGCGGCGGTCGTGGCGCATCGGCGGCTCCTGCATCGGAAGGACAACGTCCGGGTCGCGAAGGGTAACGCGGGCGGCCTCTCGCGGCGAGCAAGGTAGAACGGCCGGGAGGCGCGAAAGTTCCGCCGTCATCGCGGCAGCGGGCGCCTGTCGGTCCAGTAGCGTGCCCGGGATACGAGGGGGTAGGCCTCCACCGGTCGCCCCTCGTCCGCCGGCAGGCGCGCGCGCAGGGCCCCGTGCAGGTCGGTGCGCAGGATGGCCGCGCCCCGGGCCTGGTATCGCGCCACGACCTCGGGCGCGGGCTGGCGGAAGCGGTTTCGCCAGCCGGCGGAGATGAGCGCCACCGAGGGCGACACGGAAGCCACGAACGCCGGCGTGGAGGACGTGCGCGAGCCGTGGTGCGGCACGACCAGGACGTCGGCGCGCAGCCTGTCCGCCTCCCGCCCCACGATCTCCGCTTCCGCCTGGCGCTCGATGTCCGCCGCGAGGAGCGCCGCCCCGCCCCGCGAGGCCACGCGGATCACGCAGGATCGGTCGTTCTCGCGCCGCCGGTCGCGCAGCGCATCGGGCGGCGGGTGGAGCACCTCGAAGGAGACTCCGTCCCATTCCCAGCGCGTCCCCGCGAGGCAGGGAGCCGATTCCGGCACCAGGCCGTGGCGGGCGTCGTCCTCGCGCAGCGTCGACAGGAGCCACGGCGGCTCGCGCGACCTCGCCACCGACGCGACCCCGCCGGCATGGTCGTCGTCGGCATGCGTGACGACGAGCCCGTCGAGGCGTCGCACCCCCTCGCCGCGCAGGTAGGGCACGACGATGCGGCTGCCGCTGTCCGAATCCGGGCTCCACGAGGGGCCCGTGTCATAGGCCAGCGCGCGCGTCGCGGTTCGCACCACCACCGCGAGCCCCTGCCCCACGTCCAGGACGTCGACCCAGGCCTCGCCCGGCGCCGGTGCGGGGGCGCGGTGAAGGACCAGGGGCAGGAGGAGCGCCAGGCCGGCCGCGCGCAGCGGCACGCCCCGCGGGGCCAGCAGGAGTCCCGCCCCGGCGAGCGCGAACGCCACGGCCATGGCGGGCGGCGCGGCGACCTCGTGCACCGCGCCGGGCAGCGATGCCAGCCATTCCAGCGGTCCCATCGCCGCCTCCAGCAGCGCATGCGCGAGGACCAGGAGCGAAGGAAGCGGAAGCAACGCCCCGGCGAGCGTGAGCGGCACCACCACGAGGCTCACCAGCGGGATCGCCACCGCGTTGGCCACCGGCGAGACGAGCGCGACCTCGCCGAAGAGCGCGGCGAGGATCGGCCACAGGGCGAGCGTCACGGCGACTTGCGTGACCACGGCGCCGCGCGCGGCACCGGGCGCCGCGGCACGCAGCCCCAGGGCGAAGAAGATCGCGCCCACGGCCCCGAACGACAGCCAGAACCCGGGCGCCATCACCGCCCAGGGATCGACCAGGAGCACGGCCAGGACCGCCGCGGCCAGCACGCGCGAGGGCGAGGCGTGCCGGTCCGCCACCACGCTCGCCGCGGCCACGCCCAGCATGACGAGCGTGCGCTGCGCGGGGACGCCGAATCCCGCGAGAAGCGTGTAGGCCGCCGCCGCGACGAACCCCGCGACGGCCCCGGCCTTGCGCGCCGGCGTGGCGAGGGCGAGCGCGGGCACCCGCAGCCACGCGAAGCGCACCAGGACGAACGCGAGGGCGGCGAACATCGTGACGTGCAGCCCCGAGATGCTCACGAGGTGGCCGATGCCGGTGCGCCAGAACGTCTCCCAGTCCCGGGCGTCGATCGAATCCTGGTCGCCGATGGCGAGCGCCACCAGCACGCCGGCCAGCCGCGCCTCGCCGAGCGTGGCGCGCATCGCGTCGCGGACGTCGCCGCGCGCGCGGTGCACGCTCTGCGGCCAGCCGGCTTCGTGTTCCGCGATGCGCCGCGGCGCGGGCGCGGTGCGCACGTAGCCAGTGGCGCGGATGCCGCGCGCGAGCGCCCAGGGCTCGAAGTCGAACGCGTGCGGGTTGGCCAGCCCGCGCGGGCGCTTGAGCCGGACCATGAAGCGCCAGCGCTCGCCGGCGCGGATGTCGGGCGGGGGCTCGCTGGCGCCGGACTTCGCGTCGCGCGCGGCATACCAGGTGAGCGCGATCCGCGAAGGCACCGTCGCTCCCGCGGTGACCACGAGCCTCGGCTCGACGAGAAGGCGCGTGCCTCGCGGGCCCTCCTGCGGCAAGCCGGCCACCACGCCTTCGATCTCGATGTCGCGGCCCTCCCACGCGGCGGGCAGCCCGTCCGCGAGGCGCGCCTGCGCCCGCCAGCCCGCGAGGTCGTAGCCGGCCGCGAGCCCCGCCGCCACGACCAGGGCAGCGCGCGCCCAGCCACCCGCCAGCCGCGAGGCGAGGACGAACGCGCCGGCCAGCCCGATGACGCGCATGTCGGGCAGCGCGGCCGCCTGCTGCAGCCAGGCGGTGCCCGCGAGGAAACCGAGGGAAAATAGGCGCAAGGCAGGGACCTCCGCGAACCGCATCGTCGCGGCGGTCCGGTGCATACCCCGGATAACGCGCCGGCGTCGCGTTCGCCGACAAGCCGTCCCGGGTGACATAGCCCCCGGCATTGGCCACAATGGAAGGTTCCGCCCCGATGGCGACGCGCAAGGCCCCCGCAAGGCATGATCCGACGCAGGCTCAGGAAGGCATTCCCCTCGCCCGAGAGCATCCGCGGCCACCGCTGGCTGCAGTGGTGCGCGCCCCTGATTTCGCACCCCCGCCTGTGGCACCTGCATCGCCG
>JAMPXV010000105.1 GCA_023700985.1 Lysobacter sp.
CAGGTACCGGACTTCGCGGTGCGCAACGCCCTCGACGCCGCCACCCTCGTCGAGCTCTTCTCCTGGTCCAGGGACGACTTCGACGCGCGCCTCGAGGGCTCCGCCATCCGCCGCATCGGCCACGCCCGCTGGTTGCGCAACATCGCCGTGGCGCTGGGCAACGCTCCCACCACGCCCCAAGTCGTCAACGCGCTGCGCAGCCGCGCCGGCGATCCCGACCCGCTCGTCAAGGAGCACGTCCACTGGGCCCTCGCCCGTCATGCCGAAAAGGGGTCAGAGTCATTTCCCGGGAAATGACTCTGACCCCTTTTTCGGGTCTTGCTAGGGCGAGACGAACTCGCGCAGGTCCCTGGCCAGGCGCTCGAGCGAGGGCTTGTGCACGTACATCATGTGCCCGGCCTCGTAGTAGCCGACGGTGAAGTTGCCGCGCAGGCTCGCGTCCACGCCCAGGTGGTCGAAGGTGTAGTCGCTCGCGAAGTGCGGTGTCGCGAAGTCGTAGTAGCCGTTGGCCACGAGCACGCGCATGTGCGGGTTCATCGCCAGGGCCTTGCGCAGCGGCTCGCCCGCGAAGGCGTAGCGGTTGGCGAAGTCCTTCCAGCCCCAGTTGAGGTAGAGGCCCCTCAAGACCTCGTAGGGCGCGTCGGCCTCGAACCCGAGCGAGCGGCGCACGTAGTCGTTCATCGCCGCGGCGTAGGCGCCGTAGATCTCCGAGAACCCCGGGTCGAACTCGAAGTGCTCGCCCGCGGAGTCGCGGTCGACGCCGGTGAAGCGGCTGTCGAGGCGGCCCACGGTGCGGCCCTCGGCGCGCAGCAGCTCCTTGCAGAAGCGGTGGATCTGCACGCGCAGGTTGGTGCGCTCGACATATTCGGGCGCGAGGCCCGTGTAGCGCGCCACCTTCGCCGCGATCACCGTGCGCTCGGCGGCGGCGAGCTTCGCGCCCTTGAACAGCGCCGCCGCGTACTCGCCGCCCGCGAAGGCCTCGACCTCGTCCAGCAACTCGCGCAGGGGCAACGCCAGCAGTTCCGGCGCGAGCTTGCGGTGGTGCCAGGCGGTGGCCGCATAGGTCGGCAGGAAGAGCACCGGCGGCAGGTCGTTGTTCGCCTCGAATCGCAGCACCGTGAAGTCGAGCGCGCAGGACACGAGCATGATGCCGTTCAGGTACATGCCGTGGCGCTCGAGCAGGTGCCCGGAAAGCCCGGCCGCGCGCGTCGTGCCGTAGGACTCGCCGATGAGGTACTTGGGGCTCGCCCAGCGCCCGTAACGCGAGCAGTAGAGGCGGATGAACTCGCCCACGCTCTCCAGGTCGCGCTTGTAGTCGTGGAACTCGGCGACCTTCTCGCCGGCGACCATGCGGCTGTAGCCGGTGCCCACCGGGTCGATGAACACGAGGTCGGAGCGGTCCAGGAGCGAGAAATCGTTGTCGACGAGGCGCCCCGGCGGCGGGGGCGCGCGCCCCTCGTCGTCCAGCTCCACGCGCTTCGGGCCCAGCAGGCCCAGGTGCAGCCACACGGAGCTCGAGCCGGGGCCGCCGTTGAACGAGAAGGTCACCGGCCGCGACTCGGGCCCGGCGCCGTCGAGCGTATAGGCCACGAAGAAGACGCTGGCGCGCGGCTTGTCGGCCTCGGCCTTGCCCTCCTTCTCGGATTCCTCGTGCAGGACGATGGTGCCGCAGGTGACGGTGTAGTCGAGATCGCGGCCCGCGAGCCGCGCGCGGTGGCGGGTGACGACGATCCTGTCGGCGGGCGGCGGCTCCTTCGCCGCGTCCTTCTTCTTCTCCGGCTCGCCGGTGTCGGATTCCTGCATCGATGCGCTCCTCGGGCTGAAAGTGACGGCAATCCTAAACGAATCGGCGGCGCGCCTCAGGCGAAGCCGAGGATCACGCGGCGGTTGCGGGCGCCCTCGCTGCGGATCTTCACCACCGCGAGCCGGCCCACCTCGGCCGTGCCGGCCACGTGGGTGCCGCCGCAGGGCTGCAGGTCCACCCCCTCGATCTCCAGCACGCGCACGCCGCCCTGCCCGCGCGGCGGCTGTACCGACATCGTGCGCACCAGCTCCGGGCGGGCGTCGAGCTCGGCATCGGAGATCCAGCGCGGGCGCACCGGGTGCCCCTCGGCCACCAGGCGGTTCAGTTCCGCCTCGATCGTCTCCTTCACCAGCTTTTCCATCTCGATGTCGAAGTCGAGCCGCGCCTTGTCGTGGGCCACCTGGCCGCCCGTGACGGGTGCGGGGACGACGGCGCAAAGGAGGTGCAGCGCCGTATGGAAGCGCATGTGGCGGTAGCGCCGGTCCCAGTCCAGGACGGCCTCCACCTCCTCGCCGGGCGCCGGGGCGGGCTCTCCGGGCGCAGGGACGTGCAGCACGGTGTCGGCACCCTCGCCCTTCACGGCGTTCGCGATGCGCACGACGGTGCCGTCGGCGCGGGCGAGCGTTCCCGAGTCGCCGGGCTGGCCGCCGCCGGTGGGATAGAAGACGGTGCGGTCCAGCTCGATGCCGGCGGGGGTGACGGCCACGACGCGGGCCCGGCAGGAGCGGGCGTAGGCGTCGTCGCGGAATACAAGTTCGGTCATTGCGACTCCTGATGGGAACGGCCCGCATGCAGGGGACACGGGAGGGCTTCCAGAGCGGAACGGCTGCTAGAATCGGGCCAAACGTCCAACAAGTCCACCCTGGAGGAAACCCATGAAGAAGCCCGCCATCCGCGCCCTGGCGATCGCCCTCGCCTGCCTGCCGTTCGCCGCCGCCGCCGACACCGTGACGGTGGTGACGTCCTTCCCCAAGGAAATCACCACGGCCTACAAGAAGGCCTTCGAGGCCAAGTACCCGAACGACAAGGTCGAGATCCTCAACAAGAACACCGCCGCCGGCATCGCCTACGTGCGCGAGCAGGCCGCGGGTTCCCGCCCCGACGTCTTCTGGGCCTCCGCGCCGGACGCCTTCGAGGTGCTCGCGAACGCGAACCTCCTGCAGAAGATCGGCCCCGGCAACCCGGCGATCCCCGCGAAGGTCGGCAACTACCCGGTGAACGACCCCCAGGGCTTCTACCGCGGCCAGGCGCTCGCCGGCTACGGCCTCATGTGGAACACGCGCTACGTGAAGGCCAACAACCTGCCCGAGCCGAAGGAATGGGCCGACCTCGTGAAGCCGGTGTACTTCGGCCACCTCGCCATCTCCAGCCCGTCGCGCTCCGGCACCACGCACCTCACCGTCGAGACGATCCTGCAGGGCGAGGGCTGGAACAAGGGCTGGGAGCAACTGCTCGCCATCTGCGCCAACAGCGCCGCCATCACGGAACGCAGCTTCGGCGTGCCCGACGGCGTGAACAACGGCCAGTTCGGCATCGGCCTGGTCATCGACTTCTTCGGCCTGGCGGCCAAGAACTCGGGCCTGCCCGTCGAGTTCGTCTACCCGTCGGTCACGGCGATCGTCCCGGCCAACATCGCGCTCATCGACGGCGCCAAGGCGAAGGACGCCGGCATGCGCTTCATCGATTACACCCTCTCCGAGGAAGGGCAGATGCTGCTCCTCGACCCGAAGATCAGCCGCCTGCCGGTGCTGCCCTCGGTCTACGCCAAGGCGCCCGCGGGCTACCCGAACCCCTTCGGCGGCCAGATCCAGGCGAAGGTGAACTTCGACTCCAACCTCTCGGAATCGCGCTACTACGTCGTGGTCTCGCTCTTCGACCAGCAGATCACCTTCCGCCACAAGGAGCTCGCGGCCGCGATGAAGGCGATCAACGACGCCGACAAGCGCATGGGCGGGAAGAAGAGCGCCCAGCTCGACGAGGCGAGGAAGCTCCTGCTCACGCCGGTGGTCGACGAGAAGCAGGCCGCCGACGCGAAGCTCCTGGCGCTCTTCAAGGCCAAGAAGACGGATGCCGAGGCCTCCAAGGCCAAGGCGAAGGTCGAGGAGGAGTGGGCCGCGAAGTCCAAGGCCAACTACGCGAAGGCCGCCGAGC
This sequence comes from Lysobacter sp., assembly GCA_023700985.1. Lineage (GTDB taxonomy): Bacteria > Pseudomonadota > Gammaproteobacteria > Burkholderiales > Usitatibacteraceae > FEB-7. Next base: position 3,956 of record JAMPXV010000105.1, read on the forward strand.
TGGCCAGCAGCGCGAAGTGACGGCCCGCATGGGAGCCCAAGGGCCGTCATCCCCGTGACGACGGGGATCCAGCTCCGCACGCACCCGGGAATAGTGGCGATCGCCCTCGCGATCGCCGCGTTCCTCGTCGCCTTCCTCGTCATCCCCGTCGTGGCGGTGGTCTACACCGCCTTCTCCGACGGCCAGGGCGGGTTCACGCTGGCGCACTTCTCGGCTTTCTCCGAGATCTCGCTCATGCGCGAGTCCTTCGCCAACAGCCTCTACGTGGCGGGCATGACGGTGGGCCTGGGCACGCTCATCGCCGTGCCGCTCGCCTACCTCACCGTCCGCTTCCAGTTCCGCGGCGCGATCCTCGTCCAGACCCTGGGCGTGCTGCCGCTGGTGATGCCGGCCTTCGTGGGCGCGGCGGCGATGCAACTGCTCTTCGGGCGATCCGGTTCCGTGAACCTCCTGCTGAAGGATGCCTTCGGCGTCACGCTGCCCCTCATGGACGGGCTCAACGGCGTGATCTTCGTGGAGACGCTGCACTACTTCCCGTTCATCCTGCTCAACCTTTCGGCCGCGCTCGCCAACATCGATTCCTCCATGGAGGAGGCCGCGCAGAACCTCGGCGCCTCGGGATGGCGGCTCTTCATGAAGGTGGTCTTCCCGCTCTCGATGCCCGGCTACGTGGCCGGCGCCTCGCTCGTCTTCATCAAGGTGTTCGACGACCTGGGCACGCCGCTCGTGCTGAACGTCACCAACATGCTCGCCCCGCAGGCGTACCTGCGCGTGACCTCCATCGGCCTGGAGGACCCCATCGGCTACGTGATCTGCGTGATCCTGGTGGCCTTCTCCATCGGCGCCATGGGCGGCTCGTGGTGGTTCGTGAAGCGGCGCGACTACGCGCTCGTCTCGCGCGGCGGCGTGCAGGCCCCCAAGCGCAAGCTCACTCCCTGGCAGACCTTCCTCGCCTACGGGTGGATCGGCGGCATGCTGCTGCTCGTCCTCTCGCCGCACCTGGGGATCCTGCTGCTGTCGTTCTCCAAGGTGTGGAGCTTCACCGTGCTGCCGGAGCAGTTCACGCTGGGCCACTTCGCCACCGTGTTCACGGAATCGAAGCAGATGATCTGGAACACGTTCCTTTACTGCGGACTCGCCGCCCTCATCGACGTGGTGATCGGGACCGCCATCGCCTACATCGTGCTGCGCACGAAGCTGCCCGGGCGCCAGATCCTCGACCACCTGGTCACCGTGGCGCTCGCCATGCCCGGGCTCGTGCTGGGCATCGGGTATCTCCGCACCTTCAAGGGCGTGGAGCTGCCGTTCGGCGGCGGCGCGCTCACCGCGAGCTGGGTCATCTTCGTGCTCGCCTACGCGGTGCGGCGACTGCCGTACGCGCTGCGCTCATGCATGGCGGCGCTCACGCAGGTGCACCCGGCGCTCGAGGAGGCGGCCGAGAACCTGGGCGCCGGCCGCTGGAGCACGATCCGGCGCGTGGTGATCCCCCTCATGATGGGCGGCATCCTCGCCGGCTTCGTGACGAGCTTCATCACGGCCGCGGCCGAGATCTCGGAGACCATCCTCCTCACCAGCCGCGAGAGCCTCGCGCCCATGTCCTACGGCATCTATCTCTACTTCCAGTCGGTGCTGGGGCGCGGCCCCGGCGCGGCACTCGGCGTGATCGCCGTGGCGCTCGTGGCCTTCGGCACCTACCTTTCGCACCGTCTCGTCGCGGCCAACTCGCCGCACCAGTCCGGAGGTGGCAAATGAACCCGGTCGGCGTCGAAATCCGCCACGTCGCACTCGCCTTCGGCGCCACGCAGGTGCTCAAGGACATCAGCGTGACGGTCGAGCCCGGCGAGTTCTTCGCGCTGCTGGGCCCCTCGGGCTCGGGCAAGTCCACGCTGCTGCGCCTCATCGCGGGGTTCAACCAGCACCAGAAGGGCGAGGTGCTCATCGGCGGCCGGGACGTGACCGGCACGCCGCCCTGGAAGCGCAACGTCGGCATGGTGTTCCAGAACTACGCCCTGTGGCCGCACATGACCGTGGACCAGAACGTCGCCTTCGGTCTCGAGGAGAGGAAGTTCCCCCGCGCGCAGATCCGCGAGAAGGTGAAGGCGGCGCTGGACCTCGTGGGACTGGGGGAACTCGGCGCGCGCCGGCCGGGACAGCTCTCCGGCGGGCAGCAGCAGCGCGTGGCCATCGCGCGCACGCTCGCCATCGAGCCGCAGGTGCTGCTGCTGGACGAGCCGCTCTCGAACCTCGACGCGAAGCTGCGCGTGCAGACGCGCCAGGAGCTGGTGAAGCTGCAGCGGCGCCTGGGCATCACCACCATCTTCGTGACCCACGACCAGATCGAGGCGCTCACGACCTGCCACCGCGTGGCCGTGATGGACGACGGCGTGATCCAGCAGGTGGGCACGCCCATGGAGCTCTTCGACTTCCCGGTGAACCGCTTCGTCGCGCAGTTCGTGGGCTCTGTGAACCTGTTCGCGGGCGACTTCCGTCGCGAGGGCGGCAAGCTGCGCTTCGCCTCGCCGACGCTGGGGGACGTGTCGCTGCCCGCGGGGCTTGAGCCGCCGACCGGCTCCTTCGACCTCGCGTTCCGGCCGCACGCGGTGAGCGTGGCGGAAAGGGAGGGCGGCCCCGACGACCTGGCGCTTCGCGGCGCCGTCGAGAACGCCGAGTTCCTGGGCGAGTTCCTGCGCTACGAGATCCGCGTGGGCGAGGCCACGGTGACGGCGGATGTCCCGCACGCCCGAGGCCGCCAGCCCATCGAGCCCGGCACGCCCGTCGCACTCGCCGTCCCGGCCTCCGAGCTGCGCTTCGTGAGCGCCTAGCCCCGCCGGAACGAACTGCGCGGAAAAGGGGTCAGATCCCTTTTTCTTCGCGGAAAAAGGGATCTGACCCCTTTTCCGCGTAACGAACTTTCCCGAAACAGAAGGACTATCCCCATGACCAGGTACCTGCTGGCTTTCGCATTTGCAATCGCCGCTGTCGCGGCGAGCGCGGCGCCGCCCATCGAGCGCGTGACGCTCCCGCCGGGCTTCGAGATCACCGTGTTCGCCGAGGGCGTGAAGAACGCGCGCTCCATGGCGCTGGGCGAGAAGGGCTGGCTCTTCGTCTCCACGCGCTCGGCCGGCAACGTCTACGCCATCCGCCACGACGGCAAGAAGGCGCTGGAGACCGTGACGATCGCCACCGGCCTCAACATGCCCAACGGCGTGGCGCTCAAGGACGGCGCGCTCTTCGTGGCCGAGGTGAGCCGCGTCTGGCGCTACGACGCCATCGAGGCGAGCCTGCCGAAGGCGCCCAAGCCCGTGCTCGTGTACGACAAGTACCCCACCGACCGCCACCACGGCTGGAAATTCATCCGCTTCGGCCCGGACGGCTGGCTCTACGTCCCGGTGGGCGCGCCCTGCAACGTCTGCGACCGCGAGGACCCCTACGCGACCATCACGCGGCTCAAGCCCGACGGGTCGGCGATGGAGGTCGTGGCCCGCGGCGTGAGGAACACCGTGGGCTTCGACTGGCACCCGCAGACGAAGGAACTGTGGTTCACCGACAACGGCCGCGACATGATGGGCGACGACGTGCCGCCCGACGAGCTGAACCACGCCCCGCGCGCCGGCATGCACTTCGGCTTCCCCTACTGCCACGGGGGCGACATTCCCGACCCGGATTTCGGCAAGGGCCGCAAGTGCGCCGAGTTCGCGCCGCCCGCGCAGAAGTTCGGCGCGCACGTGGCCTCCCTGGGCATGCGCTTCTACACCGGCGCCATGTTCCCGGCGGAGTACCGGAACCAGATCTTCATCGCCGAGCACGGCTCCTGGAACCGCTCGAAGAAGAGCGGCTACCGCCTCATGCGGGCGAAGGTCGAGGGCGGCAAGGTCGTCGACTACGGCGTCTTCGCCGAGGGCTTCCTCGACACCGCCACCGACAAGGCCTGGGGCCGCCCGGTGGACGTCCAGGTGATGCCCGACGGGGCGCTTCTCGTCTCGGACGACCACGCCGACGCCATCTACCGCATCGCCTGGCGCGGAAACCCCGGGAGTTGATCCTCGTCAAGCCGGGAGGCGACCCGGCCCTCTAGCCTCGACCGGACAAGGCTGGAGGAGGATTCCCATGTACAGCATGCGGGTAAAGAGCGTGATGGAGCGCAAGAAGCTCCTGGTCGCGCCGCCCGGCACGACCGTCGCCAAGGCCGCCAAGCTGATGGCGAAGAAGAACGTCGGCGCCATCATGGTGGTCGAGGGGAAGCTCCTGGTCGGCATCTTCACCGAGCGCGACGCCGTCTTCCGCGTGGTCGCCGAGGGCCGCGACGTGGCGACCACCACCATCGGCGAGGTGATGACGGCGGACCCGATCTGCGTGCCCCCCGACGAGATCTTCGGGCGGGCGCTGCTGCTCATGCACGACAACGGCTTCCGCCACGTGCCCGTGGTCGAGAACGGCGAGCCCATCGGCATCGTCTCGTCGCGAAGCGCGCTCGACCCCGAGATGGAGGAGTTCACCGCCGAGACGCAGCGCCGGCTGAGCCTTCGTTAGGGTATTCTCGCGTCCGGCAAAGGGAACGCGAGGACGCATGGCGCTCATCCAGCTCGACGAACAGCAGGTCCGCTCCTGGACGCGGGAGCAGAAGGACCAGTGGTGGTTCGCGAACGTCTACCGCGGCGACATGCCGCAGCTCACGATCCGCTCGGGCATCACGGGGTTCCTGCTGGGCGGGGCGCTGGCGGCCACGGGGCTCTACATCGCCGGCAAGACGGGCATCACCATCGGCGTGGGCCTCACGTCCGTGATCCTCGCCTTCGCCCTCTTCCGCATCATGAACGGCGCGGGCCTGGCGACCGACTACACCATCCTCGAGAACAACTGCACGCAGTCGATCGCCACGGCGGCGGGCTACGTGGTGACGCCGCTCACCTCGAGCTTCGCCGCCTACATGCTGGTCACCGAGCGCATCGTCCCCTGGTGGCAGATGGTCGTGTGGATGATCGTGATCTCGGTGATCGGCGTGCTCCTCGCCTTCCCGATGAAGCGGCGCTTCATCAACGACGAGCAGCTGCCGTTCCCCGAGGGCCGCGCCTGCGGCGTGGTGCTGGACGCGCTCTACACGGGGGCGGCCACCGCCGGCATGTTCAAGGCGAGGCTCCTGGGCTGGACGGCGGTCGCTGCCGGCGCCTACCAGATGATCGTGAGCGACGGCTGGATGAAGCTGGTCCAGTTCAAGCTGCTGATGATGGACCGCTGGCTGGGGCTCAAGGAGCCCTGGCACTTCTCCGAGCGGCTGGACGCGTACTACTACGCCGCGGCGGCCAAGTCGGGCTGGTGGATCCCCAGCATCCTCGGCACCGACATCCGCACGCTCGGGCTTCGCCTCACGCTGGACGCGGCTATGCTGGGCGTGGGCGGCCTCATGGGCATCGCCATCGCCACGAGCTGCCTGCTGGGCGCCTTCGTGAACTTCGCGATCCTCGCCCCCATCATGATCAGCGCCGGCGACATCGTGCCGCGCGTGTCGGCCACGGGCGCCGCGATCCCCATCAACCGCGCCGAGATCGTGAACCAGTGGTCGCTGTGGTGGGGCGTCACCATGATGGTCGTGGGCTCGCTGGTGAGCCTCGCCGGGCGCCCCGAGCTGTTCCGGAGCGCCTGGCGCTCGCTCAAGGGCGGCGCTAAGGACAAGGGCACGGACGTGCTCGCGGGCATCGAGCTTCCCCTGTGGATGTCGTGGGTCGGCGTGCCCATCTTCAGCGCGATCGGCGTCTGGATCACGCACGAGTTCTTCGGCGTGCCCTGGCTCCTCGCGCTGGTGTCGCTGCCGCTCATCTTCGTGCTCACGGTGATCTGCACGAACTCGATGGCGCTCACCTCGTGGACGCCCACGGGGGCGCTTTCCAAGATCACGCAGTTCACGATGGGCGCCATCGACCGCGCCAACCCCGCGAGCAACCTCATCCCGGCGGGCATGACGGCGGAGATCTCCTCCAACGCCGCGAACCTGCTCTCCGACATCAAGCCCGGCTACATGCTGGGGGCCAAGCCCCGCCAGCAGGCCATCGGCCACGTGATCGGCCTCTTCGCGGGCGCGCTCGCCTGCGTGCCGCTTTACTTCCTGCTCTTCCTGCCCGCGGACGCCAATGGCGTGCGCTCCACCGCGACCATCGTCTCGGAGCAGTTCGCGATGCCCGCGGCGCTGCAGTGGAAGGGGGTCGCGGACCTCATCACGAAGGGCCTCACGAGCCTCGCTCCTTCGGCCATCGTCTCCATGATCGTCGCCGCAGCCTGCGCCGTGGCGATCGAGGTGGCCAAGATCATGACCAAGGGTCGCTTCCCGCTCTCGTCGGTCTCCATCGGCCTTGGCGTGGTGCTGCCGCCGGAGGCCACCTTCGCGATGTGGGTGGGCGCGATGATCTTCTGGCTGGCCAAGCGCAGGAACCCGACCCCGGGCACCAAGGGACACGACTTCTGGGTGGAGGGCTGCGAGCCGATCTGCGCGGGCCTCATCTCCGGGGCGGCGCTGGTGGGCATCGGCAACGCCATCGTGAACGTGTTGCTGGCATGAGGAGGCCCCGCGCATGAACGTCATCCTCGATCCCGCGCGCTGCGCCGTCGTGCTCGTGGACTACCAGGAGCGGCTCCTGCCTGCCATCCGCGGCGGGGCGCAACTCGTGGCCGAGGCGGCGCGGCTGGCCGACTGCGCCCGGGAGCTGGGCATCCGCGTGGTCGGCACGGAACAAAACCCCCAGGGCCTCGGGCCCAACGTGCCCGAGATCCTGCGCCGCTGCGAGGCCACGCTCGCCAAGATGCACTTCGACGGCTGCGCCGACGGCCTGGCCGACGCCTTGCGCGTGCCGGGGCGGCCCGCGCCGACGGACGTGGTGGTGGCCGGCTGCGAGACGCACGTGTGCCTCATGCAGACGGCGCATGGCCTGCAGCGCGCCGGCTTCAAGGTGTGGGTCGCGGCCAGCGCCTGCGGGACGCGGTTTCCCGCGGACCACGAGCTTGCCCTAGGGCGACTGCGCCAGTCCGGGGCCGCGCTCGCGAGCGTGGAGATGATCGTCTTCGAGTGGCTGCAGGGCTGCGAGCACCCGCGATTCCGCGCGGTGCTCGAGATTCTCAAGGCACGACTCGGATGACGTGGCGCCGGCGCGACTCGTGGACGAAGAGCGCCACGCCGCTCGCGACGATCACGGCCATGCCCAGGGCCGAGAGGCCGTCGGGCAACTGGCCGAACACGATGTAGCCGTAGGCCGTCGCCCAGATCATCTGCAGGTAGGTGAACGGTGCGACGAGCGAGGCCGGCGCGCGCAGGAAGGCGCCGATCAGCAGGCCGTGGCCCAGCCCCGCGAGGAGCCCCAGCGCGACGAGGATGGCGCCGTCACGCAGCGTGATCCGCTCGGGCGTGTCGGCGAAGGGCAGCGCGAGCGAGAGCAGGGCCGTGCCCACCAGCGCCGAGTAGAAGAGCGTGGTGTGCGGCGAATCCTGCGGGAGCCTGCGGGTGAGGAGCTGGTAAAGGGCGTTCGAGATCGCGGCCAGCACGAGGAGCCCCGTCGCCGGGTGGAATACTGCGGACCCGGGCCGCACGAGGATCAGGATGCCGGCGAACCCCAGGACCGCCGATAGCACCCTTGCGCGCGTCGGCCGCTCGCCCAGGACCGGCATCGACAGGGCGATGGCGAACATCGGCGCAAGGAAGGCGATCGCCGAGCCTTCCGCCAGCGGCAGGTAGCGAAGGCCCCCGAAGAAGCTGGCCGTCGCCACCACCAGGCAAAGCGAGCGCACGAGCTGCACCCGCAGGTGCCGGGTGCGCCAGAAGCCCGGGCCGCCCATGCGCCAGGCGATGGGCGTGGTGACGAGCATCTGCCCCGCGTACCTCGCCCACACGATGATGAAGAGCGTGTGCTCCTGGATGAGGTATTTCGCGGTCGCGTCGAGCGTGCTGAAGCACAGGCCCGCGAGGAGGAACATCGG